>NZ_CP133269.1:3840416-4167500 GCF_030915525.1 Neobacillus sp. PS2-9
TGACTTCGAAGGTTTTTGCAGT
This sequence comes from Neobacillus sp. PS2-9, assembly GCF_030915525.1. Lineage (NCBI taxonomy): Bacteria > Bacillati > Bacillota > Bacilli > Caryophanales > Bacillaceae > Neobacillus > Neobacillus sp. PS2-9. The sequence continues at coordinate 3,840,439 of NZ_CP133269.1, forward strand.
CTCTACTGGGAGTGGGGCTCCGCCACAACTAATATAATAAAGTTCATTAAACCCATAATCTTCTAGGTCTGGTTGACTATTCAGTGCTATGAACATCGTTGGCACACCAGACATTTGGAACGGCTTTTCCCGTTTTACGGTTTCCATTACTTCTCTCGGATCAAAGCGCGGCAACAGGATTTGATTCGCACCCTCTCTGATTCCACAAAGTGCAACACTGGAAAGTCCGTAAACATGAAACATTGGTAAAACCGTAATCATTTTAAAATTCTCAGGCCTCTTAAGACATGCCTTATAGGAGAAATCGCAAACTTGATTAAAGTTTGCTAGTAGGTTCGAATGAGTAAGCATGACTCCTTTGGAGAACCCTGTTGTTCCACCTGTGTATTGCAGAAGGGCAACATCTTCATTCCGATTAATTTCAATTTGAGGAATGGTTCCCTCACTATCTATGAAATCATCAAAATAAAAATCACCGTCATCAAGTTCCATTTTAGTGCCGCCAAAGCTAACGACAAGAACTTTTTTAATAGATGTTTGTGGTTGAGCTTTTTTTACTTTTGGATAAAGTGTATCGAGTACAACTATGTATTCTGAGCCGGAATCATGTAATACATGTTCTATTTCTCTCTCTACATACATTGGATTCACTTGAACAGCGATTCCACCTAGGCGAAAAGTACCGAATAAGGTGAATATGTAATGCGGGGAATTAGGAAGCATAATAGCTAAACGGTCGCCTTTTTGAAAGCCGTCCTCATGGAGGGCTGCCGCAAGCCGATCGGTTAGTATTTTTGTTTCATGATAACTCCACACTCTTCCTAAAAAGGTGAATGCAGGCTTGGTATTATAACGGTTTACTGCGTCTTGTAAAAAATCGTAAAGTGATTGGTGGTCAATACTAACATGTTCATTAATTCTTGGGTCATAAATGTTCAGCCATGGCTTTTGCTGATAAACCATAAAATCAGATGCCTCCTCAGGAATTTTCTTATCAATATCCCTACTAAATCTGGTGCATATCTTCGAACATAGTTGACTACTCTATTAATTAGAATATTAATATAATTATGATTATTGTATTAAAATTTAGATTTGTAAACCCTTCCTTCTCGACATTTTTCCACAATCATCTAGTACCTCGGGTGACTCGTTTACAATCGAGTTCCTTTCCTCTCGATATTTATCCCTTTCGCCAAAGCTAGGTTTTTACAAGAAAAAAAGAAAAAATATCGAAATTTGTCGTAATATTTCTCGATTTATGCCAAATTGCCATGGTCCCCCTCTTCCATTCCACTTACAAACTAAACCACCAAACCACCCCTGGTTCCCGTCTATTCACTAAAAATGATATTCTTATATAAGACTATCTATGATATCAGGTACCAAAAAGGACATTTGCTCTCACAGGGTAATTATCTTTTCTAAATTTTATGAATTTTCACACTTTACAAATAGTGGGAAGGAGATTTATGATAATAGCAATAGGAGGGATTGAAAATTGGATCAAGTATTTACTAGTTGCTCTGGTATTCCATACTTGCGCTTAGGTGTTGGTGAACCATTAGTATTGATTCATGGGCTTGGTGAAGTAAAAGAAGGCTGGAACAATCAGTTTGTGTTTGCAGATCAGTATGAATTGATTATTCCTGACTTAAGAGGTCACGGTGACCATACTACTAATAAAGATATTTCTATCCCACACTTTGCCCGTGATATTATTTCCTTACTGAAAGAGCTTAGAATTGAAAACGCTCACATATGTGGTTTGTCTATGGGTGGAATGGTTGCACAAGAAATATATAGTCTGGCCCCTCAAATGTGCCGTTCCTTATTGCTTGTCAGCACGTATCATTATATGCCAAAACGTCTCGCGAAACTATTAATCACCTACCGTAAGGCTCGATCACTATCTACTCGCCCCAGCATGTCAAAAGATACCGCTGCTCGCATTTCTTTTAGCTCTTGGAACAACAAGACCTTCGAAGAATTTCATCAATTCTATAAACCTAATCATGATGTCTTTCTAAAATCCGTTCAGGCCTGTCTTCAAGTAAACAATCAAAAACTACTTCCAAAAATAGAAATTCCAACACTCATCATTGGAGGACAGTACGATTCAGTAATCCCTGTTTGGATGCAGTTATTCATGCATAAAAAAATACGCAACTCGGAGTTTGTGATCTTCAAAAACACAGGACATATTGCCAAGTTAGAGTCAAAAGAGGCATTTAACAGAATCGTTCGCAACTTTTTGAAAAAACATAGAATAGTAAGTTAAGTGGGAGGAATTTTTTCCTCCTTTACTCTAGTTCTTTGCTGGCATAATCTCTCATATAATTTACCATTATCTAACAGGAAGGAGTAGTAAACTATGCCTACTACAAAATCAAATGGAATCAATCTTTATTATGAGGTTCATGGTCAAGGTGAACCTTTACTTTTAATTATGGGGTTATCACTTAATTCTAAGTCCTGGTTTAGGACACTGCCTGCTCTAAGTGAGCACTACAAAGTGATTATTTTTGATAATCGCGGGGTAGGATTAAGTGATAAACCAAATACTCCTTATTCAATTGAGCTTATGGCAGAGGATGCTAGAGCTGTCTTAGATGCGGCTGGGGTAGAAACATCCCATGTATATGGCATTTCCATGGGTGGTATGATTGCCCAAAAATTGGCTATTAAGTACCCTGATAGGATTCGGTCACTGATTCTTGGCTGTACCACATCGGGCGGTGTTAATCATGTACAACCAGGTGCAGATGTCAGCATGCTCATGCTTTCGAGAGGCTCTTCCATTGCAACACCAGAAGAAATGGCTTGGGCTACCGCTCCGATTCTCTATAGCCAATCCTTCTTGGAAGATCAACGTGAGTTGGTTGCTGAAGATATCCAAAAACGCATTGAGATCCCAATCCTGCCATATGCTTACATGCTACAGCTCCAGGCCTGTCTCACCCATGATACCTACAATGAAATAGACCAGATACAAGTTCCTACCCTAGTCATCCATGGTGATGAAGATAAACTGGTACCATATGAAAATGGTGTCACATTAGCCGAAAAAATCCCAAATGCAGAATTCTTAACGATTCAAGGTGCAGGTCACATTTATGTTACCGAAGCGAATGATTTTGTAAATGATAGAGTGCTAGAATTTTTAAAGAATAAATAATGAGAACAAAAGGCGGAAGCGCCTCGTTCAGCCCCGACAGGCAAATGTTCTTCGGCGGGAAAAGTACGCCTTTTGACTTTTCTTGCCGAAGGTTATTTGACCCGAGGGGCTAGGCGCTGGAGCTAGATTCAGATATCTTTTCCAATTATCTACTCTTATAACTTTTTATAATTTCTTATACGGTGGAAAAAAATGCCCGAACTCGCAAAGTGATCGGGCATTTCTGTGAACCTTCCTTCTATTAAGCTTTCACTTTCGCAAGCTCTTGGTCTCGAAGGACCCGTCTGAGTAATTTACCAACAGATGATTTTGGCAGCTCGGAAAGGATTTCCACTTCTTTTGGTGCCTTATATGGTGCAAGGTTATCCTTAGCATACTGGAGAATTTCCTCCGTTGATAGAGTATATCCTTCAATCGGCTTAATGAACGCCTTTACCGTTTCCCCGCGATAATCATCAGGGACACCAATGACAATCGCTTCCTCCACGCCCTCCATTTGGTAAAGAACTTCTTCAATTTCTCGTGGATAGACATTATAACCGCTCGCAATTATCATATCCTTCATTCGATCAAGGATATAAAGATACCCTTCTTCATCCATTTTCGCAATATCTCCGGTAAACAGCCAGCCATCCTTCAACACATCTTCTGTATCTTTTGGACGGTTCCAATACCCCTTCATAACCTGCGGACCCATAACGATTAATTCTCCCGCTTCACCAACAGGAACATCTACAATTTCCCCGTCTTCCGTCTCCCGAACAATTCTCACTACAGTACTTTGAACCGGAATACCAATACTGCCATATTTCCTAGGTACAAATGGCGGATTAAAAGCGATGGTTGGAGCTGCTTCAGAGAGGCCATATCCATCCCTTAGTGTAGCTCCAGTTATTTTTTCAAAGGTTTTTGCTTGTTCAACCGGTAGTGGTGCGCCACCGCTGCCTACATACCACAATTCTTTTAAATCACAATCCTTTAGTAATTCTGGCTGACTGTTTAATGCAAAATACATGGTCGGGACTCCTGCAAAGAGAAATGGTTTCTCCCGCTTAATGGTTTCTATTATCTCCTTCACGTCAAAGCGAGGAAGGATGATTTGATTGGCTCCCTCTCTAATGCCACATAGCGCCACACTAGAAAGGCCGTAGACATGAAACATCGGAAGAACCGTAATCATTTTAAATGATTCAGGAATCTGTTCACATGTGTTATAAATAAAATCACAGACCTGATTAAAGTTTGCAAGCAGATTATAATGTGTCAGCATGACACCTTTAGGCACACCTGTTGTTCCACCTGTGTACTGTAAAACGGCAACATCCTCATGTGGGTCAATCTCAATTAATGGAATCTCTTCACCAGCTTGAAGGCATTCTTCAAAATAGTAATCCCCTTCAGCGAGTTCCTTCCGTTCCCCACCAAAGCTGACCACTATCACCTTTTTCAAGAAGGTGTCGGATTGAACCTTCTTCACTTTTGAATAAAAGGCATCCAGCGCAACCATAAACTTGGCACCTGAGTCATCCAATACGTAGGCGATTTCCCTTTCTACGTACATTGGATTGACTTGGACCGCAATTCCACCTAAGCGGAAAATAGCAAATAATGTGAAAACGTATTGCGGACAGTTCGGCAGCATAATGGCCACCCTGTCACCTTTCTTTAAACCTTCTTTATGTAATGCAGCAGCTAGCCGATCAACCATCATTTTTGTTTCATTGAAACTGAATACCTTTCCATAAAAGGTGAATGCAGGTTTGTCCCCAAAACGATTGACAGCACTTTCTAAGAAATCGTAAAGTGATTCGTACTTTACACTTACATGCTCATCCACTCTCGGGTCATAAAGCTTCAACCAAGGCTTTTCCTGGTACATCATACATACATGCCTCCTTCTTATTTATTAATACACCTAAATTATTGTAAGGAATGGAAAATTTGTAAACGCACGAATCTCGACACCTTTCCTCATATGCACTTGTTGATATATCATGTAACTTAGATTAATATTTCATTTTTGCGCTGGTTTCCATAGAAGCAAACTAGAATTCCGTCGAATCATGTCAGAATCGTCCCTGTTGTTCACAAAAACTTAACATGAAAGTGTGAAATTTTTGTGATGAATTTAAACTTACTGCCTCAAAAAAGTCCCCTAGGTACTTCGGACAATGTAAGCGAAAAAACAGAAACACTGTCAGAAGTCACGGCAGCTTCGGACAGTGTTAGCAAAAAAAATAGAAACACTGTCAGAAGTCACGGCAGCTTCGGACAGTGTAAAAGAAAAAATAGAAGATTCCTTTAAGTTTGGAAATAATCAAGAAGATTTATCAGTTTATAAGAACAATGGGATCAGTGAATTCCTGTAAAATTTACAGAATTCCTAAAAAACTACTAATTATTGATTCTGAATCGAAAAATCAATCGTTTTATAGGCGACAAAAAAAGTTGCTAATGAGTAAATAGCCTCCTTTAATCCAAAAATAAAAATTGAACTACTGAAAATAAAAAAATTTAGAAATAGAATATATTGTCCTATTGAAAAGCGGGAACGTTTGCTGAATAGAATGGCGAGTACCTCGGTCCCATCTAAGCATCCACCAAATCGTATAGTGATTCCAACTCCTAAACCTAAGATAATTCCACCTAGAATGATCACCAATAGAGGATGATGGGTTAGCGCTGGATAAGGCTCTAGCACATAGGTTCCCACTGACAAAGTGAGAATAGCGAATAGGCTTAAAGCCAGAAACCTTTTACCCAAATATGAATAGCCGATTATGAAAAAAGGAGTATTCAATAATAGTAGAAACAATCCCACCTCTTGACGGGTAATATGAGAAAGGATGATGCTGATACCTATTACGCCTCCATCAATTACATAATTTTTCACTAGAAATAGCTGCAAGGATACGGCAACTAGGGATGCCCCGCAAAAAATAGAACAGCCTCGTTTATAAAAGGAAATGCTACTCGAACGATTATTATCTATGTAATAGTTCACTCTTTTTCTGAACATAGTGCTCCCCTTTTATATAAAATAGCGTACATGCTTGATTAAATATATTCTTTGCAATGTGATTCAATTCTTTGTTGCATGAAAAAAAGCCCCCCATTAGCATTAATAGGGGACTAATCATCCTAAATGGTTAAATTTTTCATAGGTGCAGGTCGAATACCTGACCTAATCTGGGTGTTAGGAATTTTTTCTAGGATTTCCAAATCAGAGGCTTATTCGGACAGGGTGAACGGATTTTTACCTAAAATTGTCCAAATCACTGCCTTATTCGGACAAGATGAACCGATTTCTATCTAAGATTGTCCAAATCACAGCCTTATTTGGACAAGGCGACCCGATTTTTTTCCTGGATTGTCCAAATCACCGCCTTATTCGGACAGGGTGAACCGATTTTTACCTATGATTGTCCAAATCACTGCCTTATTTGGACAAGGCGACCAGATTTTTTTCCTGGATTGTCCAAATCACAGCCTTATTTGGACAAAGTGAACCGATTTTTACCTAAGATTGTCCAAAACACGACCTTTTTCGGACAGGGGGTAATTTTTTACTTTGGATTCTATATTTTAGAAAAATCGTACGTTACTCCAGTTAATTTTTCCGATACTTCCCAAAGCTTCTTCATGATTTCCGTATTGTACACACCAGGAGCGGGAGTTTCTATCGTTGGGTTTCCTTTTCTATTTCCTCTTCCATCAGGCCCTATGTATTCTCCGCCGTTCAAGCTGGATTCTGTTGCTGAATATATAGCTGGCAGTGCCCCCATATCCGCTGGTTGAAAAAATACTTTCATGAGAGCTTTGAGATACCCCGGCGCGTCTCTTTTTCCTAATTTAAATAAATTCGTTGAAGAAATACCAGGATGGCAAGCAAGACTAATTGTTGGAAGCTCATGCTCTTTTAACCTATTGTCTAATTCCTTAGAAAATAGTAAATTAGCAAGCTTGCTCTGCCCGTAAAACTTCATACCCTTATAGCCTTTTGATCCATCAAGATTATTAAAATCAATGGAAGCCCCTCTATGTGCAATACTGCTAAGTGACACTACCCGTGATTGTGGAGTGTTCTTTAGTAACTGTAGTAATAGGCCTGTTAATGCAAAGTGTCCTAAATGATTACTTCCAAATTGCAATTCAAATCCGTCTTTTGTTAAACCATATGGAGGCAGCATCACCCCTGCATTGTTAATCAAAATATGTAGGGAATCATATCGTTTTTTATAATTTTCCACAAAATCCCTAACACTAGTTAAATCAGCTAAATCGAGTCGAATAACAGCAACCTTTGCTTGAGCTACTTCCTTCACTATAGACTCTGCCGCAACCTTGCCTTTTTCTTCATTCCTTACAGCTAATATAACTTCAGCACCACTCTTACTTAAAGATTTTGCGGCTTCATAGCCAATACCGCTATTTGCTCCTGTAATGATAATTTTATGGCCTTCTAAATTTTTCACCAACACCCAACACCACCTATTAAAATTTACAAAGTTACGCCTGAGATGTAATCGGATGCTTGAATTTTTCAGGCAATGTAACATTTGTAAGATTTTTTATAAAAAGAACATTACTAGATTGGTGAATCTCCTTCGTAATAAGGAACTCACAATTATCTAGATGAAAATGAAAAATGATTTTTCTAATCCCTGGTGAGGCAATCGTGTTTAGGATTAATTGAATATCTACTTCCTCAGTTGAAACTATATCATAAAGATGAATGGTATCATCTTCTTTCTGAAAAATAACCAGTACCTTTTCATCCTCAAGATAATAGATGTCCTGACTAAACACCATTATGCAATAAAAAATTAGTAGTTCCTCACTGCTTGCAGTTCCAAAAATCTTTGAAACTGAATTTCTATTTGCAGCTAAGGTGTAGATAAAAGATAAGTCTTCTGTGTTGGTCCCATCTAATTTCTTTATTCTCGATGGGTTCGTAGGTTCAAAATCATAGTTCGTTGAAAACTGAATTTCATCCATTGCTTTGAACCCAAACTTAGGATAGAAATCCAACACCGTTTGATTGGCAAACAAATAGACAAGGTCGACATTTTTAAAATCTTCTAACACGATCTCCATAAGTTTTCTAGATAACCCTTGATTACGATAATCCGGATGTGTCATAACCGTTCCGATTTGAATGGCTCTCTTGCTCTCACCTTCAATCACCAAGGTTAGGAGATTAACCGAGACATTCGCAACCACTTTCCCTTGGTGAATAAAGGAGTATGGCTGATATTTATCTGTCCAGTATCCATGTTGATACCAACTTTCAAATTCAATTCCAAATGTATGTAAGGCCAGCTCATTAAAGCTTCCCCTTAACGCTTCATTCTCTTTATATCCCTTTTCAAATTTTAAGCCTTCCATATGATACCCCCAAAAGAAAAGGACGAGGCATTTTACTCCTCGCCCTTCCCAGTTTATTTATCTTTTAACATTTTAAATACCTGTTCCACATCTTTATCGCCGCGACCAGATAAGTTTACAATCAACACATCTTCAGGAGATAAATTTTTTGCCAGTTTGATGGCATAGGCCACTGCATGGGAGCTTTCTAATGCTGGTATAATCCCTTCCGTTTTACTAAGCAGTTGAAACGCTTCTAACGCTTCTTGCCCCCTAACCGTTACATATTCTGCTCTTCCGCTAGTTTTTAAATGGCTATGTTCAGGTCCGACCCCAGGATAATCCAGTCCAGCAGCGATTGAATACGTTGGTTTCGGCTCTCCCTTTTCATCCAATAGTGTTAAACATTTAAAGCCATGAATGACAGCCGGAACTCCTTCAGTTAGGGTAGGTGCTTCCGCTGGTTCCACTCCAATTAATCGAACAGATGGTTCCTCAATATAATGAGCAAATGCACCAATCGCATTACTGCCACCACCTGCACAGGCAACAACCGCTGTTGGCAGTTTTCCTTCTTTTTCAAGTATCTGACGTTTGGATTCTTCGCTAATAATAGATTGGAAGTGTTTCACCATTGATGGATAAGGGTGTGGGCCAACAGCCGAACCTAATAAATAAAAGGTATGTTGATAATTTTGGACTAAGTCACCTAATGCTTCATCGACAGCATCCTTCAAACGGCCCTGGCCTTTTTCAACTGCAACCACTTTTGCTCCTAGTAATTCCATGCGAAACACATTAAGAGCCTGCCGCTCCGTGTCCAGTTTCCCCATATATATGATACATTCCATCCCAAACATCGCACAGGCAGTAGCTGTAGCTACGCCGTGCTGTCCAGCACCTGTCTCCGCGATAATACGCTTGGCACCCATCCGTTTGGCTAATAGAATTTGTCCGATGGCATTATTAATTTTATGAGCACCTGTGTGGTTTAAATCCTCTCTTTTGAGATAGATCTTCGCTCCACCGATTTGTTTCGTTAGATTTTCCGCAAAGGTTAACGGGTTTTCTCTTCCAATATACTCTTTTAGGTAATAGTTGAACTCCTCGATGAATTCAGGATCATCCTTATACCGTAAAAATTGCTCCTCTAATTCGTTCATGACCTGCTGTAAATCCTCAGGTACAAAACTTCCACCAAATTCTCCAAAGTATCCTTTATTTTCTACGCTCGTACTTTTCATTCTCAACTCGACTCCTTCTAAACTAGTAATTTGGGAAAGAACACCGAAATATTTACTGAATATTCCATAAAATCATTTTAACACACAGCTATAAATCTGCAAATCTATAGCTTTTAAAAAAAGCCCGCACACAAAAGTGCAGACTTTCTTTGATGACGATAACATTATTCATATCTTAATGATTCAATCGGATCAAGCTTTGAGGCCTTGTTTGCTGGAAGCAGTCCAAAAATGATACCTATTACCATCGAAAACAGTACTCCACCTAATACTACCTGCCAGGAAACTAAGGATGGCCAGCCTGCAAAGAAGCTTACGATTGTGGCAGTTCCCCAACCAAGAAAGATTCCAAGAATCCCCCCAATAAAAGTTAGTGTCATGGATTCTATTAAAAACTGTGTTAACACCTGACCTCGAGTCGCACCTAGAGCCATTCGAATACCAATCTCTCTTGTTCTTTCCGTTACAGATACTAGCATAATATTCATTACCCCAATTCCACCGACAAATAAGGATATACCGGCAATACTACCAATAATTAAGGTCATGATTTTTGTCACTTGCCCAATTCCTTGAGCAATTTCTTCCATATTGATGACCTGATATGATTTTTCGGTATTATGCATCTTATTTAATAGTCTTGAAGCCTTTTTACCAGCAACCTGCAGCTGTTCAGCAGATGCCGCCTGGAGTGTTACTTGGGTATAATCACTGCTGCCATACATATTTCTCCACGTTTGGAAGGGAAGGTAAACCTCCATTGATCCAAAAGAAAGAAGTCCAGTCGGCTTTTCTAGTACACCGATGATTTCAATTGGCTGATTGGCGACCATAATGATTTTTCCAACAGGATTGTCCCCTTTAAAGAGTTCCTCCTGCATTTTGGAGCTAATCACTCCGGCTCTCCTTCCACCGAGAAAATCAGAAGCAGAGAAGTTTCGCCCCTTTGTTACTTTTAATTTATTTAACTTTAAAAAGGACTGATTGATTCCAGTTGTAGAAACATCGGCCGTATCCTTTTGAAATCTTGCTAGCGACAATTTTGTGCTTGATGCTACCACTCTCTTAATCTCTGGGATTTGTTCCAGCGCACGAATATCTTCTTGTTTAAATGGTGCTTGAAGGAACACATTAGGGTTTGCCCTCATTTCTTCATCAGACGGTTGATAGAACATTTCGATTGTATTTCCTGAGCCAGTAATCTGTGTTTTCAGCATGGCTTCCCCACCCTGCCCAATTGCTACTACAATGATGACAGCTGCTACACCGATAATAATTCCTAGCATAGTAAGAATACTTCGCATCTTATGGGCCTTAAGAGAGCTCAATGCCATGATTAGATTTTCCATAAAACTCATTGCAACATCCCCCTATCAATTAGTGTAGGGGACTGGATTAGTCCATCCCTTACCATGATAGTCCTGTTTGCATATTGAGCAACTTCAGATTCATGTGTGACCACAACTACCGTTACGCCTTCCTCATTTAGCTTACTAAACTGATCCATGATGTCTATGCTTGTTTTTGAATCAAGTGCCCCTGTCGGTTCATCTGCTAAAATTAGCTTTGGCTGGTTAACAATCGCTCTCGCAATGGCCACGCGTTGCTTTTGTCCCCCAGATAGTGCATTTGGAAGGTGGTTCATTCGGTCTGACAAGCCTACTTTAATCAATGCCTCTTCCGCACGAGCTTGCCGTTCTTTTTTTGAAATTCCGGCATAGATCATAGGGAGTTCGACATTTTTTAAAGCGGACAATCGAGGCAAGAGATGGAACTGTTGAAAGACGAAGCCGATGGACTGATTTCTTACTCTAGCTAATTCCTTATCGTTATAGTGTGATACATTTTCACCAGCAAGAAAGTACTCACCCTCTGTGGGCTTATCCAAACAGCCAATAATATTCATTAATGTGGATTTTCCCGAACCGGATGGACCCATAATCGCAACAAATTCACCTGATTCAATCATCAGACTGATTCCGTTTAATACATGTACATTCTCTTTCCCTAGCATAAACGATCGTGTGATTTTTTCTAAACGAATCATTTGACCTTCACTTCCAGCCCATCCTTAAGTTGTTCAGGTCCATTTATGATGACTTTGTCATCCTTTGAAACACCTTCAAGGATTTCAATCTTATCTCCAGACGTGATACCTGTTTTCACCTTTTGTTTACGCGCCTTTCCATCCTTTACAACATACACATATGGCTGATCTCCATCATCATGTAAGGAAGCTACTGGAAGAACCATGGCCATCTTTTTGTCTGTTTCAATTTCCATAATGACCTGAAACCCTGGTTTTAAAGCTTTTGTATCACCCGAGATGTTTACCGTTACAGGATATTGCACTGCCTGACTGCCGTTTTGAAGACCAGCTTGATTTTGCTGTGGAAGGACACTAATCGTGGTGACTTCTCCCTGCCATTTTTGTTCTGGTACTGCGTCCGAACGCAAAGTAACTTTTTGTCCACTGCTTACCTTTATAGAATCGTATTCAGATAAGAGTCCTGTAGCGGTTAATCCTTCAAGCTTTCCGATATGTATAAGGGGCTCAAGATTCGATGCTTCTGCAGTGGATGTACCTTGTTTTTTCACCGTTAAAACAACACCATCAATTGTACTTCTTATCTCTAATTCGCTTTGACGCTTACTAAGCAAATCCTTTTGAAGGGAGGCTTGCTTAAGATCAATATTGGCTAACTTTTTTTCCATTTCAAGCTGCTCACGTTCAGGGGCAAGCTGTTTTTTAGCTTCCTCTTTTCCAACCTGTTCAGCTAATGTTGTTTCTTTTTCCTTAAGCTGTTTTATTTTTTTATCTAGTTGGGTAATTTTCAGATTAGCTGATTCAATGGCTAATTTATTTTGCTCCCTTTCCAGGTCGAGTTGAGGATTTTGAAGTGTGGCCAACACTGTACCTTTTTTAACCGTCTGCCCTTCTTTAACAAGTAAATCCTTCAATTCGCCTTTTTCTGGTGAAGTATAAACCACTTGTTCCTCGTGCAATTTAACTGTGCCGGGAATCATTAATAAAGAGGAAATTTCCTCCTGTGTTATTTGTACGATTTTTACAGAAGATCCTTTTGCAAAAACCTGACGGTAGACGCTTACTCCAATCATTATAATGATTAAGCTGACAACACCTATGGTAATCCATATTTTCTTTTTCATTTTATGCGGACAAAAGAAGAGTCCCGCTCTTCAAGAGGGGAACTTCCCTTCTCCTGTTCTCCCTTCAATTTTTCAAGTTTTGTAGTTTAAAGTTTTGGCACGTCTTGTAACAAGGTTCCGATTAAACCAAAACCAATCCCGATTAAGAAGAAAATAATTGCAATGGTCCAAGCAAGCCCCTTTGAGAATTGACCTGTTTTGTGAAGTCCCAAAGCTGTTAAAATTAATGTCCAAATACCGAATACTTCGATTGAGCCTAGGAACCCGGCCTTATCTTGATTTAATAATCCTGCTAAACTAGTAACATATATTTCAACGTCCCCACCTATCGCATACCTAATTCCCATATTTAAAATAAGACCAACAGCTCCGATGACCATAATAAAAGTATTCATGGAAAATAACTGTTTAAAGGTTACTGATGAACTCGCAATCTTAGCTATCGCCAATTGGATGGCACTGCTAATCAACACACCCAAAATAGGCGAAATGATACCTGTTATTGCTACTGTAATTTTAGTAATGGTTAATACTATTTCTACCTGATCTTCTGGGAGCCCCTGATCAATTAACGTTGAAGCATCAATGCTAAAAGCCATAAAGACGGTTCCTATTGCGTATAGAATACTAACAATCACTAATGGTACCCATATTTTTGGATTTTCTCTAATCCTCTCAAACTGTTGCACCGGATTCGTAAACATTCCAAATAAACTCGGTTTCTCTTTCTGTACCTTAACCTCATTTTGTAATTCCATTTTCTAACCCCCTATTTCCACTTATGTAAAATATTCCTAGTAGGTATACGACACCCTAGTTAAAAAGTTTCACTTTTTTTTCAACAAATTGATGGCACAAAAAATAGGACGAAGATTTCTTCGCCCTACGTTTTATTTTTTTATTAGGCTCTGTTAAACTTGCCTGTTGATTTCCGCTCCAGGCACTTCGCTTTCCGTGGGTGTTTCGGCGAGCCTCCTCGGCGCATGCGCCTGCGGGTCTCCCCTGAACCATACTCCCACAGGAGTCTTCGTGCCTTCCGCTCCAATCAACATGGTGTAAAAAATCAACACTGTTCTTTAACACAGCCTTTTAATAAGGTATGTTTTTTTATTAAGGTACGATATTCCCTGCTGCCTTGTAGATGGAATACCATTCTTCTCGTGTTAAGCGGATATCGGAGCCTTTACATGCGTCCTTCATCCGTTCTACTTTGGTTGTTCCAAGCACGACTTGGATATTAGCTGGATGACGTGTAATCCATGCTGTTGCGATAGCTGTATTGGTCAATCCGTATTTTTCAGCAATCGTATCAATTACCTGATTTAACTCAGGATATTTTTCAACATCACCTAAAAATGATCCTTCGAAGAAGCCGTGTTGGTATGGGGACCATGCTTGCATGGTGATGTCGTGTAGTCGGCAATATTCTAACACACTGCTATCGCGATTGATGGACTGGTCGATATTCATGTTTAACGCAATTCCAGAATCAATCATTGGTGTGTGCGCAATACTAAACTGCAGCTGGTTTACCACCAATTTATAAGGGATATACTTCTGCAACAGTTCTATTTGGGCTGGATTATGGTTCGATACACCAAAGTACTTTACTTTTCCATTCGTATAAAGTTCTTCAAAGGCCTCCGCAACCTCAGCAGGATCCATTAATGGATCTGGACGATGAAGTAGTAAAATATCGAGGTATTCGGTGTTTAACCTTTTTAAAATCCCGTCAACGGATGAAATAATATACTCTTTTGAGAAATCAAAAAAACCGGAACGAATCCCGCATTTACTTTGGATAATCATTTTTTCACGGATGCTTGCATTCATCTGAATAGCTTCTGAAAAGATCTCTTCGCTTTTTCCTTTGCCATAAATATCTGCATGGTCAAAGAAATTAATCCCTTCGTCCATGGCCGTACGTATCAGCTCTTCTGCTTCAACCAAGGAAAGTTGAGGCAAGCGCATATTTCCCATTATGATATTGGATGCTTTTAAATCTGTATTGGCAATGTTTATGTATTTCATGTAAAAGCCCTCCTTTTTCCTAATCATTCACATTATACTCTAACTTTCTCCATAATCCCAAAAGCGAGGATCAATAAACAAAAAAGGAAGCGAAAAAATCAAACAGACCTAAAGGGTCTGTTTGATTAGTGAAGTTTATTGAAATTCTATGAACCTCTTATCCTTCTAATAATAATGAGTGTGGATCTTCTAACAATTCTTTTACAGTCGCCAGGAAGCTAACTGCCTCTTTTCCGTCCACAATACGATGATCATATGAAAGTGCAATATACATCATTGGACGGTTTTCCATTCGTTCACGATCAATCGCAATTGGTCTTGTTTGGATTTTATGCATACCAAGAATCCCTACTTGAGGACTATTCAAAATCGGGGTTGACATCAACGATCCAAAAACCCCGCCGTTAGTAATTGTAAATGTTCCGCCTTGCAAATCATTAAGAGTAAGGGCATTATCACGAGCTTTTTTACCAAGATTACTGATATCTTGTTCGATTTCCGCAAAATTCTTCTGGTTTGCACCGCGTACAACAGGTACGACCAACCCTTCAGGTGCTGCAACAGCAATTCCGATGTCATAAAATTTCTTAATAATCAATTCATCGCCTTGAATTTCCGCATTTAACAAAGGAAATTGCTTTAAAGCTGAAACAACTGCTTTAGTAAAGAACGACATGAACCCAAGACGAACACCATGTTTTTCATAAAAAGCATCTTTTCGTTGATTGCGTAGGTCCATAATAGCCGACATATCGACTTCGTTAAATGTGGTCAACATCGCCGCTGTGTGTTGAACTTCTACTAAGCGTTTAGCGATAGTTTGGCGACGGCGGGACATTTTCACTCGTTCCACTGGTTTGTCAAACTCTTCATCTATTTGTTGTACTGCCGGCTTTGGGCTTGATTTTTCCACTTTTGTTTCTTCTTTTACAACAGGAGGTGCCGAGGTATGTGCTTTTACATCTTCAGGTCTAATTCTGCCAAGTGGATCACGGCTGCATACTTGGGATAAATCGATCCCCATTTCTCTTGCCAATTTTCTTGCCGCTGGTGAAGCAATTGGACTTGCGGCTTTCGGAAGTTCAGGCTCAGGTTGTACACCCTGTTGATTAAAGGTTTCTACTTCTGCCGTTTTTTCCGGTGTAGAGGTTGGAGCAGATGGAGTTGCTCCTGCACTAGTATTCTCTTCGATAATAGCAATTACATCCCCTACCTCAACAATATCGCCAGGTTCTTTTAGAACCTTTGTGACTACACCTGAGTATTCGGCATTTATTTCAATATTAACTTTGTCAGTTTCTAGCTCAACAACACTATCACCTTTAGTTACTTTATCACCAATATTAATGAGCCATTGTGCAATTGTTCCTTCTGTAATGGATTCTGCCAGTTCTGGTACTTTGATTTCAATCATGTGTCGTATCCTCCTAGAAATGATGTTAAATCTTCGATTATGTTAGTCTATTCAACTCTAGTATTTTGCGGGTTGATGATGGATCATTAAAAATTAAATCGTATGTTTGTTTCTTTACTATCTACTAGACTTCTGAAATTCAAAGCCTGTTGAATAATACGTTCTTGTTCCTGCTTATGAACGGTTGAATCGCCGCCTGCTGTACTTGAACGTTTTTGACGACCGATGTAACCAACTGTCAGGCTGTCAGAAGATGCAAGTTCAAAAAGAGTTGGGGCAATATAATGCCACACGCCCATATTTTTCGGTTCTTCCTGTACCCACATGATTTCCTTCAGGTTCGGGTAACGCTTAATGATCGCTTCTACTTTTTCTATTGGAAATGGATACAATTGTTCGATTCGAACGATGTGTATCTCTTCTAAGCTTTGATTTTGTTTCCTTGAGTCGATTTCCACAGCTAAATCAATCGCCATCTTACCGGTTGTTAACACTAAACGCTTTACCTTATCAATCTCTTTTCCAAGCTTCGACTGTTCCACTACTGTTTGAAAATGGCCTTCGCTTAGATCAGTCCCAGAAGAAGCGACTAACGGATGACGCAGAAGACTCTTTGGCGTCATAATCACCAATGGACGAACAAACTCTGTTCCTAAGATGGATGCTTGACGACGTAAAATATGAAAATATTGCGCCGCACTTGTCAGATTGGCAACCGTCCAGTTATTTTCAGCTGCTAACTGTAAAAAACGTTCAGGTCGGGCACTGGAATGCTCCGGACCTTGCCCTTCATAGCCGTGAGGCAACAGGAGTATCATCCCTGATTTTTGCCCCCATTTTGCTCTTGCAGATGAAATAAATTGATCATAGAGAGGCTGTGCTGTGTTGGCGAAGTCTCCATATTGTGCTTCCCACATGACAAGGGTTTCAGGAGCAAATACATTGTATCCATATTCAAAACCTACAACAGCCGCTTCCGAAAGCGGGCTATTATGAACCGCAAACGATGCTCGAGCATCGGGAAGATGATGCAGTGGTGAGTAGGTTTCATTTGTTTCTGAATCGTGGAGCACTATGTGACGTTGGGCAAAGGTTCCGCGCTCAGAATCTTGACCAGTGAGACGAATTGGCGTACCGTCTTTTAACATCGAAGCAAATGCCAGCACTTCCGCTACTGCCCATTCTACCTTTCCGTTCTCTTCTAGTGCGTTATCACGGCGCTCAAGGATTCGCTTTAATTTTGGATAAACATGAAAACCATCCGGCCATTTGAGTAAATCCTGGTTTAATTTACGAAGCGTATCAAGTGGCACGCTTGTTCCAAGCGGTGGAATTCCTTTGGAAATTACCCTCGGAACCTCTATTTCTACAAAGGGTTCACTCTGCTTCTTCTCTTCCACGTTTTCATACTCAGCCTGCAACTTTTCTTGAACGCGGCGATTGATTTCCTCCACTTCTTCTTGATTAATAATGCCTTTATTTTGTAATTGATTAGAATACAAGGCTCTTACAGTTGGATGCTTCACAATTTTTCTGTATACCTGCGGCTGGGTGACCGCTGGATCGTCCATTTCATTGTGGCCAAATCGACGGTATCCAACTAAATCAATCAAGAAGTCTTTTTGGAACCTATTCCGATATTGATAGGCAAGTCGAACTGCTGCTAGACAGGCTTCAGGATCGTCCGCATTAACATGAATAATCGGAATCTCAAATCCTTTCGCCAAGTCACTTGAATATCTCGTCGAACGAGAATCGTGGCTATCGGTCGTAAAGCCGACCATATTGTTGGCAATGATATGAATCGTTCCGCCTGTTCGATATCCTTTTAACCCACTTAAATTTAAGGTCTCCGCTACAATTCCCTGACCTGGAAAGGCTGCATCGCCATGAACTAAAATCGCAAACGCCCTATTTACATCCTGCTTAGGGTAACCAGCATTCTTTCGTTCTTCTTGGGCGGCTCTTGCAAACCCTTCGACGACTGGATCGACAAATTCCAGATGACTCGGATTATTGGCTAAGGTAATTCGTGTGCGCATCTTACCGGAGCCATCCATGAATCGATTGCGTCCTAAATGGTATTTCACATCTCCAGTCCAGCCCTCACTAATGTCAACTAAATCTTCTGACGGTCCCTGTTGTTTGGCTGATGAATGTTGAAATTCAGAGAACATCTTGCTGTATGGTTTGTTCAATACATGTGCAAGGACACTTAAACGGCCGCGATGCGCCATTCCAATTACGACATTCCGTGCCCCATTCCCGACACCTTCGTGTACCGCTTCATTCAACATTGGAACAAGCATGTCAACACCTTCAATGGAAAATCGCTTTTGACCCACGAAGGTTTTATGCAAAAATTGTTCGAATCCTTCAACCTCTGTTAAAGACTGCAACAAATTCGTTTGTTCTTCTTTAGATAAGGAGCGATGCAATGAACCAGTCTCTACCATTTGATTGAGCCATACTCGTTCATCCATCAGTTGAACATGATTAAATTCATAAGCTAGTGTGGAAGTATAAACACTTTTTAGATGGTTCATAGCATCCCATGCGGTTTGAATGCCTTCCGGTGCCTCTTCCCAAACTAGCTTAGCTGGTATCGCTTTCAAATCATTTTCACTTACCCCATGTTTTGCTGGTTTAAACAACTCTTGATTTTGTAGATTTACCTCTAATGGATTCAGGTTTGCAGCTAAATGACCATTGAAACGTATTTCATCAAGGAGTTTTACCACTTTTAGTATTTTTTGTATATTTACGGATTGATTAGATTCGATAGATTCTTTATTAAGGGGCTCTTCGTTGTCTCGTAACTCAAAAGACAAAGGTGAACCACATTTAATAAATAGTTCTTTTAATTTTGGATCAATGGAGTCTTCTCCGTTCGTATATCGTTCATATTGTTCGATTACATAGCCAAGGTTTGGGCCATTGAATTTTCTCCACGGATTTTGTTGATTCTTTTGTACTTCCATTCACAATTCCCCCATTGTTGTGTTGCTTTATATGTCTCGTTTCGGATTATTTAGTGAACTTATAATTAATTGCTTATGGTTAAGGATAATGTAATAATTGAAATAAATAAAATGCTAAATTATTATATTAATCTATAAAAAATTTTTATATCAGATAGTTAGGTGGAACAATGGATTACCGTGACTGGGAAATACTAAAGGTACTATATCAACAAAAAAATCTTACAAAAACAGCCCGCCTTTTATTTCTTACTCAGCCTGCATTAACAACTCGCTTAAAGCATATGCAGGAAGAATTAGGTGTTAAAATCGTAACCCGTGAAAGCAGGGGAGTACATTTTACCCCACAAGGAGAATATCTTGTCCATTGTGCGGAAGAGGCTCTTGCTCATTACGAAAAGATAAAAGAAAATGTCCAAAATATGAGTAACAATGAAAGTGATGAAGTAGTAGGTACGTTGAAATTGGGGGTATCTAATTTTTTCGCAAATTATGAACTTCCATATGTTTTGAAACTATTTAAAAAGCAATATCCTCATGTGGAATTTAAAGTAACAACGGGATGGAGCAGAGACGTAACACAACTTATACATAATAAGGATGTACATATCAGCTTTGTCCGTGGAGATTATGGCTGGCGTGGTTTATCGAAACATCAATTATTTGAGGAAACCATCTGCATTGCTTCAAAAAAAGAGTTTGAAATGGAGGACCTCCCTCGTCTTCCTAGAATCGAATATAAAGGTGATTACTTATTAAGATCAGTCATTGACCATTGGTGGGCAGAAAATTTTGCGCAAGCCCCCTTTATCAGTATAGAAGTGGACCAAGTAGATCCATGTAAGGAAATGGTTATCAATGGTTTAGGCTACGGCATTTTGTCCAGTAGAGTACTTACTGGAAAAGAAGACTTATTCAAAATCCACTTAACAGATCAAGAAGGAAATCCAATTTTGCGAAGAACGTGGATGTATTACCATGAAGAATCGCTGGAATGGAATGTGGTGAAGGCGTTCGTTCATTTTATTAAGAATTTTGATTGGAAAGATAATTGAATGGAACTGAAATTGATCGGGTCACGCAGACTACTTCTACGTGACCCATTTCTCTGCCTAGGCTGATTTGCGGTTACATTGGTTCCTTCTACGTAATTAATGGACTGCTAGTTTTAATATTCTAGTCTACAATCGTCACTCTAATATTTTTTTCTTCTAATTGTTGTTTTACTTGTTCGTTAATTTTTGAATCGACAATCATACAATCGATAGTGGACAGTGGTCCAATTTGAGAGAAGGCCCGTGTTCCAAACTTACTGGAATCAACCATTAGGATTTTTTCATCTGCTATTTCCATCATTTGCTTCTTTAACAATGCCTGCGATTCATTAAAGTCACTTAGTCCTTTTTCCAAATGAACGCCTTTACAGGATAGAAATGCCTTATGGACGTGATACATGCCAAGTGAACGTTCTGCAAGCGGTCCAACAAAGGAAAGGGATTGTGATAATAAAGTGCCTCCAGTGGATATCACTTTAATTTGTTCTTTTTTACTAAGTTCGATGGCTACTTTTATAGAGTTTGTAAGTACCGTTAAAGGCATATCAGGTAATTCCTTTGCTACATACCAAGCAGTTGTACTGGCATCTAGAACAATTTGGTCTCCAGATTCAATAATACGAACCGCTGCTTCAGCAATCGCCTTCTTCTCTGTTGCGTTAGTAATTTCTCTTTCTAAGTAGGAGGTTTCCGATTGATCTTTTTCTATACTTACCGCACCGCCATGGCTTCTCATTAATAGATTCTCTTTTTCAAGCTTTTCTAGGTCACGCCGAATGGTTTCCTCTGTTACTGAAAAAATCTTGCTAAGTTCGGTAACTCGTATACTCAATCGCTCATTGACTAATTCCACAATCTTTTTTTGTCTTTCTGCTACAAGCACAAATAATACCTCTTCCTGTTTTTTGTTTTATGTTTGTTTATATTTGTTTACTTATGTATTTTCTAAATAATATAACATATTTTTTGAAAACAAACATCCCAACTTCAAACAAAAGACTCAATAAGGCATTAAACCTTATTGAGCCTTTTGTTCTTATCTCTTTAATAAAACCTCATGCTCATACGCTATTACTTCTTCTAACCAGGATTCTCTTACTGGTACACCCATTTTCTCACAGTAGTAATCCCACACGGCACCAAATGGATAGGTTTTGAATTCTTCCATTAATGCTAATCTCTCTGTAAAGTTTCCACCTTCCTGCAGTTGTTTCAAATATTCATTAGGAACAAGCATTGCATAAAGTAACGCTTTAATCATATTGCGTGTTCCTATTGTCCACGCTGCAACACGGTTGATACTCGCATCGAAAAAATCAAGTCCGATGATGACCCGATTTAAGGCATCATTACGTACAATTTCTAATGCGATTTCTTTTAATTCATCATCAAGGATAACGACATGGTCACTGTCCCAACGAACAGGTCTTGATACATGTAATGCAACCTTCTCACTGAATAGAAGCATAGAAGAAATCTTATTTGAGACCGTTTCGGTTGGATGATAGTGACCTGTATCTAGTAAGCACAATTTGTTATTTTTCATCGCATAGTTTAAATAGAATTCGTGTGACCCAACCACATACGCTTCAGAACCGATACCAAACAACTTGCTTTCAACCGCATCCATGTTATACTTCTCGTCTGTTTTTACTGCAAAAATCTTATCCAATGATTCTTTTAATCTTTTTCTCGGAGTCAGCCGGTCACTTGGAGTATCCTTATATCCATCTGGAATCCAAATGTTTGTTAAGGCTGGAGTACCAAGTACTTTCCCAAAGTACTCCGAGATTTTCCTGCTGCCAATACAATGATTAATCCAAAATTCTCGAATTTCTTCGTTTGGATGTGAGAGTGTCAGCCCATCCGCTGCTTTTGGATGAGAGAAAAGAGTAGGATTGTAGTCTAAACCAAGTCCGTTTTCCTTTGCCCATTTTACCCAGTTTTCAAAGTGCTTTGGCTCCAATTGATCCCTTTCTACTACTTCTCCATTGGTTTCAGCATAAATCGCATGTAAGTTCACACGGTGCTTACCAGGAATAAGGGATAGTGCCTTTTCTAAGTCACTTCTTAATTCTTCTGGAGTTGTTGCTTTACCAGGATAGTTTCCTGTTACATCAATACCGCCTGATAATTCTTGTTTGTTTACTTCAAATCCGCCTACATCGTCACCTTGCCAGCAATGAATGGAAATAGGTACATTTTTTAAGGTTTCGATTACATCATCGACCCTTACTCCCCATTTTGCATAAGATTTTTTGGCAAGTTCAAAGTTTTCTTTAACAGTCATGTTCAATCTTCCTTCCTATTTTCAGCTTACGACCTGCTGGCTAGGTACATATTTTTTTACTTCAAAGGAGTTTTTGATAATTGCTCTAACGTCCTTAATATCTTCAATCTCTCCAAGGGCCATTAACTGGGCAGCAATATTACCAATTGCAGTTGCTTCTACAGGTCCTGCATATACCACTTTGTTGGTTACATTGGCAATAAGTTGATTCAGCATTTCATTTTGACAGCCCCCACCGATGACATTAATTTTTTCAAATCGCTTTTCAAGAATTTCCTCAATCTCGCTAACAGCTTCCTGATAACTTACTGCTAAACTGTCAAATACACATTTGGCAACTTCACCAGGCGTAGCAGGAATGTCTTGAGCAGTTTCCACACAATAATTCATGATTTCCTGCACCATGTTATCCGGTTTTAAGAAGCGGTCGTCATTTACATTCACAATTGCCTTAAAATCCTTTACATCTCTAGCTAAATTGACAAGCTCGGCAAAGGTATATTCATCGACGTAGTTTTGTTTTACCTCTTGAATCATCCAAAGGCCCATAATATTTTTCAAGAAACGGAATTGATAATCGATACCGCCTTCATTCGTAAAATTGCAGTCCATTGCCTTTGTCACACAAATTGGGAAGTAATTTTCTGTTCCTATTAATGACCAGGTACCTGAACTTATATAGATGGTATCATCCTGCTCTGGAACAGCGATCACCGCAGAACCTGTATCGTGTGTGGCCGGAAGAATGACCTGCAAATCGAATCCAAACTCTGAAACTAGTTCTTCCTTTAGGCTTCCTAGGATAGTTTTCGGTGCCTTAATTTCTTGGAACATTTCTTTATTAATACCTAATACATCTAGTAGCTCTTGATCCCACTTTTTTGTAAAAGCATTCAACAACTGTGTGGAGGTAGCATTGGTGTATTCGTTTACTTTTTTACCTGTTAACAGGTAATTGTAGTAGTCAGGAATCATTAAAAACGATTTTGCTTTTTCTAAAATATCCGGTGTTTTTTGTTTAATAGCATACAATTGATAGATCGTATTAAACTTCTGGAATTGGATCCCTGTTTCAAGATAAAGACGTTCCTTCATGACTTTTTCAAAAACCTTTTCCATCATTCCATCTGTTCTTGGGTCACGGTAGGAAACGGCCTCGGTAAGCAGTTGGTCGTTCACATCCAATAGAACAAAGTCAACTGCCCACGTATCAATTCCAATACTGTCTGGCTTAATCCCCATTTCCTTGCATTTTTTTAGGCCCTTTTTAATTTCTTGAAAAAGGTTATTCACTTCCCAGCAGAAGGAATCTCCATTTTGAACTATTTTGTTTTCAAAACGATGAATTCCGTATAATTTTAATAATCCTGCTTCAAGGTACCCTTGAATCAGTCTGCCGCTTGAGGCACCAATATCAACAGCTATACAATATTTTGTCATAACATCACCTTTCAGTTATAAGCCCATACTCTAATTTCTATGATACTTTTCCCTTTGAATAGATAACCCTCATATTGATCTGTTTATCGAAAACGCTTGCAAAAATAAATAATGAAATGAATATATAGCTGGTTCTAAGCATCTTCTGTTTCCGCCAATGTTCTTTAATAATTACTTCTATTTTTAAAACAAAATCTAGAGTAAATGATGCACTTATATTTGAAAATTCAGAAAACATCGTGTTTCCTATCATAACATAGGTTTGTTTCACAATTAATAGATACACAGTTAAAAGACGCCATCAGCTGATGTCTTTATTAATCCGAGTTGAAATTATTT
Source organism: Neobacillus sp. PS2-9 (assembly GCF_030915525.1). Taxonomy (NCBI): domain Bacteria; kingdom Bacillati; phylum Bacillota; class Bacilli; order Caryophanales; family Bacillaceae; genus Neobacillus; species Neobacillus sp. PS2-9. Next base: position 3,864,949 of record NZ_CP133269.1, read on the forward strand.
GAGGTAAAAAACTTCCTCTAGTGGTTTAATTGGATCTGGTTCATTAAAATCAAAGGAACCTTTAACCATCTTTGAAGTAATGGCATTCCAACGGCTGCAGGCTTCACTTTTAGCAATGTAGTCGAAGGCGGCTTCCACATCATCACATTCAAAACAATAGAAAAACTGATTGCCATTTTGAAAGATAGAGTAATTTTTTATCCCTGCTTTGCTATGTTCTTCAAGGATTTCCGCCCATGGATTCAGATGCAGGTCAATATATTCCTCTAAAAACTCTTCTTTTATCTCCCAGGTCCAAGCGTATTTATTACTTTTTTCCATTTTTCTTTTCCTCCTTATGTTATAAAGTAACCGTTTTACAGTTTATCTCGTAAACGCAGCTGGTACACCGCCGTCAACCGTCAACATACATCCAGTCGTTCTATCAGATTTTGATGATGCGAAGAAGGCAATCGACTCTGCAATATCCTTTGGATAGATGTTCACTAGTAAAGTAGTCCGTTTACGATAGTGCTCTTCTAATTGATCGGGGTGAATTCCGTAAGCTTCGGCACGCTCCTCCCGCCATCTTGATCCCCAAATAGCAGAGCCTTGAAGCACTGCATCAGGAAGGACGGAGTTTACACGAATTCCATACTCGCCGCCTTCCGATGCAATACATCTTGCCAAATGGGTTTCAAGTGCTTTAACAGAACTGTAGGCGGCTGCATTTTTTCCTGCATACAAGGAGTTTTTCGAGCCGATAAACACCATGTTTCCACCAATATCTTGTTGCTTCATTTGCTTGAATGCTTCACGCGCAACTAAGAAGTAACCCGTTCCTAATACATTCATATTTAAATTCCACTCTTGTAAAGTCGTTTCATCGATTGGACTTGATGTTGCAAGACCAGCGTTGTTTACGATAATGTCTACTCCCCCAAATGTGAGGGCCGTTTGGTCAAATGCTGCTTGAACCTGCTCTTCTTTGGTTACATCCATCTTCACTGCAAGGGCACGGTTAGCACCGTATTTTTCATTAATTTCAGCGGCAACTTTTTCTGCCCCTTCAAGATTTAAATCTGCTACCACTAAATGTGCCCCTTCAGAAACAAAGCGACGGCATGTTTCGCTTCCAATTCCACCCGCACCACCAGTGACAAATGCTACTTTTCTTGAGAATTCTGCTTCAGCCGGGGTGAGTGTCAATTTATATAATTCTAACGGCCAATATTCTACGTTATAAGATTCATTTTCACTTAAAGAAACAAAGTTTCCTAGTGCAGTAGAACCTTTCATAACTGCAATCGCACGATGGTATAAGGCACCGCTCACTCTTGAATTGTTGACATCCTTACCTGAGTTCACCATCCCAACGCCAGGAATGAGAATAACACGTGGAGCTGGTTCAATCATTTTATCGCCTTCATTTTTGTTGCGTTCGAAGTATTCTTTGTACGCTGCTTTGAAGCTAGAAATTCCTTCTTTAACACTAGCTATTAAGGAATCTACATCCTTTGTTTGTGGATTCCAATTAATATAAAGTGGGACCATTTTTGTATGAACTAGATGATCAGGGCAGGCAGCACCGATTTGGGAAAGCTCAGGTGCTTGATAGCTGTTAACAAATTGAAGAACGTCTTCCCCTCGGTCATAGGTTAGCAGCATTTTCTTTTCACCGCTTACGGCTCCGCGAATTACAGGCATTACTTTTGCTAGTATACTTGTGGCATATTCATTAGAAAGAGATTCATATTTTTCTCCGCCAAATACATTATCTGTATCAATTCTAGTTTTTATATATTGTTCAGCTTCATTAATAATCTCAATTGTTTTAGCATACGAATCTTCAGACGTTTCTCCCCATGTGACTAGACCGTGTTTTTCCATTAATACTAGCTCAGCATTTGGGTTACTTACTACTCCCTGGGCAATCATTTTAGAAAGGGTAAAACCTGGGCGTACATATGGAACCCAAACAAAACGACTTCCAAAAATCTCTTCAGCAAGATCTTTGCCATTATCTGCACAGCAAAGGCTGATTATGGCATCTGGATGAGTATGGTCCACATGTTTAAATGGTAAGAACGCATGTAATAAGGTTTCGATTGATGCTCTTGGATGCGTGCTGTCAATCATACAATGTGAAAGATAGGCAACCATATCTTCATCAGACATTTCTTCCCGTTCGAATAATGGACGAATATCTTCTAAATTAAGAGCTGTAAAATTATGTGCCTTCATTGTCGCTAGATCCGATCCACTGCCTTTTACCCACATCACCTCAATTTCACGGCCACGGAAATCCTTTTCAATTGTCTTCATCGATGTATTGCCGCCACACCAGTTACATACGGCACGATCTGAACCAATTAAATTAGAACGATAAACTAATTCGTTTACTCCTTTTGTTACCTTTGAAGCTTTCTCTTGATTCCATAAATTCTGTACCATCAGATCCGATCCTCTCCGTTCTTTGTGTTTGTTATCTTCCGTTTTATTATATTATATATTTGTTTATATTTGAATATATAAACAATTAACTTTGTTTTATGTTTGTTTTTGTGGTTTTTTTAAATTTCCATAAAAATAAAGGCCTACCAATAAGGCAGACCTTTATTTTATAAATCATCTATAACAATTTATGCAGCTTTCACAGTGCCATGTACACCGACTATTTAGAAACCGGTTGAACTGAACAACACGCGGATGAAGTGGACATTGATTCGACATCACCTTTTGTATAGAAGAACTCCCATTCGTTTCCGTCTGGGTCTGTAACCCAAAATTTGTCTTGAGTGGCGTAACAACATGTAACATCCATCTCTTCCCTTGCAAAAAATCCTAATCCTTCTAAACGTTCTTTGTGTTTCATGACTTCTTCTTTATTTTCCACTTGAAAACCGAAGTGTCCCACCTGATTTCCTGAGACTTCGTCTTTTAAATTTAGTGTGAAATTGAGGCCTGGATCTTCAAGTAAAAACTTTGCATAGTCTGGCTTTACTTTCAATGGCTCTGCATTAAACACTTTAATATAAAATTCAATCGAACTATTTAGATCCGTTACGTTTATTCCAACATGCATTTTCATCAGTAGCCCTCCATTTGATTCCAGTTATTTTTATTTATCATTTAGCAGCAAGAAGATTGTTGTTCATCGGTTGTTCCACAGCAAGTTATGCTAGCCTCAGAAATCCCGCAACATGATTCCTCTTGAGTGTCCTCCACCTCTTTAATTTCTACACCACAACAGTCTGATGACTTAGAAGCTTTACCAGTTAGCTTTTTAATAAAATTCATTTTACTCATCTCCTTAATGTTTAATTTCAACTACATCAATTTTTTTTGATTAAATAACTATAAATCAACTTTTTTTGATTTTATAACCTCAGTATATTAGTAATTTTTGCTAATTGCAACCCCTTTATCAAAAAAAATTGATATTTTATTCAAGTAAATAATTTTGGATTTTTAACGATGTGATTGATTAAATCAACAACAATTCAATATGTCCTTTCAACTGGTTCCATCTATATATTATGTACGTGGGGCTTGTGAGAATTCTATTCCTGTAGGTTGATTTATTACATCATATTCTTTCAGTTAATTTAATCATTAAATAAATCAATTTTTTTTGATAAATTTGTTGACACAAGAAAATATTGGATATAATATAATGACATCAAGAATATTTGATTTAAGGAGTAGGTGAGAAAACAATGGCAGAAGAATTTCAATTACAAGACATTTCATTGGAAAGAGTATTTGAAGAATATGAGTTAAAATTTAAAGCGATTGCTGATAAAAAGAGACTTCAGATCATGAATATTTTAACTCAAAAAGGCGCTATGTGTGTTTGCGATTTAGCTCCATTGATTGATATGGCTCAATCTAAATTGTCTTATCATTTAAAGATTTTATTAGATGCCAATATTATAACAAAAGAAACACGCGGTACATGGAGCTACTACGAACTGAACCAAGAAGAACTCAATCATTTGTTATCCCATGAACTTTGTTGTCTATTCAAACCAACCTGCTGATAAATTTTTTTAAATTATTCATCAATTTTTTTTGATTAATATATCAATATAATTTGATTAATAGGAGGAACTCACATGTTTAATGAGTATACAGTATTTAAAATGATGAAATTACGCCAGGAAGAAACAGAAAGAAATGCAAGAGATACATGGAACAAATATGTTGAAATGGAAGGGGAGAACAATGCTAAAGAAGGAACCTTTCTAGTTAAACCATCGGTTAACCAGTGCTGCCCGTGTGCCTGTGCTTAAAAAATAGGATTTGTTCGGACATAACATCAAATTTATTTGATTAACAATTTGTTTTAGGAGGAATTAATTATGTATCATTATAACTACGGAGTATTAATTAAGGAAAAACAAATAGAATTGGAAAAGAAATCAATGGGAGCTTGGAAGTTTGTTGGCATTAAACATGAATCCTTTTTTCAAAAGATAGCTAGTAAATTTTTTACCAAAAATAACAAAACAGAACAAACCACTAAAAACTATTGTGTTTGCAGCGAATGCTAGGGGGAATTGATCATGTGGTTAGACACGCTTAAAAGTTTTCTATCTATTGCACTTGAGTTAACGGTCCTGTTTATTGTTATATCATTTTTCATTAGTCTTCTTCAAGGATATATCCCTTACGAGAAGATTGAAAAGAAGTTAGCTGGAAAAAACAAACTGATCGCCGCCTTTGCTGCCATTATCTTTGCCTTTATAACACCCTTTTGTTCCTGTTCCACAATTCCAGTCGTTGTAAATATGTTAAAAAAGAAAATGCCATTTGGGATAGTAATGATTTTTCTATTTGCCTCCCCTGTCCTTGACCCTACAATTTTGACCATTATGGGTGTAGCTCTTGGATGGAAGGTGACAGCTATCTATACGCTTTTAACCACAGTTTTTTCAATCATCATTGGCTTTACTCTTGAGAAATTAGGATTCGAAAAGTCAGTAAAAAATGTTGTAATGACCGGTTATCAAGAACAGCATCAAAAATTTAATGTTAAATTGGCTTTATTGGAAACCCTTAATTTAATGAAAAGTGTTTATCCCTATTTATTAATCGGTGCTGCAATTGGAGCTGTGATCCACGGGTTAGTTCCAACAGAATGGATTTCAAGTGTGTTTGGCCGAGACCATTGGTGGCTAATACCTATCGCAGCCATTATAGGAATTCCTTTATATATTCGTCTTTCCAGTATGATTCCAATTTCACAAATGCTTATTGCAAAAGGAATGGCGTTAGGACCAGTGATGGCCATGATTATCAGTTCAGCAGGTGCTAGTTTGCCAGAAGTGATTCTTTTAAAATCAATCTTTAAAAAGCAATTAGTCGTTACATTTGTTTTATCAGTGGTGGTCATGTCCACTATTTCAGGTTTTATTTTCTACCTAATCTAAATATGCTCTTTAAAAAAGGATGTCAAAGCTTCTGTCATTTGCAGTGCTGTTTTGAGCACCAATTTTATTGACCTTTATAAGCTGGTCGATAAAAAGCTGCCGATTCCCGCATCTTATGATCAAAAGAGTCCACACTTATTGGTTGGGGAATTAGGCTAAGCAGCCGAGCTGATAATAGACGGAGAAATTCCGCTTATTTAAAAATTATTAATAAAAAGAGCTGAAATAGAGGGAGAAATTCCGCCTATTGATTCAAAAAATGCGAAAATGGGGGCTTTTTCTTTGCATAACCGGAAAATCTCCCCTTATTTTCCCCGAAATTAGCTCCATTCTATATTTAACAGGAAAATCTCCCCTTATTTTATTTACTTTTGCTGCTTACTCTATTAAGTACAAGACATCTAGCACCTCTAAACGGAACCCTTTAAATTCCCCATTTAACAATCACTTTCATTTCCTAACAGAACAATAGCATTCGCTTCTTGGCTAAAATCAAGCTTTAGGTCACCTGTATAGGGCTCAATCTCAGGTTCGATAGCTACTGCAATTTCATTTATAGTTACGATTGTATCATTTTTTTCCGGCTCATCCAGAGCCAGTCCTACTTGTGGTCCGCCTCAGCCAAAGCCTGCAAAATAGACACGGATGTTATCGGCATCGTGATCTTCGAACAGTTGCTTCAATATATCACGAGCTTGATCTGTGATAATCATATTTTCCTCACCTTTCAAAAAATTCACTTTCTTATTTTACTAGTTTTCTTTTATATATGAAATACGCGTAATGCTTTTATTCTCCTGTTTCAGCAAAACGCTTAATTCGATCACCAATTTCATCACGGACACGTTGAAAGAATGCCCATTTTTCTTCCTCTGTTCCTTCTGCTTTTGCTGGATCATCAAAGCCCCAGTGAACCCGTTTTACATGTGGAGGAGTGACAGGACAGTGATCTGCAGCATGCCCGCACAATGTAACAACTAAGTCAGCGTTATTCAATATAGTAGGATCAATTACATCAGATGTTTGTTTAGAGATGTCAATGCCAGCTTCCTTCATTGCTTTAACTGCGTTAGGGTTTAAGCCATGTGCCTCAAGACCAGCACTTTTAACCTCCCACTCACTGCTCAAATGTTTCTTAGCCCACCCCTCTGCCATTTGGCTACGGCAAGAATTTCCTGTACATAAGAAATAAATTGTTTTTTTGTTTTCCATGTTGTACTCCACCTTTATTATTAGTTTTAGGCTGCATTTTCTTTGAAATATTTTCGTTTAAACCATAAAGCCACGTTGACTAACGCAATCATGACAGGTACTTCTACTAGTGGTCCAATTACAGCTGCAAAGGCCGCACCCGAATGAATTCCAAATACACCAACAGCAACAGCTATTGCTAACTCAAAGTTATTACTACCAGCAGTAAATGCAAGGGTTGTTGTTACAGGGTAGTTTGCTCCGATTTTCTTCCCCATAAAAAAGGAAACAAAGAACATGATTACAAAGTAAATTAATAACGGAATAGCGATACGGACAACATCTAATGGCAAGCTAACGATTGCGTCCCCTTTTAATGAGAACATAAGGATGATTGTAAATAGCAAAGCAATCAAAGTTATAGGACTAATTTTTGGAATAAATACCTTCTCGTACCACTGTCTGCCTTTTGCTTTTACCATTGTAAAGCGTGTAATCATTCCAGCGAGAAAAGGAATTCCTAAATAAATGAATACTGATTTCGCTACTTCAAGCATTGTAATATTGACAACTGCCCCTTGAATTCCGATCCATTCTGGGATAATAGTCACAAACACATAAGCATACACGGAAAAGAAAAGCATTTGGAAGATTGAATTGAATGCGACTAATCCAGCTGCATACTCGGTATCTCCTTTTGCTAGGTCATTCCAAACAATAACCATAGCAATACAACGGGCTAAACCAATCATAATAAGGCCAACCATGTACTCTGGTTTATCTGGAAGAAAGATAATAGCTAATAAAAACATAAGGATTGGCCCAATGATCCAGTTTTGTACCAGGGACAAAGTGAGGACCTTAACATCTTTAAAAACACGCCCAATTTCCTCATAACGAACTTTTGCTAACGGAGGGTACATCATTAAAATTAAACCAATAGCAAGTGGAATGGATGTAGTTCCTACCTGTAAACTATTCATGTTATCTACAAAGCCTGGAAAGACAAATCCTAATCCAATCCCTATAGCCATAGCTAGAAAAATCCATAGTGTAAGGTACCTATCAAGAAAAGATAAGCGTTTTTTCTCTAAATTACTCAATTTTTTCACTCCCTTTTGTTAACAACCACACCGAAGCGTAGGATTGTTTTTTTCAATCTGTTTAATTTTATCAATCTGGTCTGGTACGTGTTCCAAGATATCTTCAATCATTCCATAAAGGTCAGTTTGCTGGTTCAGTGAATAATAAATCCACTGACCTCTTCGTTCTTCCTTAACCATTCCCGCATCCTTTAATTTACGAAGATGCTGACTGATGGATGGCTGGCTCATCTCAAATACTTCAAGGAATTCACAGACGCAGCACTCACGTTGTTTTAAGATGGCAATAATAGATAAACGTGTTTTATCACCTAATAATTTCAAGACGTTCGCCGCACGATCCAAATCAACCTTTGATTTCAGCATCAATAACCCCTCCTCCGTTACATAAGCAAATAATAATTTACTTATATAATAGTAAAATATGCTTTAAAATTTCTGTTAGACTTTAGCAACTTATACATTTTATATAGAAATTAACATATAACTATTTGCTTATATATTAAAACAACGAACAAATGAATTCAAGAACTTAAATGTAAAGTTTTCGTAAAAAAACAGATTGAAATTAGACTACAATATTTTCTCCATCTCCATGACATCAACAAATTTACCATCAAGAATTCCTTGGTTTTTAAATACTCCTACTTCCCTAAAACCCATTTTTGTATATAATCCCTGTCCTAATTGATTAAATGGAAAAGTAAACAAAACTATTTTATGAAAGCCATTTTCTTTAGCAAGGAATTCAAGTTCAGCTAAAAGCTTTTTGCCAATTCCCTTACCTCTAAATTCTCTGGAAATATAAGCAGAAAGATCGGCAACCCCGTCATAAGCACATCGGTTATTGTATTGATTCAAAGAAGCCCAGCCAACAATTTGATCTTCATATACTGCTACAATCACCTTATATCGACCCTGATGCTTCTCAAACCACTCCTTCATATAGGAGATATCTTTTGTTTCCGTTTCAAGCGTGGCAACTCTATCTTCGATACCTTGATTGTAAATAGATTGTATGGACGGAAGATCCAATTCTTCTGCTATTCGTATAACTACTTCTGCCATCATTCACATCTCCTTTAATAAAAATCACATTCTATTTACTAATACACTAGTACAATGAAAAATTTATTTCAATTCCTTATAGGTAACTTTCTTGTAAAAGTGACGTCTAACAATATGGATGTTAGAATTTTCAGAATTATTATTAACAAAAGTAGAAAAAGGGGGATTTTAATGAAATTGATATTAGTCATTTTATCATATGTGGGTTTTCTTATCTTTCTTGGTTGGACCATTGTTGCATCAAAGAAAAAAACAGGTAAAACGAAAGTTCAAATGATTGGTACTGGTGCCTTTCTTCTCTTAACCTTTGGGGCACTTTTCTCTTATCAAAATGACTCAACTAAAGAAGTAAAACCACCCAAAGTGGTAACGACAGTGGCCAAAACAACGTCTGAAGAAAAGCCTAAAGCTGAAGAACAAAACAAAGCAAATGAACAAAAGCCTACAGAGGAGCAGCCCAAAGAAGAACCTGTTGATAAGCGTGTTGCCATTGATCAGGGGCCAGGAAGTAAAGTAAGAGGCCCTGCCAATCCACACTATTTAATGGATGTCACATATGATTCTAGTAATCATGTAATAAAGGGCAGCTTGAGTGTCGATTTTCTTAATAACTTAGATGTAGATTTAACAAGCTTGTATTTCAACGTATGGGCAAATGCTAACACCTATTTATTAAAGACTAAAAAAGATGCTAATGTGACATTTGACCAAATAAAGGTAAATGGACAGCCCGCAACCTATTCCCTTGAAGGCACCACTCTACATATATCTAAAATGAGTGTGAAAAAGAAAGAAAAAGCTAAGGTTGAAATGACTTTTTCAGTGACTGTTCCAGAAGCATTGGACCGCTTTGGCTGGAATAAAACGACCACCTCGTTAGGGAACTGGTTTCCTATTCTTGCCGTTTATGATAATGAGGGGTGGAACGCAGACCCTTATTTCAACGGCGGAGAATCTTTTTATTCATTAACAGGACAATTTGATGTAACCTTGACTACTGAAAAAGAGCAAATCATTGCTACTACAGGAACCGAGGTCGGAGCTCCGAAGATTAACGGAGCATTAGCTACTCATCAATATAAGGCTGAAAATGTCCGGGATTTTGCAATGGAAATGGATCCTACCTATAAGATAAAACAAACGAAGGTCGGAAATGTAAATGTGAATGTTTACTATAAAGATGAACATGCGGAATATGTAGATTTAATGGAATACGGCAGTAAGAGTCTTGAATTATTCAGTGAAAAGTTTGGAGTCTATCCATGGCCTGATCTGGATATTTGTGCAATGGAAGGCTGGTTTGGTGGGATGGAGTATCCACAGCTTGTCATGATATCTATACCCTCCGACGGGAAAGCGGCTAGAATTGATTCTACAACCGCACATGAGATTGGTCATCAATGGTTTTATGGAATAATCGGGAATAATGAATTTGATGAACCATGGTTAGATGAATCCTTTGCAAGTTATGCTGCAGCTTTATTCGACAAATCTTTAGATTCTAGTATGCCAGTGGAAGAAGCGCGATTAGCAGACGCTCACCTAACTCATTCCATTGATCAATTCTATGAAAATGGAACAGAAAGTAACCGAAACTATTATTACACGATATATTCGTACGGAGCCCAGACGGTGGATGACCTTCGAAAGGAGCTAGGGGACGATCAATTCTATGCTTCAATAAAAGCCTATTTCAAAGCAATGAAGTTTGGTGTTTCTACTACGGCTGATTTTATTCGAATTATGCAGGAAACAAGTAAACGTGATTTAACTAAATTTTTCGAAGCCCACCGAATTTTCCCTGCAGACCAAGAGGTTGTGGAGGTTAGCTCTTAACTACAAACAAGGAAAAAGGTTATTGAGTTTAGAAATTCTCAATGACCTTTTAATATTTTATTATATTATATTAGCTCGTTATTGATTAGCTTTAACAGGTCATTAATATCATAAGGATTATACTTTTTAACGATCTCAGAAAAATGAGATACCCTTTTTAATGTATCAATACTTTCAATAGGGTGAGAACCAGCTGCACTTTCTGCGGAAAGCATCACAGCATTTGTTCCATCTAACACAGCTTGAAAGATATCGGTTACCTCTGCTCTAGTTGGAACAGCATTTTCAGTCATGGATTGCAACATTTGGGTTGCAGTAACCACATACTTCCCTACTTTGTTACATTCATCTAATATTGCTTTTTGAATTAGAGGAATCCATTGAAAAGGCAATTCGACTCCTAAGTCACCTCGTGCAATCATTATGGCATCTGCTTTTCCACTTATTTCTTTAAAGTTTTGTAAGGCTTCAAGGGTTTCAATCTTCGCCATAACTTTAGGAGGATTCGGTGTTCTCTGTTTCAAAAACTCGCGAATATTTTCAATATGTGTAGGTTTCCTAATAAAGGAACAAGCAATAAAGTCTACTTGATTATTAATAAGAAATTGTATATCTTGCTTGTCCTTTTCTGTAATGGCCGGCAATGATAGAGCTGTGCCGGGAACATTAATTCCTTTTCTAGATGAAATCGTTCCTCCTACTTTTACGACACACTTAATAGAATCTGCACCGATCTCAGATACCGTTAATTCAACCTCACCATCATTGATTAGAATTTTACTCCCTTTTTTAACGTCATGAACTAGTCCCTTGTAGTCAATACTCCCTACTTTATTATTACCAACTACCTCATCTTTTGTTAATATAAATTGATCACCTTCTTGAAGGTGGATGCTGTCATCAGAAAACTGACCTAACCTAATTTTAGGACCTTGAAGATCACCTAGAATTTTTATTTCCTTGCCTTTTTCTTCACTTATTGAACGTACGAGTTGGATTACATCATCGTGGCTTTGGTGATTTCCATGAGAAAGGTTTAAACGGATCATTGTCATGCCATGATCGATGAGTTCAGAAATGACCTCTCGACTATTACTAGCTGGTCCAATAGTACATATACGATCTATCATATTCAACCTCCTTTTCAAAAACCAGTTATAGTATGTCCAGATAGATCAAAGTTACAAAACTGTTATTGATCTCTTTTGGTATCAGCTGGATGAATGGATCTTTTAAACCTGTTCTTTCATAATGCTATAAATGCCGGCTGCAACTTTTTTGATATCACACTGTATATCTCTCACATTCAGAAGGACCACGATTGAAGTTTTATCATCATAATACACATGGAGCGACTCCCAGCCTCCAACAACCCCTCTGCTGTAAACTCTGTCATCTGCATGATAAAGGCCTAAGCCATAACTCGATTTTGGCCCTGGTGCCACCATTTCCTTTATACTTTTGTTTGAAATGAGCTTACCGTTCATTAAAGCTTCATCAAACAGACTTAAATCAAGTGCGGTAGCGTAAATATCTCCACATCCAAAAAGTAAATGCGTATTCAGTTTACTTGAATGGATAAACCGTCCTGCAATTTTGATATATCCTTTAGAGGAAAATGGAGCAGGTTTTTCGAAGGTAATAAAACCTGCGTTGACCATGGATGCCTTATTAAAAATATTTTTCTTGATATATTCATGCAAAGGTAGCCCTGACACTTGTTCCACGATATGGCCAAGGACGATGTAATTAATATCGTTATAATCCCATTTTGTACCTGCAGGGAATTTACTTCCTCTATTTCCAGCCAGCTTGATAAGATCCTTAGGCTCCTTCTCCCCTACGTGCCCAATCGGTGGACGGATTCCCGAAGTATGATTTAACAAATGGACGATTTTTATATTTTCCGGAAGATAAGGGACATATTCTGATATTGAATCTTGGATCCTCAACTTACCGATTTCTTGAAGCTGAAGAATACAGACAGCAACAATTGTTTTCGTTATCGAACCAACCGGATATGTAGTGGATGGACTATTTAACGTTCGATTAGAAAGGTCTGAGTATCCGATTCCTTCAGAAAAAAACTTCTTATTGTTTTTTAATACCACAACACTCCCACTGATATGGTTGGTTAGTAAATATTCTCTAATCTTATGCTGAATATGCTTTTCCTTTGAGTCTGGTATTACTGAATTATTTTTATACTCGGCTGAAACATGATGGAAAGGCTTAAAAGAGTCTTGAATAAAAAGGGCTTCAGAGGTATTGCTTCTGGAAAGTCCGAAGGTTAAAAAATAGATCAGAAGATATTTATACTTCATGGTAAATCCTCATCTTCAAGTATTATTTTAACAATTGATTTATGGTTTATATTGAGTAAAAAAATAATAAATTATCCTTCGCAAAAGTACAAATACCGACGATTTTTTCTATGAATTGGAGGAAACGGAGAAAAAGGATTATCTTCTATAAATTGTTGTAGTTAGCCCGCATACATAACGGCATCAATATCAATTTCTGATAGCCTTTTTTCTACTTCCAAAGGGTAGCAATAGAAAAATGTAGTTGGATCCTGAAATAGGTATATAGACCAGAGGAAAAAAGAAGGATTTTACTTTCCTTTTGCATCTCTTAAAATACTTAGAAGGAGGTAGAGTAACATGTTCAAAAGAGTGATCATCCTTGTGGTGCTCTCATCTATACTTTTAGCTTTAGTATTCATAAGAGATCATAAAGTTGCTCCTATTAATACAAGTACTAAAAGCAACAGTTCTTCTGGGTTTACTACGGTGGAATACAAGATTAGCAATATTAATGGTAATCAATATTACGGAAAAAGTGATGACGGGACAGAAATTCATTTTTCTTCCAAAAAAATCCTTTCGGGTGATAAGATACAAGTACATGATAAGGTCATATGCTATTTTGAAAAAAACAATTTAGGTAAAGGTTTAGTAAGAGTCGAAAAGTATTAACTTCACAAGGAGCCTCCTTGTGTGCTTCTCCTCACATAATACGAGGGGCAGTTTAAAGGAAAAACTAGTCATAACTGAATTCATTAAATATTCGAGAAAAGATATTAGTCATTAAATAGAGTACGTTGTAAGAAAAATGGGGTTACATGGATGCAAAAGCTAATGAATAGAGGTAAGCAAAAGAAAAATTATACAGTGACTGAATATTATTGAAACAACAAAAAAAGGCTAAAACCCTATATATATCAAGGAGTTTAGCCTTCCATATTATTTGACCTGTGAGGGGTTCGAACCTCCGACCTCACCCCTGTAAAGATTGTAAAGTGAATAAGATTATAACACTTATTATGTTTTAAACAGATGAAATTGGTGGCAGCATTACTTAGGACTTCACTAATAATAGAAAAGAAAGATACATAAAAATCATGAACATTAATAGAGAAAATAAACTAGAAACAAAAATTATGGAATGGTTTGAAGGTGTGTAGATGCCACCTGTAATTTCTATTCTTTTCCTAGTGTATTGTATCGTAGATAATACACAAGTTATAAAACCGATAACACACGCAAAGATTCCAAGAATGATGACTAAGGTATTAATGTAGGGATTGGAACTAATTTTAATTGTAAAATGTAATGAAGTTGTTAAAAAACCTACTCCTGTTATCGATATAGCCGTACGAATCCATGCAAGATACGTTCTTTCATTTGCTAAATGTTGCTGTGCATACTTTACACTATCTCCTGATGACTCTTCTATTCTATATAAAGCTTTCATTAATGATTAAATCCCCTTCATTTCCTCTGATCGAGCCGAAAGCCACTTATCCCAAACTTCAGCGAATACCCCGGTCAATGCTAGTGAAACATGTCCACCTTCAAAAACCTCATAAGTTTTATCCTTACTTGAAACAAGGTCCATCACCGGAAGACTTTGCTTATCTAATATAATTGTGTCACGTGAGCAAGAGAAGACAAATAGCGGGCAGTTTATATTCTTTAAATCCACATTCCTGCCACCAATCACCAATTCTCCCTTTAAGAGTTTATTCTCTTGATAGAGATCGTTAAACATCTGTTTGAATGCAGCACCTGCAAACGAAGCAGAGTCATTCGTCCACTTATCCATTCGGCGCCACTTTTCTACATATTTCTCATCATGTGCACGGGTGACGAGATTGATCTTAGAACTTGCAAAACCAGGTGATACCATCCTATATATCAAATGCATAATTTCTGATGGAATGGTCCCATGTGCTTCAGCAAAACGGTCAAGACTTAGCTGCCCTTTTTGTAGTGCTTCCAGCAATTTATCAGGAAAGATGCCGATACTAAAATCGATTGGTACGGCCGCAAGGGATAAATTCTTAATTGGCAATTCCGTTATGGAAGCCAAGATGGCTGCAATGGTTCCACCCAGGCAATAGCCGGCAAGGGATATTTCCTTTGCACCTGAATGTCTTAAAGCTCGTTTAAGGGCGTTCTCCAAATAATCAATGATATAATTATCAAGAGTGATATCAGAATCTTCAAGCCCAGGGGAGCCCCAGTCCAATAGGTAGACATCATAGCCGCGCTCGGTAAGTCCGCCTACAACGCTGCTTCCTTCCCCGATGTCAAGAATGTACGCCTTATTTAACAAGGAGTATACAAGAAATAACGGGATCGCATGTCTTTTTTCCTTTGCAGGATGATACCATACGGTTGCTTTATTTTTCTTCCAGACAGTCTGTCTCGGTGTAGGTACAATATCTGGCTTTGGCTCGGTCATAATTTTATATAGCTGGTTCCACCGTTTCGCTTCTTTTTCTAAGTTTAAGATAGGAAAAAGGTTTGTTCCTACTGCTTTCATTATTATCACTCCTCTCTTCAATGTTATTTAATACCGGTAAGCACTAGATCTTTATCCTGCTTTTTTTCCGATACTTTTTTATGCTTTTCCTGCTCTATTCCGATGAGGCCTCTCTCTATTTCTTTCCGCAATTCCTGAAGGTCGGCATTCATTTTTTGCGTTTCCGCCAGCCCTTGGGCTATCTTTTGGAATTCATTCTTCATTTGCATGACAATATTGACTACTTCTTCGAACATTCCTGAATTTTCTTTAGTAATGGAGCTTACACTTTCTTGTAATTTCCAAATTTGTTCTTCTAACAAATCAATTTTTTCTTCTGTCTGAATAGATAGCTTTGCGGCATTAGCGACATCTTTCTTTGTCGGGATATTCATTAGTGCCGCAATTTGCTCTTGGTGCTTTCTAAGTCGCTCTAGGTAAAATGAATAGGTGTTTAGGCCTGAACTTGCTGTGCGAACAAATTCTTTGTTGTCTGTTAGGTTATATAATAGGCCCGTTACTTGTTTGTCCCACATTTCACTCAATTGGTTAAATCCAACAAATGGATCAAAGATTTTTTCATTTGACATATTGTTTCTCTCCTTAAATTATGATTTTGAAGGTTCTTCCGTTTTTTCCATATATTTATTTAGCGGTAAGATAAGTTCTTTGAATTGTGCTGTAAACAGATTGACAAATCCTTTTTGAAATTCATATAGCGGATTTCCAGTTTGTTTAACAGTATTAATATATTGCATTCTCCCTTTTTTCCTAAGCTCAATATAATGCTCCATCATTTCTACATATTTCTCAATCGATTGGTAGTTTGCAATAGTTCGGAACGGTGTACTTAAGAGTGACAATATTGTCTTTTGAATTTGATTCATTTGCGCATTCATTTCCTCATAAGACTGAACCGGAAAGAAATGCTGTAAGATGGTGGTTGACATTAAAAATTCATCTCGAACAGTCTTCTCCCATTCAGTAAATTCCTTTGTAAATTGCTCTGCTATTGCTATTTTATTTCCCTGATTCCGTTGTACACTTTCAGAGAATCGTCTCACCTCTTCTAAAAAGACTTCGTCGCGATGTTCAGCACACTTTACCCATTCATCAAATTCCTGATATGCAAATCTCCAGAGCAGGTCTAGGCTAGAAACCGATGCTTCTTTTTCACCATCGACAGTGATTTCTTCGTCCTGTTTATCCTCTAGTAAAGGTTCATTTACAGTTTCAACCGTTTCGTTAACTTCTTGTTTTTTCTTTCGCGTTATTGTTTCTTTCAATGATTCTTTCAGATTATCTTTTTTTTCAGCCATATTTCGCACATCCTTTTAAAATTTTTTTAAATCAAAGTTGCCATTAGAGGTTCACTATTCTTTTATCATTCTCAGTTGAGATTCGTTGTTTTGGTTTTCCGAAAAGGTATATGAGTATAGCTGCAATCACCATACCAACTGCCATCCCATAAATGGATGTACTAAAACCACCTCCTGGATTTGAACCAGAAGCTTGGATGAGTTTTCCAAAAATAATTGGAGAAATTATACCTGATGAAGACATTACTCCATAATAAGTACCTGTCATAACACCTCTTCGCTGTGGGAGTAAACTAGTTACTGCTGTAGGATTAAGTGTGTTTATTGTGACTACTAATGTATTTACTAAAGAAAGAATAATGATGATCGAACCCGAAGCATTTACTAGGGGATACATGGAGTACAAAATCCCTGCTAGAATAGCACAAATGGCAGTAAATAGAGTTCGCGACTTCCACAAACTTTGAGTTTTTTTGTATAAACGATCTGAAATGATGGCTAGTACCATTCCAAGAATCGCTCCCATTAATCCGGAAATGGCAATAACCATTGCAGACTGTTGTTCAGACAATCCCTTTACTTTCATTAGGTATGCAGGATTAAAGGTGAGTCCAAAGACAATCAAAGAATAAGCAACAAATGAAGATAGGGTTGTAAAAATAAAAATAGGAGATCGTAAAGCTTTCCAGATATCTTTCCCATTAAAATTTTGTTTGTTTTCCTGTTTAAATACTTCTTCTTCAAAAGAAACAGCTGGTTTCAGCCGTCCCAGCCAAAGCCAACATAGTAACCAGACAAAGCTTAAAATACCAAAAATAAAAAATGCTTGTTTCCAACCATAATTTGAGATTAGAAAAACCACAATTGGGGCTGTAACAGCGATCCCCACAACATTGCCAAAATTTATAATCGAGATGGCAAGTCCACGTGATTCCGGTTTAAACCATTTACTAAGATGACTGATTGCGGTTGCAGAAAAAGCACCTTCTCCTGCACCTAGTAATACTCTACTAAATATAAGCATTGGTAGACTTGATACAAACAACATCATAGATTGCGTAATTGTCCAAATAATCGCCATAATAGCCAGTAATTTCCCAGTTCCAAAACGATCAGATAAAGAAGCCCCTATTATTCCAACTATTGAAAACAACCAAAAAAAACTGCTGCCAACAATGCCAAACTGAATGGAGGTTAGATTCAAATCCTCCATAATATGAATTCCGGCTAAACCTGTAATGGATTTGTCAGCAAAATTAATAATAGACATAATAAAAAGTGCAAATAAAATAATCCATTTCGTCCAACTTTTCATTCAAACTCCTGCCTCTCACCAAATATATTCATTTTTTTCGATAAAAATTAGAAATCATACCTAAGGAGTAAAACACCTGCTTTGCCCGCATTAATAGCGAGTAAGATTGAACAGGTGCTTATTGTGAAAAAAATTGAATCATAAATGATTTTTCTCAGTTAATTAAGGAGTTACGATATTTGGAAGACGGTCGAACTCATCCAATAGTGATAAAAATTCATTCAATTTTGTTTGGTCACCAGAAATGAATACTTTACCTGCTGCTACTGCTTGTTCTGGTGAAAGCAGACCAAGCCCAATTCCATAGAATGTGAATTGATCAATAGTTAAGGAAACATCTGGATCAGCATTTAACTTACCAGATTTATATATTAAGACAGAATTTTCTAAATAAATAGCGTATTCTTGGTTGGAATTTGATAACGTTACATTCAACGCTATTTTTTTACCATCTGCTTTTGGGCCGTTTAGTTTAACAGCGATCAGCTTTAAAAATTCTTCTACTGGCATATTTTTAATGATTCCAGAAACATCTAATGGGGAATTATCTTTATTAATTCCATTCCTTAGTTCTGATGCACCAACAAGATAAATATTACGCCAATTGGCTGATTCGGCTTGGTATCCTAATTGTTCGAATGCATCTGCTAATAAATTTTTTGCTTCCGAATTTTCCGGGTCGGCCATTACGACATTTTTTAATACTTGAGCTACCCAGCGATACTCACCATTTTCAAAGTCAGCTTTTGCTTGTTTCAAAATGTTAGCCGCTCCACCCATGTATTCTACATATTTAAGACCCGCTTCCACTTGTGGTAATGGATCTAAATCTGAAGGATGAGCACTATAATAACCTAAGTAAAAATTGTATACGCCCTTTGAGTTATGCTTTAACGTGCCATAATACCCACGATTCCCCCAATAAGTATCTAATGCTTTTGGAAGCTTGATTGTCTCAGCAATTTCATCCATCGTATATCCCTGATTGGCTAAACGCACTGTCTGATCGTGCATATATTTATATAAATCACGTTGCAATTTCAAGTGGTTTAATGCCTGATTTTTGCCCCAAACAGGCCATGCATGAATCATGAGCAAGGCATCAATCTCTTCATTTTCAAATAAATCGATTGTTTTATTGAGTGAATTAGCCCAATGAAGAGCATCCCGCGTTTTTGCCCCTCTTACCGTATAAATTTGATGCATCAATTTATTGGCGTTCTCTGATACGAATAATGCTTTGTACTCTTCGATATAAAAATGCATTTCAGCTGGTGCTTCTGTGTTTGGAGTTAATAAAAATTGAAAGGTTACCCCATCGATTTCCATCGTTTGGATTTCGTTTACTATTTCAACAGTAGGTTTCTCAAAACTCATCGTCCCTGAACTCATCGTATTACCTATACCTATAGATACGGAGCCCTTCGTACCGTCTGGTAAATTTTTACCAAACTGATACTCTGCTCTTCTCGCCATGATTGTGCCTAAAAGCACATTTTCACTTAACGCTTCTTCTGTAAAATATTGGGGAGCTATAATTGGAATATCTGGATTCTCTGCATATTTTAGAACTGCTTGAATACCGCCAAAATGGTCCGCATGACTTTGACTAATAATGATGGCTGAAACTGGCTTTCTTGGTCGATGATTATAATATAATTCCATTGCAGCTTCAGCGGATTCATTACTTCCTAATGCATCACAGACAATGACTCCTTGTTTACCTTCGAAAAAGAAAGTGGTGGCGATTGATTGTCCACGAATTTGATAAACCCCTTCTACAACTTCAAACAAACCAGAGATAGCCTGTAATTGTGCATTTCTCCATAAACTTGGGTTCACTGTCTCAGGAGCAGTGTCGTTTAGAAATTCTAACTTATCGATGTCCCAGATGATTTCCCCAGAATTATCCTTAATCATGGTGGATTCTAAAGGTGCAATAAAGCCTCGGTTTGCATCTACGAAATCCTGTAAATCATCAAAATTTAGAGATTCGTACACTGCTAAATTTGCCTTTTTTGTAAAAGAAGTTGCGGACATAGGTTGAGTTGAAACTTTACTTTTCATACAAACCTCCAAGGATTATTATTTTTAAATTTTGGCTGTGTTAAATAACATTGTTGCTTTTTATACCCTGTTGATTGGAGCGGAAGGAGCGAAGACTCCTGTGGGAGTACGGGTCTGGGGAGACCCCGCAGGCGCAAGCGCCGAGGAGGCTCGCCGAAACGCCCACGGAAAGCGAAGCTCCTGGAGCGGAAATCAACAGACAAGTTTAACAAAGCATAAATTTTAAAAAAAGGAAAACACTTTTGACTACCTGGCTATAATGTCAGTTCACCAACCAAACATTAAGAGGAGTTTTCAAGTGTTTTCCATATAACTAGATTGCCAGATTATGAAATGTAAAATTAGCGTTTTACATCTTGTAAACGAGATTAAGCCTTTATCGCAGGTACCTCGAAAACTTCATTTATTACTTTGGTGATAATCGTGGCTGGTATCTTATAGAAAACTCCGGCAGGGTCATTATGAACAGCTGGTACCAAATGTTGAAGCGTCTCTTCGTTACATTCAAATTCACCAAAAGTGTCTGGCAAATTCACTGCTTTGCGGAGATCTCTTATATATTGGACAACTTCCGCTAAACATTTCTCTGGTTGCTCTGATGGATTTGCGATTCCCAACGCTTGGGCAAACCCCGTAATTCTTGGCAAATAGTACGTCGGCAGGGACTCCATTACATTCGGCAACAATACAGCGTTTGCAAGCCCGTGCGGGATATGAAATTTTGCCCCTAACGCATGTGCCATGTTATGGACTGGAACCGCATTCATCGCAAGGCAAAAAGCAGAAATAGCCATCGAACTTGCCATCAGCATATTCGCTCTTGCTGAAAGATCGTCCCCTTTTCGAACAGCAGTTTCTAAATTGTCTACAATCATTCGAATCGATTGAATTGCATAGGCGTCTGTCATCGGATTGGCCTTTTGTGAAAAATAAGCCTCCACTGCATGAGTTAATGCGTCAAATCCTGTAAAGGCAGTGATTTTAGGAGGAAGCCCTACAGTTAAATCCGGATCCAGAATCGCCATATCTGCATTGATAAATGGATGAAGAAGATTTGTTTTTATTCCAATCTTTTCATTAAGGATAACGGCTACTGGTGATACTTCAGCACCCGTACCCGCCGTTGTCGCAATAGCTACATGCGGAATAAAAATATATTGGGCTTCTGGCCACCACTCCATCACATTTCCGGTAAGAAGGGAATCACGTATATCATTCAAACCTTTATGGAGCATCCACTTGATCCCTTTTACCGTATCCAAAACGCTGCCGCCACCAAGAGCAATTAAGGAATCACCGTTGCATTCTTTAAAGAAACGAGCTCCTCGATTAATAATTTCACCTTTTGCATCCTGTTCGATATCTTCAAACACCCCAACCAGCTCAGGCGTACCCGGCATGATTTCAAATAATTCTTTAATTTGAGCTGTAATTCCGGCCTGGGTTAAACCCTTATCCGTGAAAAGTACTGCTCGTTTACCCCCAAGCCCTTTTATCATCTCAGGAAGCAAAGTTCTTGATCCCGCCCCGCTATTTACAACCGTTCGAACAGAAAATTGAAAAAATGATGTCGACATAGAATCACCTGCTTTTTTATTTTTGTATTAATAAATGAATCTGTATTATCCCAATAATATTTGGTACCAATGTTTTTGGCTTACTTCAGGTACAAGTGAACAGTGAACATGCTTTAGCTGCGAATATTCGTCCAGTGCATGGCGGCCTAGCTCTCGCCCGAAACCGCTTTGCTTGTATCCCCCAAATGGAGCATCACTGCGGAGCATATGCCAATCATTGATCCAGATCGTTCCAGCCTTTAATTCACGGGCTATTTTCATTCCTTTATTTACATCTTTTGTCCAAACTCCACCTGCTAATCCATAAATCGTATCATTCGCTATTTCGATTGCTTCCTCAATTGTGGAGTAACGGATGACTGAGAGCACAGGACCGAAGATTTCTTCTCTAGCAATCTTCATGTCATTATGAACATCGGCAAAAATGGTAGGCTCAATATAATAGCCATTTTCAAATCCTTCAACAATTGCACGCTTTCCTCCGCAAATCAATCGTGCCCCTTCTTGAATTCCGGATTCAATATAAGAAA
Organism: Neobacillus sp. PS2-9; assembly: GCF_030915525.1. Taxonomy (NCBI): domain Bacteria; kingdom Bacillati; phylum Bacillota; class Bacilli; order Caryophanales; family Bacillaceae; genus Neobacillus; species Neobacillus sp. PS2-9. Next base: position 3,887,178 of record NZ_CP133269.1, read on the forward strand.
GTACGGTATCCAATTGTTGCTGAGATACCATCGGTCCCATTCCTGTTGCGATATCTAATGGATTTCCAATTTTAATCGTGCTGGCAAGTTCAGCTAATTGTTCAATTACTTGTTCATAAATGGAATCATGTACTAATACACGCGTACCGGATTCACAAACTTGTCCAGAGTGTGTCAAGAATCCGAATAAAATGCCAGGAATGGTAATGCTCATGTCAGCATCAGGCAATACGATTGCCGGTGATTTCCCGCCTAACTCAAGCGTGACACGTTTCACCGTTTTAGATGCCTGCTCCATAATGCGGCTCCCTACTTCTGTAGAACCGGTAAATGCTACTTTGTCTACACTTGGATGCGTGACAAGTGCTTCTCCAATGCTGGCACCAGGGCCAGGTACAACATTGAATACACCTGCCGGGATTCCAGCTTGAGCAGCCAATTCAGCTAATTTCAAGGTAGATAACGGAGTATTGGATGCTGGTTTAACTACGATCGAGTTCCCCATAGCTAACGCAGGAGCAATTTTCCACATTGCTAAAATCATTGGAAAGTTCCAAGCAGTTATAGCTGCTACCACCCCAAGCGGCTCTCGCCAAACTTGATTATTACTTGGTCCAGGAAATGGGACAGTAGGAAGAGACTCAACATACGGATACTCGACAGTAAACTTTGCAGTTTGCTGTAAGAGATCCACAATGGATAGGATGTCTAAGTTTGAAATCCGTCGAACGGTAGCTCCCGAACTAATAGACTCTAAGTAACCCAATTCTTCAGCATGTTCAATGATCTTATTTCCAAATTGGACAAGTACGTGAGCACGTTCTTGTGGAGATTTTTTAGACCATACTCCTGACTCAAAAGCCTGGCGGGCAGATGAAACAGCTGCCTCTACATCTTCTTTCCCAGCTTTCGCCACCTTAGCCGCGACTTCACCAGTTGCAGGGTTTATTACATTAAACGTTTCTCCGCTTATAGCTGGCTTCCACTCTCCATTTAAAAAGAGTGGAAATTCCAATGCTTGCACTGTTGATACCATAAAAATTCCTCCTTGTTATTTACTCATTAAAAATCCACCAATTGTTTTTTAGACAAGTTCTTTATCAAACTTATTAAACTTCCACTGGTTCAACACGCAAAGCTCTTCTCAAAATTTTACCTGTACTGTTCTTAGGTAATTCCTTCATAAATTCCACTAGCTTTGGAAGCTTGTACTTTGCAAGCTTGTCCTGGCAGAAATGCAAGATGTCATCCATCGTTAAACATTCATCGTTAGATACAACGAAAGCCTTTACAATCTCTCCATATTCTGTATCGATAATCCCTATTACAGCTGCTTCCACAATAGCCGGGTGTTGATATAATACTTCTTCCACTTCTCTCGGATAGACGTTGTACCCGCCAACAAGGATCATATCTTTTTTACGGTCCACGATATATATGTATCCTTCTTCATCCATTCGGGCCAAATCACCTGTATAAAACCATCCATCTTTCAAGGCTGAAAATGTAGCTTCCGGCATTCCTAAATACCCCATCATCACATTCGGACCTTTTACAATCAATTCTCCGACTTCTCCTCTTGGAACTTCCATTCCATCCGGATCCACCACTTTGTTCTTTACATCTGGTATATCTATACCAACAGAACCAGGTTTACGTGTTCCCCGCAATGGGTTGAAAGCTGTAACAGGGGCAGTTTCAGAAAGCCCATAGCCTTCTATAATTTGTACGTTATACTTTTCTTCAAATCGATGAAGCAGTTCAACCGGAATCGAAGCACCACCTGAAAAACAAGCGCGAATAGAAGAGAAATCTGCTGCTGTTGTCTCGGGCAACTGAAGCATGAAGCTAAACATGGTTGGAACCCCAGCAAACAAGGTCGCTTTCTCTCTTCTAATCGTTTTTATTACCTCAGCAGGACTAAATTTCGGAACAATGACAATTGTTGCCCCACAGGCAATGGGCAAGTTGATACAAACCGACATAGAAAACACATGGAACATTGGAAGAACAGTAATCATACGGTCTCCTTCTGTGAACTCTGTAAGCTTAGATAATGATTCAACATTGGACGCCATATTTCGATGGGATAGCATGGCGCCTTTCGGCTTTCCAGTTGTTCCGGAAGTATAGAGAATGACTGCCAGATCATCCTCATGGATAGAAGGGCTTACAAAAATATCATTTGTTTCTTGAAAGAGAACCTCCCATGACAATTCAGACTTGATCGATTCTGTATAGATGACCATCTTCAAATGTTCTAATTGCTCTTTCAATGGAGAAATTGTTGACTCTAAAGGAGAATCAGTAATCACAGCTTTCGCATGGCTATTTGATAAAATATAAGAAATTTCTGCTGAAGTGTAGGTTGGATTAATTGGAACAACTACTGCACCTGCACGAAGAATCCCATAGTAAGCAGTTACAAACTCAGGGCAATTTCCAAGGAGTAAAGCAACTTTGTCCCCTTTTCTGAGTCCTATTGAAGATAACCCCGCTGCAACACAATCTACCTCATTATCAAGATCTGCATACGTTATACTTTGGTACAAAAACGTATAGGCTATATTACTTGGATATCTTTCTGCACTGTTCTTTAAATTCTCATTCAAATTCAAAACCATTCTTTTCTTACTCCCCCACTCTTTTAAAGTTTAAGAAAATTAAGAATTACTTGAATTTATTATATATATAATTTACACTGAAATAAATCAACTGTTAATGAAGTATATAGAAGCTAGACTTCTATATTTGAAGGAGAAAACTATGCATATTGAACAATTGGAATACATTGTAAAGGTTGCCGAAACAGGAACAATTTCTATAGCAGCAGAAAACCTGCATGTTTCTCAATCGGGAATCAGTCAATCTATTACTAGATTAGAAGATGAACTAGGTGTTAAAATATTTAAACGCCATCGACGACTTGGCGCTGTTCCAACTGATGAAGGAAAAGCCTTAATTAAAAAGGCATATGAAGTATTAACAAAACTTCAAGAATTTAAAGATGAAGCCCAAGCCTATAACACTGTATTTTCTGGAAATTTAAAATTATCAGCTATACCTGGCTTTATGCTGTTCCTATTAAAACCTTTATCTTCTTTTAAAAACGCCTATCCAAATGTGAATATAGAAATTTCAGAAAAAGCTGTCCAGCATATTATAGAAAATGTCCAAAATAAACAGATTGATATTGGCCTAATCACGGTTTACGAAGATTTATTAAAAAAAAGAGAGGATCTACTATTTGAGGTGGTACTTGAAGGTAAGATGCAGGTGTACGTCGGCCAAACCTCACCATTAGCTAAATATAAATCTATAACTCCCCAACAACTAATCACACAAAACGTTGTTCTCTATAATGGTGATTATGTGAAACGATTTGCCAATAACCTTATTAGTAAATTTGGACCCATGAACATTGTATTTACCTCTGATAATACAGAAGTAATAAAAAAAGCAATCATTGAAGGATTAGGAATAAGCTTCGGGCCCGACTTTTCCATAAAAAATGATCCTTCTGTTTTAAAAGGCGAGATTGTCTCTCTCGACATAATAGATTACGAACAGGTAAATGTAGGTTTAGCATGGATACGCTCAGATAATAATCATTTTTCAATAAACGCAAAGAAATTTTTAGAACATTTTAAATTCCACTCTCGAATGCTGACACATTAACCTCGTAATGATTAATGGGAAAAAGGCCTTAAATTCAAGAAAAGCGCCTTTTAATGGACTAACCAAAATAGAAACACAGATGTAAATAAGCCTACCATCTTTAACTAACATCACTCATTAATTCACATACTAGGTTCGTAAAGCCTCCTGCTTTACGAACCTAGTATGTCCTTACTTATAATTTCTTTCATAATTTCAGATGTGCCCCCCCCATCTCAGCAATTTTGTGTCGAATAACTTGTTGTTTACTAAGTGGTTTTCCGAAAGCTTCTCTTTCATGAAGATATTTAATCGTGATCTCCAGAGCCCATTCCATTGCTCCATATGCTGCAACAGCCAGAATAGCCTTTTCAAGTGGTAATTCTTGCATCAATGTAATAAACCAATAGCACCAACGAGTTCCCCAGAAGCCATTTTTTTCATTGCAAATGACTCTCCAAATTTCCTTTTAAAAATTTTAGTCAAGTCGTTCAATAATTAATGCATTGGCCATTCCAAGACCTTCGCACATTGTTTGCAACCCATATCGCCCACCTATTCTTTCTAACTCATTAAGCATTGTCACGAACAGTCTAGCTCCACTAGCCCCTAAAGGATGACCTAATGCGATTGCACCACCGTTAGGATTTAATTTCTTCGGATCTGCCCCTGTTTCCTTCAACCATGAAATTGGAACAGATGCGAAGGCCTCATTTACCTCAAAAATATCAATATCTTCTAACGATAGACCTGCTTTATTTAGTACTTTTTCTGTAGCAGGTATCGGTCCCGTCAGCATCAATGTTGGATCGGAACCTACCACTGTTCGAGCGATGATCCGACAGCGTGGTTTAAGACCTAATTCATTAGCCTTCTCACGTGACATAATTAAGACAGCAGCTGCCCCGTCGCTAATAGGACTAGATATTCCTGGATGTATAAATCCATTTTTTTTAAAGGATGGACTTAGCTTACGAAGGTCCCCGAGGGTAGAATTTGATCGTGGGCATTCGTCCTGATTGAAGACTTGGCCATCTTCACCGAAAATCGGTATAATCTCCCTTTCAAAGCGACCCTCTCTAATTGCTTGAATAGCCTTTTGATGGCTGCCCACCGCAAATTGATTCATGTCATCTTGACTTATATTCCATTTTTCTGCAATTAACTCTGCGGACAAACCTTGGTTGATTATTTCATAGTTTGAGGTCAAGCCCTTACTCAATTCCGCTCCTTGTATGGATGAAAACATCGGTACACGGCTCATATTCTCCACTCCGGCTGCAACAACCACGTCCATATCTCCAGAAATGATCGCTTGAGCGGCAAAATGAACGGCTTGTTGGCTGGATCCACATTGGCGGTCGATCGTTGTTCCTGGCACTGTGATAGGATATCCGGCAATCAGTGCTGCAACCCTCCCGATATCCCCTGACTGTTCACTAACTTGTGACACACATCCCATAATGACATCTTCAATACTCTCTGCTGAAATCTGCGTCCTCCGAACAAGTTCCTGTAAAACTTGCGCTACTAAATCATCGGAACGAATATTTTTAAAAATTCCTTTCCGCTTACCTATTGGTGTCCGTACAGCTTCAACGACTACAGCTTCTCTCATATATTCAACTCTCCATTTCGATTAAATTAATATTCTGTAGTCATCACGTGCAAAACCTGGGGCATTTCTAATTTGATTTCATCAGTCATCGGTTTTAATTCTGGAATCAAAATGACTGTATCTACTCTAGCATTTTTAAAAATATAGCTAATCTTTGTTGATTCTTCAACATGCATAAATAAACGGGATAAACTCAGGGAATTTTCCAACAGCAACACTACATGATTTCCTTTTTCAACACCTTTTTGTTTCAAACCATTGGCGATTCTTCATACTGATTGAATTCGTGGTATCCCTACATATAAATACCACCATTTACTTGTAAGACGGCTCCATTCACATAGTTTGACATTGGGGAAGTGAGATAATAGATTGCATCCGCAGCTTCTTCGATTGTTCCTGGACGCTTCTGAGGAATGGCTCTTGTCAATTGTTCACGCACGTTCTTAGGGATGCCAAGTGGAATGCCGCTGATGGATTCCCCTTGTTCTTTTGGTTGGGTTAATCGTGTATCCATAACTCCAAAAGCTATTGCGTTGCAGTTGATGTTGAACTGCCCCCATTCTTTTGCTACTGACTTAGTTAAGCCAAAAAGACCAGCCTTAGCTGATGCATAATTCGTTTGTCCGACATTTCCTGTCAATCCAGCAATCGAAGACACATTAATAATTTTTCTGTAATGGTTAATCCCTTGTTCGATCTCTTTTTTTGCCGCATCCCTCATATAGGGTGCTGCTTCTCTTATAAGACGGAAAGGTGCCACTAAATGAACTTCCATTATTTTCCGAAATTGTTCATCCGTCATCTTGTGAACAAGTCCGTCCCATGTATATCCTGCATTATTGACCAAAACATCCAATCGCCCAAAGGAGTATACAGCCTCTGCTACAAGCATGGAAGGGAACTCGTTTTCTGTTACATCCCCTGAAAAGGCAATGGCTTCCCCACCTAATTCAACAATTTTAGATCTTACTGTTTCTACCCGTTCTTGATCTATGTCAGTTAGAACTACTTTTACTCCTTGTCTTGCTAATTTTTCTGCAGTTGCTTCACCAATTCCTCGTCCTGCCCCAGTAATAATAGCTACATTTCCTTCCATTTCTCTCGTCCTCCTTTAATTTAATAGAAAATCAACTTCTATTAGTCTCACTATTTATGAAATTCATTCTACTTCTCATTAATTATTAAAAATCCCATGTTTGCCATGCCCTTGAGCGAAGCGTTTAGCACCATTCTTGGATTCACCACTTTGTACAACAATCATTCCTAAAGTGAATTCTAACTGCATTGCTTTCTCAAAATCTAAATCAAATCCTTCATAAACTGCTTTTCGGTCATTTTTCATACATAATTGAGGATACTGAGCAATCTGAGCTGCTAGTTTTTCAGCTTCTTCTTTCACAGTTCCTACTTCGACGATTCGATTGGCAAGCCCCATTGAGAGTGCTTCCTCAGCCCCAACTGGTCGACCAGTTAAAATCATATCGAGTGCACGGCTCATACCGATTAAGCGAGGTAATCGTTGGGTTCCACCATCTATAAGTGGCACACCAAAACGACGGCAAAAAACACCGAATATTGCGTCTCTTTCAACTATACGAAGATCGCACCAAATTGCTAACTCTAACCCTCCTGCAACAGCGTGACCTGATACTGCAGCAATGACAGGCTTTGATAAGTTCATTCGACTAGGACCCATAGGACCATCCTTCGACATATCTATTTCCAAACGATTGCCATCGTCTATTGAGAACGCTTTTAGATCAGCACCTGCACAGAACGTACCTCCCATACCATACAGTACAGCTACATTTAGATTTTCATCATTTTCAAAATCACGAAGTGCTTCAGCTAGCTGTTGTGCTGTCTCACGGTCAACGGCATTTCTAACATTAGGTCGATTGATTTGAATCGTACAGATTTTTTCTTTTTTTTCTACTAATACTTTCATTAAAAATTACCTCACAAGTTAAAATTTACGTATTTGTACTGCAAATTTCCGTACGGCCCCTCTTTCGACGGTATTTCGTACAGCGTTTGATCTCTTTACTATATATTCTCGAAACATCTTTTTCAGCTCAACTATCTATCTTACTTTTGAATTACCCACCCCGACGAAAATCTCACTAATTCCAGTTCTACCTTTTATTTTCAGAAAATTAGAAATTACGTGAATTTATTATATATATAATTTACACTTAAATAAATTTACTACTAGTGCAGTAAATATAATCTAGACTTCTATATTTTAAGGAGAAAACTATGTATATCGAAAAATTAATAAGTTTTTGGACGCCAGGTTTTAAATTAAGCCACATGTCTGTTTTTGTATTGTATACAATCTTAAAAGGATGCCTTTTATCAAAAGGCACCCTCTTTTTTAATTAAAACTTTTTTTCAATTCTTCTAAGGATAGTTTTTCCGTTTTTTCAACCGGCTTATTGGATGTTGGGACATAAGGATTAATAGTCATGAAGTTCTTCTCAATATAGTTGAAATCAACAATATCAACGACTCCATCTTTATTAAGATCTTCTTTCAATCTATCCCCTGAAATTCCAGCATTGTTTGCAACAAGCTTTGCGTCATAAATATCGATTACATTATCTCCGTTGACATCACCAGCAGCAGCCGTATCCGTATAGACATTATAGAAAATACCTTGGACTACTCCATCGATCGTCCTGCTTAAAGTTACTTTTTTGTTGTATTGGAAATGCCCAGGAATATCGACGATTAACGTATATTCATCCTTCGTTGCAGGAATATCCGTTATTGTCATATAACCATTTTCTGAAATATATGCAGAGTACTTTTTACCTTTTTTATCTACCAGATAAGCTTTTGTCCCAATCTTTGAATAGTCTAAATCATAATTATCTAAATTAACTGCTTCACCATGATAGTACCCTTCGAACCATGAGTGCTGGGAAATGAATTTAAACCTTTCAGCAAATGTTGGTAAAGAAGACTTACTACCTGAGCTTGTTTGATAGGAAGATTCTTGATAATAGAATCCACTTTCTACAAAGTAATTATGGTCATCGACTACTTTTAATGTGATATCCAATAAATCAATATCATCATTAATTGAAACTGGTAATTGTGTTTTTTTGTCTGATATATCTACAGCAAATGTTGAAATATTAGACCAAGTGTTTTCTGTAATTTGTGGCTTTGCAACGTGAATTGTCCAATTATTTTTCTTTGCAAGATCCTCTAGCTGTTTAGATGGCTTAACGTCTACAACTTTATAGAAATCAGGGACATCGATTGTTACAGAAGCACTTGTTAAATCTAAAGCGTTTTGAACAGTAAATGTATTTACAAACTCCGATCCAAGACTTACACCTTTTGTATTGTTTTTTATTAAGGAATAATTACTTCCTTTATTAATAAAAGTAAAGTCTGGGAAAGTCGGATTTCCTGCTGTAGCGTAATCATAAGTATATATGGCTACATTTGTTGGATAGTTTGCATATTCTTCTGGTAAGACACCAAATTTAAATTCACCATTTGCATTTGGGAAAAATTCAGCTGTTGGCCAAAAAGAATCTTGATAAGCATACGCGGTATTTGCCTCTTGAGTGATGTCATGACCTCTACTTTTTAAATAATCAATCGTATCGTCATACAATTTTCCATGCACCCAATATGCTGTATAATCTTGTCCGTCATAACTTTCAGTTGTTAAATCTGAACTAGAAAGTTCATGGATTCCTGTTTTCTTATCAAATTCCAGTGTTGGAGCGGTATTATCGATCACCATGTCATTATCAATCTTATATGTTTTACCATCTACCCCTGTACCAATATAAGAAACGATGTATTTACCTTCTTTAAGTGATTCATATTCTAGTGCTAACGGTTTATTCGGATCACCTGTAAAATGCTTTACTTCACCTGAAAATCCGAAGAAAATTAAGTAATCCGTATCAACTGACGCATTTTCTAAATTAAATGTGCCATAAAACCCAATTGGTTTTCCTTCAAGATCGCTAACCACGACATCAATCGTTTTCATATGACTATTTAACTTGAATTCGACTGGTGTAAACGGCTCGATGTATGGATGAAAATTACTAAGGTCATTCGTTATTGCATGTTTAAAAAATTTAAGCTTTTCAAATCCAGGTTTAGAATAACGAACATGGAAAGGAATTTGATATTCTGCAGTTTTGGAATCATTTTCAATATAAATATATCCCTCATATATACCAAATTCTGCATTAGCTGGAATTGATATTTCTGCATTAATATTTTTACTCTCATTACCATTCACTTCAATCGTCGATGGTAGTTGAAGCGTCACACCGCTCTTGATTGCATCTCTTGAAACACCATCGATTGTTAAAAATTCTACTCTTGTATGATATGTTTCTAGTTCACTACTTAAATTCTTAATAGAAATCGAGGTTGTTCTATTTTGCGTCTCACTTGATTGTGCAATACTACCAAAAGGTATAGATCCTGAAATGTCATCGATTTCTATTTTGGATCCATTTTCATCTAAGGAAGTCGTCTTATTTTGTACTTCCAATAACGTTGTATTGTGTACTGCCTCATAAGCATCTACACGTCCTGCTCCAACTTCATTCACATTGTACATACGACCTTTTAAAGGATCAGCAGTATTCATAAGCGCTGCCTTTACATCTGCAACTGTATAATCTGGATGTGATTGTAATAATAAGGCTGCAACTCCAGCAACATGTGGTGTTGCCATGGATGTTCCACTTAAACTCGCATAACCACTAGAATAATCGACACCATCTTCTGGACTATTAATATACTCTGGAACAGTAGAGAAAGTAGACACCCCAGGTGCTACCACATCTGGCTTAATATCAAAGTTATTATTTACTGGTCCACGTGAGCTAAAATCGGCTAACACATCACCAGAGGTCATATTTGAATGTAAATCTGATATTTTAAGTTTAGTAGTTGGATCCGCTTTTAATTTATCTGAAAGTTTTACTCCATCACCTTGTAACATTTTAAATGTTGGGACATAGCCATGATTTTCACCCAAGAAATATGGAATTTCTCCATCCTCATTATTGTAAATCAATACAGCTACAGCACCTTTATCATGAGCTCGTCGGATTTTTTCATCAAATGAAATAGTACCACGAGAAATTAATGCCATTTTCCCATTAATGTCTTTGTCAGTATAATCCTCTTCAGTACCAATTCCTACTTCAACAACATCATACTCTTTATCAATTAATTGTAGATAATCCTTACCAAGGCCATGCCCCATTAAAGTATTTTGAACTGAGATATCTGCTAAACTTGCTTTAACGGTTGGAATATCAGTCGGCACATCACTAGCACCCACAGTGATTGCTAGTGGAGAAGCACCTGGTGAACCTAACGTACCAGGAGTTGGCCCTGCATTTCCTCCGGCTATAACTGGTATGACCCCTTTTAATGCTGCATTGTTGATGGCTACAGATGTTGCGTCTAAGGAATGATTATTACCATTACCTAATGATAGATTTATTACGTCCATTCCATCTTCTACCGCTCTTTCTATTCCTGCGATAACCATTGAATCATATCCTGATCCATATTCTCCTAATACTCGATATGCGTACAAGTCAACATTCGGAGCTACACCAGTCATGGCATATTCAACATCATTTTTAGGGTTAGATGCGATTGTTCCAGCAACATGAGTTCCGTGTTCTGTATAGTATGAACTACCATCTATCGTTTCAGGTTGACCAGATCCAAGCCATTTCGCTCTAGTTGTTTCCATTGGATCAGAATCATTATCGACACAATCATAGCCGCCTTTATAAACATCTTTTAAATCAGGGTGATTATAGTCAATCCCTGTATCAAGTACCCCAACTTTTATCCCTTGTCCTTTTAAGCCCTCATTATGTAAACGATCAACTCCTATATGAGGGAGCGCTGGTGGAATTATTTTTCCAGTTGTTGGTTCTTGAGTAGTAGTCGATTCATTTATCGGTAAACTAACGACATTGTCTTTCCAAATCCTTTTAACTACACCAGTCTCAAGCAATGTATTAATTTCATTTGTAGGAATCGTCATAGCCATTCCATTAAATACATTCTGATAAGTTTGTTTAATTTGATATTTAATTGAATTTTCTTTTATATTTTTGTTTAACTCTTCCTTTTTCTTAAAAATTTCAGTTAATCGTTGTTTAAAATATTCTTGTTCCCCTTTTATCTTTTCTGCTTTATTTTTAGATGTACCTTTTGTTTTTGATTGCTGAGCATTTTCGACCGGAGCTGTTTTGAACTCAACAATGACATTTGCGGTTTTATCTTTAAGTGACAATAATCTTGGATCAATAATAAACCCTTCTTGTGGAGTTAATCTCTTAATAGATTGTGTTTGTTCTTCTGTCAGGCCTTTTAAAATCGATTCAACAGAATTTGATATAGCATACGTTTTTTGCTGAGGCATTAAATAAGATGTAAGTAAACTGGATGCTATTACACCTGATGCCATTACATTTAGGAATTGTTTCTTTCGAATTTTCATTACTCAACGCTCCTTCTACTGTTTTGATTTCAGCTACAAATTTTAAACCTATTACTTTTTAAAAATAAGAATCTAACAGGTTACCTCTCAAAAAAATGGTTACATTTCACTTAGAGCATCGCTTTCCTCCTGATAGAATGATAGTGTAAAATAAGAGTGTGAATAATTAGATAACTCTATTAATTCATATTCTACTTGAGCTTTTATTCTCGGTAAATTGGGGGAATAGTTCAACATGTTGTTCTAATTCCGCTACATAATTCTTCAAAAATATCATTAAATACATCGAATTTTGGAGAATTAAACAATTTTTAGTAATATATATCGAAAAAATATCTTTGTACTTGGGGGAATCATGGTTTTCTAATGCTCAAACACATCAAAGAAAATTTATCTAAAGGAGAATTTCATTATGGATGAGGGGAAAATCATTAGGTTTTATCGCGAAAAATACCAATTAACTCAAGAGCAATTAGGAAAAGGGATTTGTTCTGGAACACATATTAGTAAAATTGAGCGTTTACATACTGAATATGCACCTGAAATAATCACTCTTTTATCAGATCGTCTAGGAATAAATATCGAAAATGAAATAGCAAAACTTAATAATATAAAAAAGCGCTTAAGCCATTGGCATAATGTTCTTATCATGCAATTATTTGACGAAATGGATCTTATTAATTATGAACTTGAGCAGGAAGATTTAATTCAGATCTCTGATTATATTTATTTTTACAAATTACTTCGGGTTAAGTATTTACTAATGCATAATTTGACTGACGAAGCATTTACCATCATCAAGGAAATCCAAAAGAAAGAACATAAATTATCTGTCTATGAAGCTAATTTGTTCAAACACGTTTTAGGAGTTTACTATTTAGCAAAACATGAAAATCTCAAAGCCATTCAAGTATTAAAATCAATAAATGACACAGATTACAATAACAAGGAATATACCTATTATTTAGCAGTTGCGTATCATTCGATCGAATCACCAGCTATGGCTTATTTTTTCGCAGATAAATCGCGTCAATTTTTTAAAGAAATTAATAACTATCTCAGAGTGATTGATGCAGAAATGCTTATGGTGATTCAAGTAAAAGATGATGGAGATTTTAAGGAGACCATTCAGAGGTTTGAAAGCTTAATCAAAAGCTGTGACCTTTGTAATTCACCCGATCGAAAAGCAAAGGTATTACACAACTTAGCTTTTGAATACTTTAGAAGAAAAAATTATGAACTAGCCAATAAATACTATAAGGAGTCAATGTCTCTTAAAAATAATGAATCAAGTCCTTATTTACTTTCTTTAGAAGGGTATATACGAAGTGCATATTATGGGAGTTTACTTCCAATAGATGAATTATTACAACTTGTTAATGGAGGACTTGAAAAAGCTCTAAAGAAAAATGAACAATTATATTTAATCTTATTTACCTTACTTAGTTATTTACTTCAAAATAAAGAACACGAATACTATCAATACTTGTTCGATACTTCATTACCTTTCTTTAAAAAATTTGGTTTTGTCTATTTAATTAAACGTTCCCAAAAAGAATTATTTAATTATTATTATAAACAGAAAAAAAATGGTAAGGCCTTAAAAATGGCCCATGTATTGATTAATCATTAAATAGAAAATGCCTTTTTTATTATTTAGAGACATCCCAATAGTTACCGACAATATCTGCAGATCCTCTCTTTAAAGGGTCTGCAGATTTTTTTTGAGGCACAAATAAATACCCTAACTCTGTCAAGGTTGTAAAGTTCAACTTTTATTTAACCCTTCAAATGTTTAAAAATGATTCATACGCATAAAATTCCCGGTTCTACACATAATGAGAAAAAATTATGTTGAGGGATACAGATGAAGTTACAAAACAATGATACGGAACAGGAATCCCAAAATTCACCCGAACAAAACTGGATTGAACGCTTTTCTAAATCCAATGATTTTGTTCATGAGCATACCTCTCTACTAGATAAGGAGCCCTTTTGGCTTTCCTATTTTCGTACCCTCATATCATCAGACATTTTACATAAAGATGTGTTGCCATATTTACAGGAACAGCTAAGCCTCGAAGAATTGAAAAGCAAAATACCCGTACAAGGGATTTCTTTTACTAATGATAAATCTCAAATCACCCAAAACCTTCTAAATGGATATATAGCTGTTCAAAAGAATCAATACGATCAAGAATGTTTATTAATTAATATTGCGAACAGTAAATTTCGCGATGTCGGCATTCCGACCATGGAATCCTCAGCATTAGGTCCACAAGTTGGCTTTATTGAAGAATTAGACACCAACATCAATCTGATTCGAAAAAGATTACCAGCTGCTGAACTACTTGTAAAAGAAATGAAAGTCGGGGAACTGTCAAAAACTAGAGTAGCGGTCATTTATATGGACGGGATCGCTGATCCAGAAAACGTAAACACGGTGATTCAACGAATTGAGGATATCCAGTATGATCAAATTTTAGACAGTTCCTATATTGCGTCTATGATAGAGGATAATTCTCACTCCTTGTTTCCTCAATCAATTTCAACTGAGAGAGTCGATCGGGTTGCGGCAGGACTCCCTGAAGGGAAAATTATTATCGCGGCTGACGGGTCACCGAATCTTGTCATCGCACCTGTTACTTTAATTGAATCCTTAATAGCCATGGAGGATTATAGTTTCTCATGGATCATTTCTAATTTTTTCCGCTTATTACGATTTTTTTCTATTTTCATATCAAGTCTTGTCAGTCCTTTATACGTCGCGGCTCTGACCTATCATTATGAATTGATACCTTCAAAATTATTAGAAAATTTGGTTGGTTCAAGGGTAGCCGTTCCATTCTCTCCTTTTTTAGAGGCTCTATTTTTAGAAATTATGATAGAAATGGTGAAAGAAGCTGGTATTCGTTTACCTACGAAAATTGGACAATCCCTTGGCGTTGTTGGTGGCATTGTCATCGGTCAAGCCGTCGTTGAAGCAGGCTTAACCAGTAATGTTTTGCTTATTTTAGTAGGTCTTGGAACCTTAGCATCCTATATAGCACCTGTCTATAAATTTAGCAACACCATTAGATTTATTAAATTCCCATTAATCTTTCTTGCCCAATTCTTAGGTTTATTTGGGGTGTTTGTGGGATTATTATTTACCGTTTTACATGTGCTGCGACTTACCTCACTTGGGCGTCCATATGTAAGCGTGTACCCCTTAAGGAAAACGGCCTTCCAAGATCTATGGATTAGACTTCCTTTTTCTAAGCAAAAAGAGAATCCGCAATTCCTTAGGCCGCAAAAAAAGAGAAAGTCTACTGGAAGTGGAAAGAACCCAGAGCCCATGAATGATTTCTATGAATAAAGAAGGGGGATATTTTTTATGCAAATTGATAAAAGGCATCAAATTTCTCCCTATTTAGTCTTTTTTACGATCTATAGTTCACAGGTTGGTGTGGGGATTTTAAGTTTTCAACGAATCATTGCAAAAAAGGCCGGTTATGATGCTTGGATTGGCATTTTACTGGCTGGATGCTTTGTTCAACTTTTTATCTGGATGATGTATAAGCTTTTAGCAAAAGCCGAGGGGGATATTGTCGATGTCCATTCTATGGTGTTTGGTAAAATCATTGGCAACAGTTTCAGCTTGATTATTATGTTGTATTACTGGTTAGCTAGTGTATCCGTTTTGCTTGGTTACATTGAAATCATTCAGGTCTGGATGTTTCCCAATTTGTCGGCATGGATTCTTTCCCTTATTATATTGGTACTTGTTTATTATTGTGTGTCCGGAGGGTTTCGAGTCGTCGTTGGAATCTCATTTTTATCTTTTATGTATCCACAAATTTATCTCATCATTCTCTATGTTTTTCCAATAAAAATGGCTCATTTTTCAAATTTATTACCAATTATGAATCATTCCTTTATGGATTTATTGGATTCTGTCAAAAGCTCCATGTACACATTAGCGGGAACGGAAACGTTGCTCATGTTTTATCCTTTTATAAAAAATGGATACTCATCAAGAAAATTTGCTCATTTAGGAGCCCTATTTACGACCCTGCTCTACACCTTTTCTGCCATTGTCTCGTTTTCCTTTTATAGTGAAAAACAATTAGCATCAACCATTTGGCCAGAGCTGTCTTTAACTAAAATCATGAAGTTTTCTTACTTGGAAAGATTTGAGTACTTATATATTTCTATGTATTTAGTCATTGTTACTTCCTTACTCGCACTCTTACTATGGTGTTCTAGCAGGGGTCTTAAGAAAATTTTTAATAAAAAGCAAAAATACACCTTAATTGTCCTTAGCTTTACTAGTGTCCTACTATGCCAATTGATCAAAGACCCTTATAAAGATCTGTTAGATAAATATATTATACAAATGAATTTATGGTTCTTTTATGCTTATATCCCTATTCTACTTCTAGTCCTTACCATATTAAAAAGGGGTAATAAAAATGGATAAGCGTTCTGTAGTTGGATTGATTATTCCACTATTTCTAACGGGTTGTTCCCTGATCCCTCCCACCATTGTCAATGAAATAAATATGGCACAGGGCGTAGGGTATGATGTGGCTTCTAAAAACAGAATAAAAGAGACGATCGTATTTCCTATTTTTAAAAAAGACAAATCTTCCTCTACCGAAATCAAAGCAAGTGTTGGGCGATCGAGCAAAGAGATTCGTGCCATCTTAAATAACGAGACTAGATATCCTTTACTAAGTGGGCAGCTTCGTTTAGCTCTCTATGGAAAGGAACTGTCAAAAAGAGGAATTAATGATTTTGTAGATACCCTAAACCGTGATCCCTCCATAGGAAACCTTGTTCAACTGGCCATTGTAGATGGTGATTCATTTGATTTATTATCAACGGATAAATTAAAAACAGAGAACACCTCCTTATTTATACATGAATTACTGGAGCAAAATATGAAATCCGGTCAGCTTACTCGGTCTAATTTACACAGCTTTCTCTTTCAATTTTCTCAGATTGGGCAGGATCCCTATTTGCCACTAATCAAGAAGGAAAAAGATACAATTAAGATCAATGGGTTGGCCATTTTTAAGGATGATCGATTTGTCACAGCTTTATCGATGGACGATTTGTTTATTTTTAAAGGGCTGGTTGATACATACAACCACGGGCTACACCAATTTATTTTAAGTAATGGTGAGAAGGTCGTTTTAGATATTCTTCATTCAAATGCAAAATACAAAGTGAAAATAGTAAAGGGTAGACCAGTATTTACGATCTACTTAAAAATGAACACTAGACTTCAAGAGTTCTCTTCTCCAAAGAAACAAAGGGTACCTATTGATAAACCAAAACTTCAAAAGGGAGTGGAACAGATTTTAGAAAAGGGTTCCTTGAAAATAGTCAATCGATTTCAGGACCATCAAGTGGATCCATTAGGTCTAGGAGCAAAATATAAAGAACATTATCGTAAATTTAATGAGAAGTCATGGAATTTAATTTACCCTCAAGTAAAGGTCCTTGTTCATGCTAAAGTTGAAATTAAACAAACGGGAATTGTTGAATAATACTCTTCAGGATTATTCAACTAAGTTATTTCATACTAATTTTCCTGTTATATAAAGCCTTGATAACACAGCGGATACCAAGGTTTTGTATGTATGATCTGTAAGGGTAACGAACCCCCGACCTCAACCCTTTAAAGGTGAAACAACCTGGTTTTATAGTTTTAATTATAATTGGAAAGACCGTATTTAATTGAAAAATGTTTTTATATCAAGCTTTTGTTAATTTAAACATTTATAAGTTTATACCTAATATATTGAAGGTCACCAAAATTGGCACCAATAACCCCCCCCCTATAGGTTGTAGTAACATGCTTCTGTACCTAAGAAAAGGGAGATTAAAAATGAACAAAAATGCAATAAGGACAGATTTTGAAACTCTTCATCCCGTTTAAGTACACCTTTCAAAATCATAAGTAAACAATCAATTCTTGAGACTCAGCAAATGAGACCTTAAAGCATTTCAAAATTTCCTTGTATATATCACATTCAATTTTCAAAAAATATTTACACTACATATGAAAAGGAAAATCCATTATATTTTTCATAAAAGGATGTGATACTATTTGAAAATAAAAATCATTATCTCTCTAATTTGCTTATTAATATTACCCTCTTGCAGCTTTCAACATGGAGTAGATACTAAACAAAAAGAAAAAAATATTGCAGTATTATTAAGTAAAATGGAAGAAGCAAGTAAAAAGAAAACGAAGAAACCCTTTAATGGACAAAAAGATGCAAATGGAAAAATTAATGTCCTAATAATCGGTATTGATTCCCGTGGAGAAAAAAAATCCCGTTCGGATGCTATTATGGTCGCTCAATATGATCCTCATATTAAAATGGGCAAAATTGTGACCATTATGCGTGATTCATACGTCGAAATTCCAAGTGAAAACCGACATTATAATAAAATCAATAACGCTTATTACTTAGGCGGTCCTGAATTATTACGACAAACCATTAAAAATAATTTTGATATTGATGTGAAACATTTTATCACAATTGACTTTATAGGATTCATTAAGGTGATTGATATGGTTGCTCCAAAAGGCATCGAAGTAAATGTTGATCAAAAAATAATCGAGGACATGAGACTTAATATAAAACCTGGTGTACAAAGACTACATGGTAAAGAATTATTATCATATGTTCGATTCCGTCATGATAAATTAAGCGATTTTGGCCGAGTCCAAAGACAACAGGAAGTCCTTGCCTCGTTGAAAAATGAATTTACGGAACAATTAAGTTCTGTAAACGGTGTTATGAAATTGCCAACAATAGGAGAAGAAATGATTCATTATATTGATACAGATATGGACTTTAAAACATTTGTCTCTCTTTGCGGCAATGTATTGTTTAACCAAGTTAAAGATGTCGAAACCATACGTATTCCTGTTCCAACAGGATATTCTAATATGCAGTATCCTCATTCTGGACAAGTGCTACAAATCGATTTTGCCAAAAATAAAGAAGCGATGAAAGAGTTCTTGGGCGATAAACCCACCCCTGTAACAAAAGAAAAACGCCAAAAGTAAGAGAGAAACAACTTTTAGTTTCTCTCTTTTCACGCGCCATTCAAACTATCATTGATTAGAATGTTGATTGAAGCTAAAATCTGTGTGTAACAGAAATTTCTTTCATTTTGCGTATCACTAGTGGGTAAAAATAAGTCTTTGCACTTATCGTAGTATTTCCGCCAAAAAAACCAGTTCCAGGGCATGTTTTAACCTGAAATGGTTTGCTGTTATCTAACACCCTTGCCTGTGTCCCGTAATTCCACCAATGATGATAAGTGATACTATCAATGGATGGGGTTAACCCGAATCTTAAACAAAGCAAAGCTGTAATATAAACGATGGTTTCTTTTTGTTCCTTTGTCATGACATCATGACCAATATCAAAGTTTCCAACATTTTCAATCGCAATTCCTGTAGAATTGGCCTTAAAACCAATTGAGCCTTCAGGGGCCATGTCAAACGGTCTAGAAACAGCTAATTTCCCATCAGGAAACGTCGTGATATTTTGGGCAATATTCTTCCAACCCTTTTTTCTCACATGATACGTTTCCATCCCTTTCAACATGTTAAAATGATTGTTGCCATAAAAATGCTTGTAGGAAGGTGCCCATGTGTGATGTTCTTGGATTAAAGTTATTTTCCGGGAAAATTGATGGTGGAATAACCACTCCCCGAATTCCTCCTTTGTAAAAAGAATATACTGTCCTTGCATTGCAAGTCTTTTAGGAGGAATTTTTAATATCTGCCCTGTATTTATTTGTTCTGATGATAGTCGATTTACTTCTTTTATTATATCGACTGAAGCATTATAGGCAATTGCAATGTCCTTAAGTGTATCCCCTGCTACAACTTCATATAAAATTGGAACCAATAATTTCTCACCAGCAAATAATGAATTGGATTGCAATCCGTTTGTTACTTTTAGCTCTTCAACTGTTGTTTCATATTTAGTTGCAATTCCTGGTAAAGTATCACCTAATTTTACGACATAGATATTGCTAGGATATTTTCCAGCTGCTTGAAGAGGAACTATGTTGATAAACATATTTAAAAACAAGATAAATACAACCATCAAATTTATTCTCATTGTTCTTACCCCTTTCAAATAAAATCTGTTTTTGGCAGCGTTTATAAACAGTTATTATTTAATTTTTATTATTCATAGTTTGTTGTACAGTAATGAGATTATTCTTCGGTAATTTATTTTTTGTATAGTCGCTTTCTCTGTTTTACTCAAGAGTTGCATCATCCATCACATTGACTCTTCTATGTTTTCTTAAAAAATCTAAGGATTTATTCACAACAATCCTATAAAACCAACTTTTTAGTTTTTGTTGATCCTTTAGACTGTCTATTTTTAAGATAGCCTTTTGAATAGATTCCTGAACGACATCTAATGCATCCTCTTTATTTTTCACATAACTAAAAGCTAACCGATAAATATTCTCCTTATTTTCTGTGATCAATTGAATAAGTGCTTGTTCCTGATTAGAATTCTTCATACCTTTAGAGCTCCTTTAGATACGTATCCTTTTGTTACAAATGAAAGACGCATGTCAATGCAAAAAGTTGTTTCAACTTAAAATTTTTATTATAGAGTGCAACTAAAGATTTGATACATGGACAAAAGATGAAGTAAGCCAATTCTTAATATGTATCAGAAGTGAATCAATTTATATAGCCTTAGTTATCGCTATATATACAGGTTTATGGAGAGGTGGTGTACTAGGAATAAATGAGAGGATATTATTATAAAACCCACGTGATTAATATTCGTAGATCCCTTGCCTGAACAGATAATGGTTTAATTCTTAAGGAAGTTAAGACTAAAAGTTCGAGAAGACAAATATCTATTTCACCAATTGTCATTAACGAGTATTAGCACATAAAGAACACCGGATATTTAAAGAAACGATTGGGCTTAATTTTTAAAGATGAGGACTTAGTTGTACAGTTGAATTAGGCGGGAGAAAGGATCCAAGAAATCTACTAAGACAAATGGAACGATTATCAAAAGAAGCAGGGGTAAAAAAGATATCCTTTCATGGAATAAAGCATACACATGCGAACTTGATGTTAACAAATGGAGAAAACATTAAAGTGGTCGCCGACCGCTTAGGACATAACCGGGTATCCACAAAGCTTAATTTCTATGCTCACTGTATTCCTGCTATGGATACAAACGTTGCAATCTCTTTTGAAAACTTTTTAAATATTGATTGTTAGCAAATTGTTAGCATAGAGAAATTCTTAGCATCACTTACGACATTCTAGGCAAAACAAAAAGGCTAAAAACCTTGATTAAACAAAGCTTTTAGCCTCTCAAAATGTATGACCTGTGAGGGGTTCGAACCCCCGACCTCAACCCTGTCAAGGTTGCGCTCTCCCAACTGAGCTAACAGATCGTAAGCTACATATCTAATTATAGTAATATTGTAGCAAAAGTCAATATTTAATTTCCAATATATAACCCCAAAAACAGGAACGTTAGTTCTTGTTTTAGTTGAATAAAGAACTAATGTTCGGTTATAATAATAGTATAAAAGAAAGGAGTGATTTACATGGATGGGCTTTTTATTCGTTCAATTGAAGAAAACATGCCTTTGGAAATGATTTACCTTGCCGATAACCAAGAAATTTCACAACGAAAACTAATTGTGAAGGAAATAAATGACGACTATATCCGTGGGTACTGTTTGCTTCGGAAACAGATGCGCACCTTTAAACGTGAAAATATCCTATCCCTTTTGCCCGAATCTCAATCGAAAAAGCGATATCTTCATTAATTCCTCTGACCACTTAACAGCAAACCAATCCCTCTATTCCCCGTTGTGAAAGCATTTCCAGTCGAGTTATGGTAAAATTCTAATGTATCTACTGAATATGGGGGTTTTATCACATGGAATTTCCAAAAGGCACGATTAAAGAACTTACCTTTCACAGTAAAGAGCTGGGAGAGGAAATACTACTTCTCGTTTACCTTCCAGCAAACTTCTCACCACTCTATAAATACTCTCTGCTGATTGCCCAGGATGGCCGGGATTATTTTCAACTTGGCAGAATTGGCCGATTAGCAGATGAGTTTCTTTATAACAGAGAAATTGAAAATTTAATTATTGTTGGGGTACCCTATAAAGATGTTGCCGATCGCCGCAGAAAATATCATCCAAATGGTGATCAAAATGAGCAATATATACGCTTCCTAGCACATGAATTAGTGCAATTTCTTGATACGGAGTTTCCAACCTATCAAATGGGTACAACCCGAGCACTTATTGGTGATTCTCTAGGGGCCACCGTCTCTTTAATGACAGCGATTCAATATCCACATACATTTGGAAAGGTGCTTTTGCAATCACCCTATGTGAATCAAAAGGTCTTAGGATTAGTGGAAGATTTTAAAGATACTCAGCTGCTAGAGATTTATCACGTAATCGGAACCCATGAAACGGAAGTACCAACGACAGATGGACAAGTTAAGAACTTTTTACGCCCTAATAGGGAACTATCAAAAATCATTTCAGATAAACCATTTACATACTTTTATGAAGAATTTAATGGTGATCATACGTGGACCTATTGGCAGCCAGATTTAAGACGAGCACTGAAAATGTTCTTCTAACACATATTAACAAAAGTTTGAGTATTTTCTATTATTTAATAAAGTTAGAAAATTTGCTATAATAGTAAGAAGGCTGTTATGAGTATTATTTTTCTATTAAAATAATTTTTTAAAAACGGAGGTATATACGTATGAAATTTGGAGTTGTCATTTTTCCATCAAAAAAGCTTCAAGATTTAGTGAATTCTTACCGTAAACGTTATGATCCACACTATTCACTTATTCCTCCACACTTAACATTAAAAAATGCCTTTGAAGCAACTGAAGAGAATGCAAAGGATGTAGCAAATAAGTTACTGCAAATCGCTCAAAATACCCATCCATTTTCTTTAAAAACTTCAAAGATCAGCTCTTTTCAACCTGTAAATAACGTGATTTATTTTAAAGTTGATCCGACAGAAGAACTAATAAATCTGCATTCCGAAATCAATCAAACTTTTAGCGACTCACCATTAGAGTATGCCTTTGTCCCACATATTACGATTGGTCAAAAACTCTCTAATGACGAACACTCCGATGTCTTTGGTTCACTCCGAATGACAAAAATTAATCACGAAGAAACCATTGACCGATTCCACCTTCTCTATCAATTAGAAAATGGTTCTTGGACCGTATATGAAACATTTCGTCTTGGAAAGGAATAGGTAAAGTGAAGCTTAAAGTGGTTGAAAATCAAAAAGAACTAGAAGATGCATTTTCAATTCGAAAGACTGTATTTGTTGAAGAACAACACGTTCCTCTTGAAGAGGAAATCGATCAATTCGAAGATGAGGCTGTTCATTTTGTCCTGTATAACGATGGTTCTTCAATAGGTGCAGGTCGATTCCGTGTAGTTGATGGATATGGAAAAGTAGAACGAATTTGTGTATTAAAGGAAGCAAGAAAGACGGGTGCTGGAAATGCCATCATGAATGGTATTGAGGAGCATGCTCGTGAACAAGGGCTTCATAAGTTAAAACTTAATGCCCAAACACAAGCCATCCCCTTTTATGCTCGTCTTGGATATGAAGTTGTCTCTGAAGAATTCCTGGATGCAGGCATTCCTCATAAAACAATGATGAAAGAAATGTAACATACGAACCACTTGCCAAAGAAAATGATCTGAACCCGAAAAGTTGGACAAATAAATTTAGGCAGCTACTTGGGCATGAGTTCGGTATTGGACTGGACTCATGCCCTCTAGTTTTACCTTAATTCGTTTGTGATTATAGTAATAAATATATTTCTCTAATTCTACTTTAAAATGCTCCATACTTTCAAAATCTTTTAAATAGAGTAGTTCAGACTTTAATAGGCCAAAGAAATTCTCCATGACCGCATTATCTAAACAATTCCCCTTACGTGACATACTTTGAGTAATACCATGTTCTTTTAATGCATGTTGGTAATGCTTCATTTGATAGTGCCAACCTTGGTCAGAATGGAGAATGGGGGCGTCTCCCTCTGCTAAACGCTCAAAAGCTTTGTCCAACATTTTTGAAACAAGTAGATAAACAGGACGTTTTTCTATGTTATAAGCGATGATTTCTCCGTTGTATAAATCTAAAACGGGGGATAAATATAGCTTTTCTCCGTGTAAATGGAATTCTGTTACATCTGTTACCCACTTCTCATTTGGCTTTGACGCTTTAAAATTGCGCTCCAAAATATTAGGGGCAATTTTCCCTACATTTCCACGATAAGAACGATATTTTTTCATGCGTACAAGACATTTTATCCCCATTTCATTCATCAAGTGTCGGACTGTTTTATGATTAATTTTTAAGTCCCGTTTACGCAATTCTAATGTGATTCGACGATATCCATAACGTCCTTGATGTTCATCAAAGATCTCCTGAATCAATTCTTTGACCTCCTTATACTTATCTGGACGATCCATTTGTTTAACCCAATAGTAATACGTACTACGCGCCATACCAGCGACCTTTACTAGATCGATTACTTTAAATTCATGCCTTAATTCATAGATTATTTGCGCTTTGTCCTGTTCTGTAATTTTTCCTTTTCTTGAATTAAGGCTTGTAACTTTTTTAAGTAAGCAATCTCCATACGTAAACGCTCATTTTCAGCTCTTAGTGCTTCGTCAGATCCTTCCACTGGTTGAGGTTTGTTTGTTTCCTTTTTCATAGGTGAACGCCCCTTTTGTGTTGTTTTTAGGGCATCTATTCCATTTGATTCGAAACCTTTTAACCATTTTTGAATGGTGCTATGTGTTGCAATATTAAAAATTGCAGCAGTTTCCCTTATAGACGTCCCTGTCTCTTTTATATAATTTAGTACGTCTAGTTTAAACTCTGTTGTGTAGGATGTATAGGGATTTTTAAAGGCATCTTCACCGTGGTGTTCATATTGTTTTATCCAATTTAGTAAGACAGTATGATGTACTCCTATGGATTTAGCTATAAATTTTACCCCTTCCGATCCCTGGTGATATCGAATAACTGCTTCTAGTTTTTCCTCAATAGTAAATTTAGACATATAAAAACTGCACCTCCAATTGTTAGCTGTGTGTCTAACAATTCGGGTGCAGTTCAAAAACGGCAAGTGGTTTTTTTACATAAATAAGAAAGTATAAAATTCGACTTCGAGAATTGTCCAGCTCCAACGCCTAGCCCCTCGGGTCAAATAACCTTCTGCAAGAAAAGTCAAAGAGAGCAACTTTTATTGCAGAAGAACATTTGCCTGTCGGGGCTGACCAAGGCGCTTCCGCTTTTCTTTATGAATGGTTAATATATGAAACACTTTCCGTCCCTATCAGGTTTTGTTATGATAGAACAGTCGTATTTATTGAAATTGAGGTTTTACTATATGAAAACTGCTATCTACCAAAATCAAACCATTGAACTTGAGCAACTAACCAGGGAACAATATCAAAAGATATTCCTTGCTGGTAAAAATGGAGAGCTCCTTTGTCCTGCTTGCAAGGAAAAGGTGCAACTGTTTTTAGGGATTCAAGATCATCCACATTTTTTTCATGCACATGCTCCTAAAAAAGCTTGTTTGGAACCAAGTTCTCCAGTAACCCAATTAGATGACACACCAACCTATATTGAACGGAACGGCTTTAAAATACCGCAAGGCAGAACTATTACAGAAGCCCCCAAAGATGTTGAACTTTTCAAGTCTGCAAAACAAATAGAGTATCAGATACCATTTAAACCAGCAGATGCCATACAAAAAAATCAGCGCCCTTCTTACCTTCAGCAACTCGAAAGCCAAGGTGTGGTCCTGGATGATAGCCAGGCGGCGGCTGTTATGGAAACGGAAGGCTCTTTGCTAGTCCTAGCTGGTGCCGGCAGTGGGAAAACTCGGGTGTTAACTGCCAGGACAGCTTATATGATGGAAGTAGAACAAACGGATCCCCGATCGATTATGCTTGTTACCTTCACATCAAAAGCAGCTGCGGAAATGAAGCATCGTTTGCTCTCTTATCCAGAAATAAACCGCGAGAAGATTAACTTACTGGTTACAGGAACTTTTCACAGCATCTTTTACCGTATTCTAATGTTTCATGATTCAGTGAATTGGTCGGCTAATAAACTATTGAAAAAAGAATGGCAGCGGGACAAAATCCTGAAGGAAGCAGGTAAAGAGCTTGATTTATCGGAGAAAGAATTTGCCTATGACCTGGCTCTTCAGCAAATTGGACTTTGGAAAAACTCCCTACTCCTGCCTCACGAAGTTACACCTTCAACAGAGTGGGAAGAGAAAGTTGTCTTTTTATATACAAAATATGAAGAGTTCAAACAAAGAGAAGGTTTATTTGACTTTGATGACATGCTTATCGGCTGTTATCAGCTTCTCAAAACATCTCCAGCACTTCTTCAACAATATCAAGATCGTTTTCACTATTTTTTAATTGATGAGTTTCAGGATATTAATAAAGTGCAATACGAGCTAGTTAAGCTTTTATCAGGAAAAAACAAAAACGTCTGCGCAGTGGGTGATGATGATCAGGCAATTTATAGCTTCAGAGGCAGTGACCCTAGCTATTTACTGGAGTTTGAGAAAGACTTTCCCTATGCAAAATTGGTAACACTAGACCAAAATTATCGATCCTCTCATGAGATTGTTTCGGCAGCCAATCAAATGATTTCAGCCAATAAATTAAGAAGAACGAAGAAAATGAAGGCTCAATTCTCAGCGGGAATACTGCCAAAGTTATTTTTCCCCTATGATGAAGAAGAAGAAGCAACCATGATTGTTACAGACATTCAAGAGAAAATTGCAGCAGGAGCGAACCCTTCCGAATTTGCGATTCTTTATCGCACCAATGCTGGCTCTAGAGCTGTGTTTGAACGATTAGCGAACTCAAACCTTCCATTTAAAATTGATTTGGACGCAGACTCTTTTTACGACCGCTATATAGTAAGAAGCACCCTTTCCTTTCTAAGAGTGAGTTTAAATGAAGATGACCCCCAAGCAATTGCTGACATCTTACCTTTTCTGTTTTTAAAACAGTCTGTACTTAAAGAAATAAAAGCACAAAGCATCCTAAAAGACTGTAGTTTTCTTGAGTCTCTTTCACACTTGAAAACAACACATGCTTTTCAAGAAAAGAAATTAAAAAAAGCAGTGACACTCATTCGCGGGTTAAAACACTTGTCTCCGATTAAGGCTCTTGAACAGATTGAAAAGGATATTGGTTTTCTTGATTTTCTTAAGAAACGTGGAAATGAATCGAGTAAGCTGGAAAAAGGATCAGATGACCTAAAGGACCTGAAAGTGGCGGCAAGAAGCTTCGAAACCATTGAAGCATTATTAGTACATGCAGAGCATATGTCGGCCATGAATAAGGAAATTAAAAACTTAAGTAAACATTTTACCGATGCCATTAGCCTAAGCACTATTCACCGGGCGAAAGGTCTGGAGTATCAAACTGTCTATATGCTTGGTGCTGTCGATGGCAGTCTCCCGCATGATTACGCGCTTGAAACATATAGAAACGGGGATTTCACTGCTTTAGAGGAAGAACGAAGATTATTTTATGTGGCCATGACCCGTGCACAGAATCAGCTGTTTATTTCCGTTCCCCAGCATAGAAGAGGGAAAAAAGCGTACCCATCGCGTTTTTTAACACCCCTTAACAAAAAGAAGAGAGGCTGACCATTTTGATGTGTTCAGCCTCTCTTCTCTTTGTATTTTTTGGCTCTGTTAACCTTGCCTGTTGATTTCCACTCCAGACGCTTCGCTTTCCGTGGGTGTTTCGGCGAGCCTCCTCGGCGCTTGCGCCTGCGGGGTCTCCCCTGAACCATACTCCCACAGGAGTCTTCGCGTCTTCCGTTCCAATCAACAGGGAATAAAAATCAACAAACTTCTTTAACACAGCCTATTTTTTATTCATCATTTTGGTGATTGTATTGAAGTCAAGCTGCTTACCATCATTCACAATTGATTTTACAATTTGATCTTCCATATCCTTACTTACCGGTTTATTGGCAATTTGGGAAACTCTTCTAATCACATTACGGACAGTTTTTTCATCTTTAAAATTCGCATTTTGCAGAGAATTAGCAAGGTCGAAAATATCCTTCATATTTACGCCCGTTTTGTTTTCTATATTTTTAAAGAAACCATTATCCATCGAAAATTCACACTCCTTCATAAACTACTTTATTGTATGAAGGAGTGTTAAAATGGTGAATAAAATGGGAAAAGCTAAAAAGAAACAAGTGTTAAGAAAGGGTCGGCCATATTAATGGGCCAACCCTTTCCTTCAGTTTAAGCTCCATATTTCTTAATAGAAGCTTGCACCAACAATGATTAAAAGGATGAACAATACGACGATTAGAACAAAAGTTGAACCGCCGCCGTATCCACCGCCGTAGCCGTAGCCGCCGCCATATCCACACCACATAGACTGTCACCTCACTTTTGTAATCTCACTAATAACATATGAAAGTACATAAAAAAGTGTATAGGCATGACAGACTAAACAAGAAAAACAGGTAAAATTGTGTTTTTACCCTTTTGGCTTAAAAATAAGTGCGCCGATAAATCCAAAAATAATGGCAGCCGAAATTCCAGAGCTTGTCACTTGGAACATCCCCGTTAATACTCCAATAATTCCATGTGCCTTGGCATCCTGTAAGGCTCCATGGACGAGGGCATTACCAAAACTGGTAATTGGAATGGTTGCCCCTGCCCCGGCGAAGTCGACCAATGGCTCATACAACCCGAAACCATCCAGAACTGCACCGGCAACAACGAGCAAGCTTAAAGTATGACCTGGAGTCAGTTTAGCTACATCAAATAATAGTTGTCCAATGACGCAGATTATTCCACCCACTACAAAGGCCCAGAAAAACATCGCTAACACAAAGGCTCACCCCATCTCTCCATTCATTTCTATTGCCACAGCGTGTGCAATACACGGGATTGATTCATTCTGCTGGAAACTTAACGGTGACAATAAAGCCCCTGTTGCAACAACTAAAATTCTTCTATATTGCCCTTTTTTCATTTGATTTAATAAGTGACCATATAAAACGGTTGCTGAGCATCCTGCACCGCTTCCCCCTGATTGTGCAGGTTGGTCTTCCTTGTAAATCAATAAACCACAATCTTGGAATTGTCTTCGCTCCAATTTAAGGCCGCTTTTGTTTAATAATTCAAAGGCAGTATCATGTCCGATTCTTCCAAGGTCGCCGGTAACAATTAAATCATAATAGGATGGGTCCAACTCTAAGTCACGAAAATGAGCCATGATGGTATCTGCCGCAGCTGGCGCCATTGCCCCACCCATGTTAAATGGATCGGTTAAGCCCATATCAATCACTTTTCCGATGGTTGCTGCAGTTGTCACAGGTTCGAAACGATCAGGTTCATTAGGCTGCACAAGTGCTACTCCTGCACCCGTAATGGTCCATTGCGCGGTAGGAGGTTTTTGACCACCATATTCAGTTGGATACCGAAACTGTTTCTCTACTGCTGCGTTATGGCTTGATGCACCTGTAAGGACGTATTTAGCTCCCTGGTAGTTCACCACGAAAGAAGACAGCGCTAAGCCTTCCATGGAAGTCGAGCAAGCGCCAAACAGACCAAAGTATGGAATCTGCATCGTCCGTGCCGCAAAACTCGTCGGTGTGATTTGATTGATCAAATCTCCTGCAAATAAAAATTGGATTTGTTCTTTTTGAACTTTTCCTTTATCCAAGGCAACCTTAATTGCTTCTTCAAGTAATAATCTATGGGCCTTTTCATAGGACTCTTTTCCCATCCATAAGTCTTCATACAATAAATCAAAATCATTGGCCAATTTTCCATTTGCTTCAAATGGTCCACCCGTTACGCCAGTTGCTGTGATCATTGGGCGGTTTGCGAACACCCATGATTGATGCCCTTTTAACAATTACAAAACCCCCCACATCACAAGTAGCGTTTTAATTAATGCAACTACAAAAGCGGAAAAAACTCCGAAGAGAATGACCGATCCAGCCAATTTAAACATATTTCCACCAACTCCAAGAACAAACCCTTCTGTCCGGTGCTCAATGGCAGCCGAGATGACTGCATTACCAAAACCAGTTACCGGCACAGCACTCCCTGCTCCTGCAAATTGACCTAATCGATCGTAAACGCCAAACCCAGTTAATAGCATTGAAAAAAAGACCATAGTTGCGACTGTTGGGTTTCCAACGCTCTGTTCAGTAAAATTAAAAAAGTAAATATAAAAATAACTAACAGCTTGACCAATTACACAAATGAGCCCACCTACAAAAAAAGCTTTTATACAATTCTTTAAGACCGGTCTCTTTATTTCATGTTTTTGCTGTAGTTGTTGATAGTTTCGCTGCTGAAGTGTGGTGTTTTTTTGTTTGTTACTCGGCATCGTATTCTCCCCTTCTTACTTCATATCTTCTGTCATTTTTACAATTTCATTAAAGCGTTTTTCAGCTTTCTGGTCAGAGAAATCAGATGATTTAATATGTTCCTTTAGTCTCACAGCTTCTAAAAATACCTTATAATCGCTTGAAACTGTAAAGTTTTCTTTTGGGTATTTTTCCTCCAGCATCTTATTTACATTTTTTTCTATCGCTTTCATTCGAAAACGATGTAAATGTTTAACTTTATAAACAACTAAAGTATCTTTCTTACCCTTGACCACAGCAACATCGTAAAGCTCTGGATGAGAACTAACATCCTTTTTAATTTCTTCCACTCGGTCACTATGCTTCTTATTAGAAATAATAACCGGCTTAGGATTAGTTGTTTTCATGAGAGCTAACTGGCTATCCTTGACCGGCTCATTATTCCTACAAGCGGAAAGTAAAATTAGACAGGCGAATAATATAAATCGATAAAAAGTGATCATTTGATTCCCCTTCCTTATTCCATTATTTATTATTAGTTTTTTCGACAAAGCCCAAAATTATGACAACATCATCTTTATTTTTACTAATAACCCTTTGAGTAAAATAAAAAAAACTGCCAGATTAACTAGCAGTTTTTCAATCACTTTGAAGTTTTCTTTCCACATCCGCAGCCTTTTTTCTTAATCTTATTGGACGGTTTATAAGATTGAATTGTTTGTGTGGTTTGTGTTGATTGTGTATTTTTCTTATTCGTATCCATCTACCTCTCTCCTTTTGTCGAAAAAATTTCTACTAAGATAGAATATGAACGACAACTATGTCTTGTCTCAGCGAAACAATTAATTTCTGATAAATTGCTGAACAAATAGTTCTAAAATGGAAGCCAACCCGGCTATCGCCAATATAAGAGTAATAGGTTCCGATACAACAGGGTAAAAATAATTGAATCCTATTATGAATGCTGCTGCCCAAATGCCAGTACACCAATAACAACTTAATAGTTCACCCATAAATTTCTTTATCCCTGTTCTTTTCGTAATATAATAAACCTCTATCTCCCCGTCCTCATTCTTCTCACTTATTTCATCAAAAAAGGGTTGACGAATAAATTCAGTTATCTTATCGAATACAAGTAATCGTGTTAACCGAAAGCTAGCCAAGGATAAGACTAAGAAGCTGAGAAACGTTATTTTCATGGTTATTCACCCTTTCCTTTTCGAAAACCCTGCGGAAATTCCTCATTATACGCCTAATTTAGCTAAAACAGGCTATTGTCCGTAACCCAAAACCGCTCTGTTAAATATGTTAGTAGTGTAAGACATATCACGAATAAGGAGGAAAAAATAAATGGGTTGTGGAAGAAATCATCATGACAATGACAGTGCAAACTGTGTTTGCCAAGTAGTTCGTGCCATTAAAGACATCCAAGATAATGCTGTAGAAGAAGAGTGTGCTGAATGTACCAGCTGTTTTACTGAACCACTAGGTACGCTAGTATCACCATCTAGGAGAGATCCGGTTGATACTCGTGTATTTGTGTTAAGTACAGCAGACGGTTCACCATTCCATGCGTTCTTTAGCAACGAAAGTAATGCTTGTGTGTCCATCTACTTCCGAGTAGAAGACGTATTCGATAACTGCTGTGCAACACTTCGTGTTTTAGTACCAGGCAAACGTGATGGCGGAAACTTCTGTCCAGTAAACTTAGTTTCTGGCGGAGATAAATGCTGTATTGACCTTACAAAGGTTTGCCAGGTTGAACGCTTCCGTGCAAGCAACGACTGTATTACAGTTGATTTAAGCTGCTTCTGTGCAGTACAATGTATCGCAGACGTTAACCTAGGTATCTGTAACTAAGAAATCAAAAAATGTATATTAGCCAGTCGTTTATCGGCTGGCTTTTTTATTATCTTTTTATACCAATCATAATAATGTCCTTTAACTCCACTAAAGGAATATCTATCGTTGATTGGTCATGAAATTGAATGGTAATCTGACCGTCATCATAGGCAGTTAAGTAACCGGTATAATTCTCTTCTTTTGTATAAAAGACACAAGGAACTGGCGGTAATACTTTAGGAAAATTAATTAAATAATCCAATCGTTCTTTAATATTCAAATCTTTAAAGGGTTTTACCCTTTTAAAAGATGATTTTGGTTCTTGCTGGTGAAGGTTGTCTGAGGATGGAAGTGTGGCTTCTTTTTTTGTTTCAGCTTCTTGCACGATTTCTTTTTTAGCAAGAGATATTTTCATCTTACTTTCTGTTTCAACCAGTTTCTCTTCCTCTAGGTCCTCTTGGTCCCCTTTACTAATATAAATTTCTTGCATGTTTGTATTAGAAGGAGTTCTAGAAAATGGCTGATTAACATATAAAAGCGGTCCTTGATTCTTCTTAGTTGACATGTACAGTACCTCCTATCGCGTAATTCTACACTTTATATGTATGCGAAAAGCCTACACGCGTTCATGCTAAATAGGTAAATCCCCATATAAAAAGCCCGCTTTGGCAGCGGGCTTCTTATATTATAGAATATGGAATCCAGAATCAACGTGAATGTTTTCCCCAGTTATTCCTCTAGCCAGGTCACTAAATAGGAATAGAGCTGTATCTCCAACTTCTTCAGGAGTTGTTGGTCTGCGTAATGGTGCTTTTTCTTCGATTTCTTTTAAGATCGAGTTAAAATCACTTACACCCTTAGCAGAAAGTGTACGAATTGGACCAGCTGATATTGAATTGACACGAATGTTTTCTTTTCCAAGGTCTGCTGCTAAGTAACGGACACTTGCATCCAATGAAGCTTTTGCTACACCCATTACATTATAGTTTGGTATAGCTCTTTCGCCGCCAAGGTACGTCAAGGTTACAATGCTACCGCCTTCTGCCATTAATCCTCTTGCCTCTTTGGCAACAGCTGTTAATGAATAAGCACTAATATTGTGAGCAAGTAAGAAGCCCTCTCTTGTTGTATTCATATATTCACCTTGAAGCTCTTCTTTGTTAGCAAAAGCGATACAGTGGGCAACACCTTGAATAGTGCCAACCGCTTCCTTTATTTCAGCAAAACATTTTGCCACGTCTTCATCTTTTGTTACGTCACAAGGAAGTACAAGTGTCCCTTCTGATTCTAAAGAGTTCGCTAATTCACGAACACTACTTTCTAATCTTTCTCCCGCATACGTAAAAATTAATCTTGCGCCTGCATTGTGGAGGGAGCGGGCAATTCCCCATGCAATACTGCGTTTATTGGCAACACCCATTACCACATATGTTTTTCCAGCTAATGAAAGATTCATATTGAAAATTCCTCCTACAATAATTACGAGTTATTAGTACTTGGTACTAAGTTTACACTAAATTGTCACAAATGAAAAGTATAGAATCCTACTTCGAGCATTGTCTAGCTCCAGCACATAGGCTTCCGCTTTCTTAATTAACATGTTTCACAGAATTCAAGTTCCCTTTTTAACTCATCTACATATTCCTTGGTACCAGTAACGATTAAGCGATCATGCATCTGTAGTTCCGTATCACCATGTGGAACAATTGAATCCTTCCCTCTGAAAATCCGTACAAAAATAATATCACCCGTAAACGGGAATCTTCTTAGAAGCATACCATCAAAATGAGTATTCATCATAACAATTTCGTATAATCCCGCTTCTTGGTTTGTTAAAATGTTAATTAAAGTTGGTGACTCAATCATAGCCCGTAGCAAAGCTTTTGATGACATAAATGCTGAGAATACCTCAATATCATGCTCTCTTAAGTTTTGCTCTAAATCAGGACTTTCAATGCGTGCTATAACCCTTGGAACGCCCTTTTCTTTAGCTGCAATGGAAAGAGTAGAGTTTAGCTCCTCATCTCCTGTCGAAATAACAACAATCTCTGATTGATACACCTTCGTGTTTTCAATCGTTTTCATTGAATAATCAGGAAGCTCTACAATTTCAAATAGTGAATCAGCAATTTGTTTGTCTGATTTATCCATTTTCGTATGATACAATACAGGGTCATAAAGGCCAGATTTTAATTCCCGAGATACAGGCAGAGTAACCTGGTTCGCCCCAAGGAAAGATACGCTGACTTTTTTACCCCCGGCCACTTCTTTTGGAAACAGCTTTTTAAATACAATGGGCGTAAAAATGGACGTAATCACGGCCACCAGGATCAATGTCCCTTTCATTTGTTCCGTAATAACTCCAATCCTTTCTCCAATTGTTGATGCAGCGATGACAAGCGACAGGGTCGATGTGAGTAGAAAACCAGATGCAAAAACCGTTTTTGTATCATACCAAATTTTTAAAAAGTAGACTGGAATAAGCTTTGATAACAAGAGTCCGATTAAAAGAAGGGGAATTAATAACAAAAGCTTTTTCTCACTAAAAAGTGACCAAACATCAAGATTTACACCAACCATAACAAAAAAGATTGGAATCAAAAATCCATAGCCAAAGGAATCCAGTTTATGTACCAACTCCTGGTTTGGCGATAGCAACGAGACGAGTACACCAGCGAGAAATGCCCCAAGGATATTTTCGGCTCCCACTGTTTCCGATAATCCAACTAAGACGATAATAAGGGTAAACACAGCTCTAGTACCAATCTGAACGGTCCCTGTAGATAAGCTCTCAATGATGGAGCGATTTTTAAATCTTTTACCTACGAAATATAGAATGACTCCTGCCGCAAATAAAATTAAAAGAAGCCATGTGTTCCCGTGCCCTGCTTCATAAAGTGAGACAAAAATAGCTAGTAAGATCATCGTCACCAAATCGGCAATAACTGCTACTAGTAAAATGATTTGGCCAATGACTGTTTTCATGAGATGTGCTTCTTTGAGGGTTGGTACGACAACTCCTAGGGAAATGGTTGAAATGATTAGGGTCATTAAGAAGGCATTATCAATAAAGCCAGCCATTACAAACAAATACGATAAGCCGAGTGAAAAGATAAATATACCAGCAAAAATAACCGTTGCCACGACAAATGTATTGGGTTCCATTTTACCGTTTGGAAGCCGGTCCCGTTTTTTACTTCCCGTGAAAGCAGTAAAATCAATTTCCAGTCCACTTAAAAACATAAGGAAAATAAATCCGAGAGTAGAGAGTGTAGAAAGCCACATATCTTCATGAACCACATTAAAACCGCTTTTTCCAATAATCAATCCCACAATAATTTCAGCTACAACTACAGGAATAAAATTCATTTTAAAGCGATGTAGGAAAATGGGTGTTAAAAATGCCATGGTGACAACAATGAGCAAAGAAATTACTGAAACATGCTGTTCCATTCTTGTTCCTCCTCTCGAATCCTTTTAAGGATAAGGATTCTTTTTTTATAAAAATGAACAATTTCACAAAAAATAAGCATAAAGGGGTGTTTCTTATGAAAATAGATATTATTGGTGATATTCATGGATGCTTCCATGAATTTAAAGATCTTACCTTAGAACTAGGATACAATTGGGACAATGGGATTCCTATTCATCCAAAAGGAAGAGTACTTGGGTTTGTTGGTGATTTAACGGACCGAGGACCTGAATCATTAAAAGTAATTGAAATTGTTTGGCAGCTCGTCATTAAACAGAGTAAAGCCTTCTATACACCTGGAAACCATTGCAATAAATTGTACCGTTTCTTTCTAGGGAATAAAGTTCAAATCGCACACGGCCTTGAAACTACTGTTGCAGAATATGAATCATTATATAAGAAAGAGCAAGAGTCCATTCGTAAAAAATTTATGGAATTGTATGAAAAGGCGCCTCTTTACTTAGTATTAGACAAACAAAAACTTGTAATCGCTCACGCAGGAATTAAACAAGAATTTATCGGACAAACCCATTCAAAAGTAAAAGAATTCGTCCTCTATGGTGATATTTCGGGTGAAAAGCATCCTGATGGCTCACCAGTCAGAAGGGATTGGGCAAAAAAGTATCATGGCGATCCTTGTATTGTGTACGGACATACTCCCGTTAAAGAGCCGCGTGTAATCAACAATACATATAATATCGATACCGGGGCTGTGTTTGGTGGAAAACTAACTGCAATAAGGTATCCTGAAATGGAACTTGTTTCTGTTCCTTCTACTATGCCATACATTGAAGAAAAATTTAAACAATTTGATTAAGGAAAAATGAAGGAGGCTGACCTCTACATGTCAGCCTCCTTCATAATTGCATAGATATCCGGTGGAAGTGGTGCTAAAAATGACATTTCCGTTCCCAGGATAGGGTGCTTAAACTGGATTCCTTTGCAATGAAGAGCCTGCCTACTAAGTAATGAGGTATCTCCTCCATATAAATCATCGCCAAGTAATGGATGACCAATAAAGGACATATGCACCCTAATTTGATGGGTCCGTCCAGTTTCCAAGTTTAATTTAACATGTGTAAAAGTTGGATACCTCTTAATTACCTGAAAATGTGTACAGGCGTATTGTCCGTCATCACGGACCTCTCTTTCAATAATACTATCTTCTTTTCGTCCAATAGGTACCTTAATCGTTCCGCCCTCAGACAACACAACACCACCTGTAAGTGCTTCATAGGTCCGCTTCACTAAACCCTTCTGCTGCATCATGCTAAAAAGATGATGAACATGTCGATGTTTAGCTACTAAAACCATTCCGGAAGTATCTCTATCCAGACGAGTGACTATATGCGATGTAGCCTGAAGCCCTATCTGCTGATAATAGCCTACCAATGCATTGGCAAGACTCCCCACGGGGTGCTCTCTAGATGGGATTGTATTCATCCCTGACGGCTTATTCACAACCAGTAAAAACTCATCTTCAAACAGAATGTCCAAGGGAATTGCTTCTCCCTTACCCCCTTCGCTTGGGCTTTCAAGAGGAAATAAGAGCCGTAACTCATCACCCGTTCTCAATTTATAACGGACATTTACCTCTTCTCTATTTACCTGAATACTACCGCCCTTAAACTTTATGTCAGTTAAGGCAGTTCGAGAAACCTCTTCCTTTTTTAGAAAATCTTTAATGAGCATGCCAGTATGGTCATCATCAATGAACCACTTTAATTGAAAACGAGAATCCATTATTCTCCCTCCGGCTTAATCAGAAATAAATGAGTCATGCACTCTTTTCCAGAAAGGAAACGGCCGGAAGCGGGCAAAACGTATTTTTTCGTCAGGTACTCTAAATTGAATGGATTTGACATCCTTATGCAGAAGCGTTAAATGATCAACAGTTATTTGAAAATCAGTTCGATTGACAGGTTTTAGCATACAGGTATGGTGTGCTGGAAGGATTAAAGGCGAGCCAACTGTTCTAAAAACCTTATTATTAATGGATGCCATTTCTGCCACTTGAATAGCAGAGATAGACGGATGAATGATGGCTCCCCCCAATGCCTTATTGTAAGCCGTGCTACCAGAAGGGGTAGAAACACACAAACCGTCCCCACGGAACCGTTCAAAATGCTGTCCACGTATTTCTACATCCATAACAAGTGTTCCCTCGACACTTTTAACTGTAGATTCGTTTAAAGCTAAATATCTTGATTCTTTACCAGCGTGTGTATAACGAATAATTACTTCAAGAAGCGGATATTCCACTACCTGATATGGAGTTTTAGCGATGGCAATAACCAGCTTTTCAATTTCATCAGGGATCCAATCTGCATAAAAACCAAGATGTCCTGTATGAATTCCGACAAATGCCGTTTTATCAAGACGACTACTATAACGGTGGAAAGCGTAAAGCAGCGTTCCGTCGCCCCCAATGGAGACAACGATATCCGGTTGGTCTTCATCGTACGTTAGATCAAAATCAAGTAAATACGTTCTCATCTTGTGCATCAAAATATTGGATTTTTGATCTCCTTTTGATGTAATGGCAAATTTCATATTATTTTGCTCCTTGTATGAATGGGATTCAAAAGGCATCTGTGGATTAGTTTTTTTCTTCCTGCTTTAATTCTTTTTTCCTTGAGAAAAAAGCCTGTGCTTCTTGGATTTCCCCACGAATTAAGGACATTTCCTCGTCCAATCGGAAAGCAGCTTCTGCTGCTCGTTGCAGTCTCATCATGATATCACTTGGAAAAATCCCTTTATATTTATAGTTTAACGTATGTTCAATGGTTGCCCAAAAGTTCATTGCTAGTGTTCTGATTTGGATTTCAGCTAAAATTTTCTTTTCCCCATGAATCGTTTGAACAGGATAGCAAATTACGACATGATAGGAACGATAACCGCTTGTTTTTTTATGTGAGATATAATCCCTCTCTTCCACAATTTCAAAGTCATTCCTATTTCTTAACAAATCAACTACCGTATGAATATCATCGACAAACTGACACATAATGCGCATTCCCGCAATATCCTGCATTTCTTCTTCTAGACGTTCAAGCGGAATTCCTTTTTGGTTGGCCTTATCTAAAATACTCGCAATTGGTTTAACTCTTCCTGTAACAAATTCAATAGGTGAATGAGTAGAATCCAGATCAAATTGACCTCTCATCCCCTTTAATTTTATTTTTAGCTCTGCCACCGCTTGTTTATATGGCGCTAAAAATAGGTCCCAATGCTTCATGATTCCACCCTCAATCAACTAAAATAAGCTCTCTACTTTCGTAACCATTTCGCTGCCATAGTTACTGTTTCCTTTAATATTATTAATGACATAATCTAATTCTTCATGAAAATTAATCAATTCTATTTGTTGCTCAGTTGTGGAAATCCATGCCGGCATCTTTTCTTCTAGAGCTTGCTTTAAATAAGGCCAGATTTGTTCTGGTAAAACAATGTATGTATAATCTTCTTGTTGCTCCATTAAATAAATAAAAGAATAATGATCAGAGTCCACTAGAATTTGCTCACAAGGCACTAATCCATTAATGGTCTCATTTGTTTCCAATATTAGCTTTTCTTCTGTTATGATTGCGTTTAGTATTGTCATTCTTTTTTTCATTGTTCGACCTCCATTTTTCACCCTCTTATTTTAGCATAATTCGTTCATTTCTCCCAAGGATTGCAGTCGAGGATGAAGAGTTAATAAAAATTAATTGATTAATCGAAAGGAATCAGCTATGTCACAAAATATTGAGATTGAATTTAAAAATTTACTCACTGAATCAGAATATAAAAGACTTTTAAATGAACTCGAAATAGCTCAAACACAAATCTTTTCACAGGAAAATCATTACTTTGATACTCCCAGTTTTTCCTTAAAGGAAGCAGGCTCAGCACTTAGAATCCGAAAAAAGAAGCATCATTTTGAGATGACTTTAAAACAACCAGCCGCTATCGGTCTTTTAGAAACTAATCAAATCCTTACAGAAGATGAAGTAACTACGGCACTTCAATCTGGAAAGTTACCAACGGGGGTTATTCAACAACTAATTGAAGCTAATGGAATACCTTTTTCTAAAATTGAGTATTTTGGTAGTCTGTTAACGAATAGAGTAGAAATTCCTTACAAGAACGGCTTATTAGTCCTTGATCATAGCTCATATCTAAACAAAGAAGATTATGAATTAGAGTATGAAGTGGAAGACTACAAAGAAGGTCAGCTTATTTTCCGGGAATTCTTGTCTTTCTTAAAGATTCCAGAACGGAAAACGGAGAATAAAATTCGTCGTTTTTATATGCAAAAATATAAAATGAATGAGTAGTATGAATCTAAAATTCCTTTTTTTAAAGCAATAAATTTGTGCTATGAAAACGGCATTGATAAAATTAAAAATACAAAAGGGTAAAAAGGAGTTGTCAACATGAATGAGAAAAAGCTAACACCATATGAGGCTATTGGTGAAGGAACACTACACCAATTAATTGACACATTTTATGGCCTTGTTGCACAACATCCTGATCTTGCACCGATTTTCCCAAATGAATTCACAGAAATTGCTAGAAAGCAAAAGCAATTTTTAACTCAATATTTAGGTGGACCAGCTCTCTATACAGAAGAACATGGGCATCCAATGATGCGAGCACGCCATTTGCCTTTCCCTGTTACACCAAAACGGGCTAAAGCTTGGTTAGCTTGTATGACAAAAGCAATGGACGAAGTTGGATTACATGGTCCGATAAGAGATGATTTTTACTCCAGGCTTTATCTTACTGCTCAACACATGATAAACACGCCAGACGGCGATGAGATTTCAGGTGAAAATCGTGAGTAATTCAAATTCAAATAGTTCCAAGCAACGATGTGGCGGAATTGAAAAAAAGCCAATCGAAATCTATATGTTTATAGATCCGTTATGTCCCGAATGCTGGGCTATTGAACCTATACTAAAAAAACTAAAAATTGAATACGGTCGATATTTTTCAATAAAGCATGTATTAAGTGGACGGTTGGCCGATTTAAATTTGAGTAAAAAGAAGAACTATGAAACCATTGCAGATTTATGGGAAAAGACTGCAAGCCGTTCAGGCATGTCGTGTGATGGCACCCTATGGTTGGAGAATCCGGTCGATACACCATTTACCGTATCCATTGCCATAAAAGCAGCTGAGTTACAAGGAAGACGAGCTGGAATACGCTTTTTTCGAAGAATTCAGGAGATGTTGTTTTTAGAAAAACAAAATATATCTAATTTAGAGGTATTAAAGGATTGTGCAAAGACATCAGGCCTAGATGTGGAAGAATTTCTAAGTGACATTCATTCCGAAAGTGCTGCTAAGGCCTTTCAATGTGACCTTAAAATCACTTCAGAAATGGATGTCACTGAAATTCCAACTTTGGTTTTCTTTAATGAAAACGCTGAGGATGAAGGTATTAAGATAACAGGAACATATCCTTACGAGGTCTATGTGCAGATATTAGAGGAAATGCTTTCTGAGAAGCCTGTATTATCCCCTCCACCACCATTAGAAACATTTATGAAGTTTTTTAAGTTTGTAGCATCTAAAGAAATTGCAGTGGTTTATAATATGTCCATTTCACAGATTGAACGAGAAATGAAAAAATTGCTTCTTAAACAGGTTGTTGAGCAAATTCCCGCTAAATACGGAACGTTTTGGAGATATATTGAAGACTAAGACAGGTGCAGGCTAACCATCCAGCACTTGTTGTTTTTTTGTATAAACAAAAATGCCTTGCAGATTCTGACTGCAAGGCATTTTTCTATAATACGAACAAAGGGGATGGGAGAAATTTTTCACGGTCAAACAAAGGGGTATATGTTTGTAGTGATCAACTTCACGCATTTAATATACCATGCATTCAAAGTTAGTGACAATAAGTTTGTGTGTTATTTCACATTATTGTCAATAAATCATAATTTCACGAAATGGACAATAGACATATAACAAGAAACCATTAAAGGTGGGCTATCCCTGTGGCTAAATTTCCCGTTATAGTTATGATCCTTTTTGTCTTTGGAGCGTTTTTTCTTCATTTGTTAGCTTTACTCAATGTCTTCCCACTCCTACTCAGTACGCCAATTTTATTTGTTGCCATATTGATTATTGTCATTTACATTAATGACCGAAAAAGATTTAGAGGATTTTAAAAGGATGCTGCTATACATAGCAACATCCTTTTTCTTGTTATGATAATAATTTTTCTAGCTCATTTAATTTTTCTTCAAATACTTTACATGCATTTTTAACTGGCTCTGCACTTGTCATATCGACTCCTGCCTTCTTTAACACTTCAATTGGATAATCAGAACTTCCGGCACTTAGGAAATCGATATAACGTTTGACAGCAGGCTCTCCTTCTTCTAAGATTTGCTTGCTGAGCGCAGTTGCAGCGCTGAAACCTGTTGCATATTGATAGACATAATAATTGTAATAGAAATGTGGGATTCTTGCCCACTCCAAACCAATTTCCTCGTCAATGACGATATCTTCTTCACCAAAATATTTCTTGTTCAAAGCGTAATAGCTTTCAGTTAACGCCTCAGCTGTTAAAGCCTCATTGTTTTGAGCTTTTTGATGGATTAAATGTTCGAATTCAGCAAACATGGTTTGTCTGAAAACCGTACCTCTAAAACCTTCTAGGTAGTGATTTAGAAGATAAATCCGCTTTTGCTCGTCATCAATAGTCTTTAATAA
This sequence comes from Neobacillus sp. PS2-9, assembly GCF_030915525.1. Lineage (NCBI taxonomy): Bacteria > Bacillati > Bacillota > Bacilli > Caryophanales > Bacillaceae > Neobacillus > Neobacillus sp. PS2-9. Next base: position 3,929,488 of record NZ_CP133269.1, read on the forward strand.
ATAATCATTAAGTAAAGCTTCATTACAGGTTGAGGCAACCTCTGCAACAAAAATAGAATAGTTTCCATACGGATACGGCTGTGATTTGCGTGTATAATAGCTATGCACCGAATGACCAAATTCATGCGCAAGGGTAAATAAGTTATTCACGTTGTCTTGCCAGTTCATTAAGATGTATGGATGTGTCCCATAAGCACCCGAAGAATAAGCACCACTCCGCTTTCCTTTATTCTCATGAACATCTACCCAGCGGCTTTCAAAACCTGTCTTCAGGATTTCGCCATACTCCTCACCTAACGGAGCTAAACCCTTTATGATTATATCCTTTGCTTCTTCATACTTAATGTCCATTTTCACATCTTTCACAAGTGGTGTATAAAGATCATACATATGAAGCTCATTTAAGCCTAAGACTTTTTTCCGAAGCTTCACATACCGATGCAATAGATGCAGATTTTCACTAACTGTATTTACCAGATTATCGTATACACTTTCTGGAATATTGTTTGCTGCCAGTGCTGCATGTCTAGCTGAATCATATTTTCTGATCCGTGCATTGAAATTGTCCTTTTTTACATTGCCGCTTAATGTACTAGAAAAGGTATTTTGAAAACTTCCATACGTCTTATACACGGCTTTAAAGGCATCACGTCTTACACGCTGGTCCCCACTTTCCAAGAAACGAATATAACGACCATGGGTAATTTCAACCTCTTCCCCATTTTCATCTTTAATAGAAGGGAATTCTATGTCTGCGTTATTAAGCATGCCAAAAGTATTACTAGAAGCATTCATTATTTCGCTTGCTTCAGCTAGTAATGCTTCTTGTTCAGCAGTTAGGACATGTGCACGCTGCAGATTAATCTCAGCAATGGCGTGTTCATAAAGTTTTAGCTCTGGTTTCTCATTCAAGAAACTTGCAACCTTCTCTTCCTCGATAGAAAGGATTTCAGGTACAATAAATGCTAGCTGACTACCTGCCTGGGAATAAAGATTTTTCATCCGATCATCTAAACCCTGATAGAAGGAATTAGTAGTATCCTGATCGTAGCGCATATGTGAATATGTATAAAGCTTTCCAATCCGTTCCAATAGCCTATCTTGGAATTGAAGAGCTTTATAAAGTGTCTCTGCACTTTCACCTAATTTTCCTTCATATTCTTTAATTCCAGAAATTTGATTTTTGACGTCTTGAAATTCGTTCTCCCAGTCCTGATCACTAGCAAAAATATCCTCTAATTTCCAAGTATCCTCTACGGGGATATCATTTCTAGTTGGTAGTGATTTTACGGCAGTTTCATTTGACATCTTCCATCCTCCATTCAAATGTAGATTTACAAAAAGCTTCCACTCCTAATAATATTCTCCTAATTTTTCAAATTTCCTTTACAATCGTTAGAAAAGAACGACCATACTCACTATATTATGCCCATCTACTAATTTTCATTTATGATTTTACAAAGTGAACCATGTTTTTGGTTAAACCGAACCATGCTTTCATCTCTTTCCCTATTAGAGTGAGGAATCCATATTTTCTCTTTCACTTGAAAACAGGTTTCACCCACTTTTGAAAGGATACCTAGCTTTGTTAAGTAAAGGAGATATTCAATAACTGCAAGCAAAGGATTCAGATGGCTCACCTGCGGTAAGTGTCTGCTTACCACTTCATGTCTTTTCACTCTCCTATTTAAATGCTCCTTCATTTCTTGCATGGTAATAAAATCACTTGGTTTTTTATGGGATAGTAAATCAAGATATACATACGTCTGCCAAATAACGGGTGGTGTTTGGATGAGTATCGAGTGAGGGACAGGGAGGCCTATTTCTGGTGGAAGTAAAAATGGATTGAGGCAATTATTGTAGATTTCAAGAAGGAACTTTTTTTTATGTTGATCTGAATAACGTATCATATTTTGAATGATCCTATCCATTTCTGTTTTCCACTTTGGCATGTAAATCCTTTTTTGAGGTTTTGGGGTGAGTAAACTAGATATTTCTAATCTATCAGGTGAGTAAAAGGAATGTTGGGTAAAAGCATTTTTTATCGAGAAGGGTGTAATGGATTCCACTAGATGAAAGTGTTGCTTTTCGGGGCAATAAGATGGAATAAAAAAGGTGCCTGGTAAAGAAGATCGTAAAAATAAGTAATGAAAGTTAGATAAAGTATCGATGTCTCTCTGCTTTAGTTGCAAATGCCTGCTTGCAATAATCCATAATGGAATGTAATCATTCTCAAGATATGTTTTTGTTCTCTTACTAAAAATTTCTTCAGGTATCGGTGAGCACTGATATTCTAACGCGTATTTCTTACCGTTAAATTTGAACAGAATGTCTGGACGCTGTTGGATTTCCTTATCAAAGTACTCCAATACTGCGGGTATATTTTGTTTAATAAGCCACTGATACAGCTGTCGTTTACCATCCAAGTGATAGATGGATTCATGGTCATAAAATTCCCGGCAAGTTCCACCTCTTTTATGTGCAAAATGAAAAATACGATGATCGCCTAATTTTAACAAAACACTTTCCCCACAAATAGGGCAAAAAAAGTCTTCTTTACTCCGAAGGGACAAGAGGCTCTCCTTCTTATAATCATAACCAAGACAAAGTTTTTTACCATTTTTTGTTATGGCAGTTAACAATCAAACATCTCCTCCTTTTTTTGTATATATTTCGCCATATTTTGCAAAAATCCTCTAAGAAATAAGAAAAGACTCGCCAAAAAATTGACGAGTTAATAAGAAAAGCACAAGCGCCTTGATCAGCCCCGACAGGCAAATGTTCTTCGGCAAGAAAAGTCCGCCTTTTGACTTTTATTGCCGAAGGTTATTTGACCCGAGGGGCTAGGCGCTGGAGTTGGACAATTCACGAAGACGCGCTCGATTATAAAAGAGGAGATAGCAGCCTTGCCGTTGACTCTAAAATCCGCAAACCAAAATGCCGTTTTTGAAATGTGAGTAGATTGAGCTCCTTGGCATTTTTGAGATCATTTAAATATTCCATAACGAGTTTCTCCGTACTATTCGTTCGGAATAAAAATGCATTTACTTCAAAATTTAAATGAAAACTCCGCATATCCATGTTCGATGTGCCGATAGAGGCAAGTTCACCGTCGACAATAACAATTTTACTATGCATAAATCCTCTTTCATATTCGTACACCTTTACCCCAGCTTCCAATAATTCAGGAAAATAGGACCTTGAGGCATGAAAAACAATTCGTTTATCAGGACGGTTGGGAACAAGCAACCTGACATCCACACCGCTTAAAGCTGCCACTTTTATTGCCGAAAAGATATCTTCATCTGGAATAAAATACGGTGATGCAATCCAGACATTTTTTTTAGCCGATGTAATCATAGCGAAAAATATATTTTTTATAACACTCCACTCATTATCAGGACCACCAGCAATCAATTGAACCCCGCCATGACTTTTATCATCAAGTTGTGGTGATAAATATTCCGCTGTTAGAAAACTGTGGTTCGTCATGTAGTACCAGTCCTGCAAAAAAATGAGTTGGAGGGTACGAACGGCTTCTCCCTTTAACATCAAATGTGTATCCCGCCAGAAACCTATTTCTTTGTCCCTTCCTAAATATTCATCACCAATATTTAATCCGCCAACAAAGCCAATCGTTCCATCAATTACGATAATTTTTCTATGATTACGGAAATTAAATTTATTATTTAAAAATGGTAATCTTACTGGTCCAAATGGAACGGTTTCAATACCAGCTCCTCGTAAATCATTAATGTATGCTTTTGATAATTTCCAGGAACCAACTGCGTCGAAAAGGAATCTTACTTTAACACCTTGATTCGCCTTTTCAATCAAGATATCCTTGATTTCCTGGCCAATATGGTCATGTCGAACAATATAATATTCTAGATGAATATGGTGCCTTGCTCTTTTCAACTCATCAATAATGTTCCGGAAAGTCTCTTCTCCATTAGTCAGTACTTTTGTAGAAGTATCAAAAGAGATAGGGCTGTTCCCAAGCTTATGTGCAAGTGTAAATAATCTTCCTTGGTGCTCTCCGAGTAATCGGCGCTTCTCTTCACTTCTCGGATCGTCTTCCCCTTCAACCGTTAGAAAAGCCTGCTTATCTAAGAAATACTTCTTCCTAAACATTCTCTCCTTTCGATAATTACGTCCAAATAAAAGATAAAAGAAAAAACCAATTAGCGGAAAGCTTCCTAATACCACTAACCATGTGATGGTTTGCGTAGGATGTCGGTTTTCGAAGAAAATAACGATCCCAATAAAAATGACCGAAAACGTTATGAAGATACTTAAAAAACCAAATACTCCACCTTGTAATTGGTCACGAAAGAAAAACCATAGTACGGATAATACGGCTACAAACACTATAACCCTTACTGTGTTTTTCAGATTACTCACCTGCCAAAATATACCTTATTTAATCATGATATGAAAAGCATAAGCGCCTTGATCAGCCCCGACAGGCAAATGTTCTTCTGCAAGAAAAGTCGCTCTTTGACTTTCTTGCAGAAGGTTATTTGACCCGAGGGGCTAGGCGCTGGAGCTGGACAATTCTCAAAGTCGAATTTTATACTTTCTTATTATGTAAAAAAACCGATTTCAGTTTTGAAATCGGTATGCAAACTAGCCAAAATGTTTTCGTAATTCAGCAAAGACATTTTCGGAGATTATTTCTTTCCCATATTCTTGTACACGATGAATGGTTATCTGTGTTTCATATCCATATTCGAGTAAAATACTTAGAATGTCATCAATTTGATCTTCTTCAAACACATCTTCAGGAAATTCTGTATATAAATAGTACTTACCTTCAAAATGATAAAGTTTAGTCACTAAATCATCTAACCCTGGACGGCTTGAAAGCATAATAATATCTTCAAAATCTTTAAAAACGAGAAGAAATTCTAGAGTCTCTTCCTCTAAGAGGATCTCTTCTTCCTCTAAATGTTGTGGATTGAAATGTTGGTCTAAAAGTTCTTCAATTTTTTCATCCACCGGAATATCTTTCATTTTATCACTAGGAAGTGGGAGCTCGAACTTTTGCCCATCTTTAGAAAGCTGTGCTTTAGTAACCAGAACCTCTAACCCCTTCTCTAGAGCCTGAACCTGTATCCAAAGCGGACCTTCAACCACAAATTCTTCTTCGCCATGCACTTCATCCATCATTTCCCAAAAGAGTTCTTCACTTCGTTCACGATTGTACCATATTTCTTCACGGTCAAATCCTCTTTCCTCAATATCTCCATAGGAAATGTAAAATTTAACAGTATTTTCGTTAATACGTTCAATCTCCACCATAACCTCTCCCTTCCGTTTACCATATTGAAGGGACAAAATACCCCCAAGCAGATAATTCATCCTATTTGCCTTCATAAAAAAGGAAATATTCTTGTACTTTCATTTTATGACAAAAGCACTAATATGGGAAATAAAAAAGGTTAAAAACTAAAAAACCATTATAATGCCTATCGTTATTATTATGATAGTTTATTTATTGTAGCAAAATGCCTCTAAAAGAACAAATTTTTTGGATTAAATACAAAAAAGACCTCCTAATTATGAAGGTCTTATGATTTAATTAACCATCCGCTGCGCTTCCCTTAGTTGGAATGTACGCACTTTTCTTGGAAGAAACCGTCTAATTTCATCTTCGTTATATCCAACCTGTAACCGTTTTTCATCAATAATTATAGGTCGACGTAACAAGCCTGGATTTTCTTTAATTAATCCAAACAAATCCTGAAGCGGCATTGAATCTAAGTTGACATTCAATTTTTGGAATGTCTTTGATCTGGTTGAAATAATTTCGTCTGTCCCATCTTCCGTCATACGAAGAATTGCTTTAATCTCCTCCATGGATAGGGGCTCAGAGAATATATTTCTTTCAGAGTATGGAATCTCATGCTCTTCTAACCATGATTTTGCTTTACGACATGATGTACAACTTGGTGAAGTGTATAGTGTTACCATCCTAATTCACACTCCTCTATTATTTACGGATGTAATACTCTTATCAATATATAGAAATAAAACTATTTTTAACTTAAATTTTATAATTGTAACACAGTTGTAATTAAAATGATTATAAATAAGGAATTTCTATAATTATTATACACCACTGATACTAAAAAAGGTATCCCTTTTTCCAAATATTATAGAAAGGAAAGAAATACATGACTCATATTATATTAGACGAATGATGTGAAGAAAAGTTTCAATAAATTTACGATTTTACATTTAAATTTACCCAATCCATTTATTTTCTATGTAATAATATTCGTTTCTATTGTCCTTTTTTTTGTGGGTTTCTATGTATAATATCGAATTTATCCTTTGCTAAACAATTTTTTTATGGTAACAATTATTTTATCAGGGTTATATTCTCAATTAAGGAATGGAAATGAAAACGCATTCATTTTTTTCATAATCTTTGTCTGATTTCAGCATTTACTCTTTCAATAAAGCCTAAGTTCTTTTAAAATAAGGTATAGGGGATATTTACAAAGGTTGACCATTATTTTGATTTATAAAAATGGAGGGATTTTTATCATGGCTGGATACATAACAGATCTAACAATGGTTGCTTTATTAATTGTCGGAATCACTGCCTTAATGGGTGTTATTACAAATGGTATTGGTGAAAAAGTGTTCGGTGGCAAAAACCGTAGTGAATATGTAGACGAAAGTGCAAAATACCAAACAGGCTGGAAGGCTGTTGGGGGAAAAAGAAAATAATTAGAAAAGCGTAAGTGCCTTGTTCAGCCCCGACAGGCAAATGTTCTTTGACTTTTATTGCCGAAGGTTATTTGACCCGAGGGGCTAGGCACTGGAGCTGGACAGTTCTCGAAGTCGAATTTTAAACTTTTTAAATTATATTATAAGGAAAAAACGATCTCAACTAGCGAGATCGTTTTTTTTTAATGCTTAGATTGTGCCTGATATTGTTTGAACTCTTTTTCTGAGCATAAAACAAAATGACCTGGGGTAACTTCTCTAAATTCAACTGCTTCGTTACCATCATAATTATGGGAAGCTGGATCATATGATTTACGCTTTCTAGTCCGCTCACTGATTGGATCTGGAGCAGGAATTGCTGACAATAATGATTGAGTATATGGGTGAAGAGGATTTTTATAAAGCTCTTCTGCCGGTGCAAGCTCAACCATCTTACCGAAGTACATTACACCAATACGATCACTAATGTATTTAACCATTGAAAGGTCATGTGCGATAAAAAGGTAGGTTAGACCTTTCTCTTTTTGCAATTTCTTCATAAGATTTACAACCTGTGCCTGAATGGAAACATCCAACGCTGAAATAGGCTCGTCTGCAATGATGAATTCCGGTTGAACCGCAAGTGCTCTCGCGATACCTATCCTTTGACGTTGACCGCCACTAAACTCATGTGGATAACGATTGGCATGTTCTCTATTCAAACCAACTGTTTCTAATAGCTTATATACCTGTTCCATACGATCTTGCTTTGATGTTGCCAAACCGTGAATATCAATTCCCTCGGCAATAACATCAGCAATTTTCAATCTCGGATTAAGAGATGCATATGGATCTTGGAAAATCATTTGCATCTTACGGTTAAAGTCTTTTAATTGTTTTTTAGACTTTTTCCCATGAACGTTAACACCGTCATATAAGACTTCTCCACCTGTTGCATCGTATAGGCGGATAATCGTACGCCCAGTAGTAGACTTACCACAACCAGACTCACCAACTAGTCCCATAACTTCCCCTTTGTAAATATCAAATGAGACGTTATCAACGGCTTTTACTTCGTTCGCTTTACCTTCGTTAAAATACTGCTTTAAATTTTTAATTTCAAGTAATTTATCTTGAGCCATTTAGTTTCCCTCCTTTTTTCCAGGGAATTGCCCAGTGGTCACTTTTTCTAATGTAGCCACACCTGCATTACCAACATATTGATTCTGACGTCTCTTAACAGCTTCCGGTGGTTCAACCTTTGGTGCATCCGGATGTAATAACCACGTAGCAGCATAGTGTGTATCAGAAACTTTAAAAAATGGTGGTTCTTGCTCTAGGTCAATCTTCATTACAAATGGGTTACGTGGTGCGAACGCATCACCCTTTGGTGGATCTAATAAATCTGGAGGTGTTCCCGGAATAGAGAATAACTCCTCGTCATGTGTATCCATGTCCGGCATAGAACTAATTAATCCCCAAGTATATGGATGTTGTGGATTATAAAAAATTTCATCAGCCGTTCCAATTTCAACAATTTTCCCACCATACATAACAGCAACACGATCAGCCACATTTGCAACAACACCAAGATCATGTGTTATGAAAATAATGGATGTGTCGATTTTCTTTTGTAAATCTTTCATTAATTCAAGAATTTGCGCCTGAATTGTTACGTCCAACGCAGTTGTTGGTTCATCGGCAATAAGAACTTTTGGATTACACGCCAGTGCAATTGCAATAACAACACGTTGTCTCATACCACCTGAGAATTGGTGTGGGTATTGGTTTATGCGAATTTCAGGTTTAGGAATACCAACGAGCTTCAATAAATCAAGTGCTCTTTCTTTTGCAGCATGCTTACTCATATTTTGATGTTTAATTAGCGGTTCCATTATTTGGTTGCCAATTTTCATAGTTGGATTTAAAGAAGTCATAGGATCCTGGAAAATCATTGAAATATCTTTTCCGCGAATTTTTTGCATCTCTCTATCTTTAAGCTTTGTTAAATCTTTTCCGTCAAAAAGGATTTCACCGCTTTTTATCTCTGAATTGTGTTCAGGAAGTAGACGCATTATTGACTTAGTTGTTACTGATTTTCCAGAACCTGATTCACCAACGATTGCAAGAGTTTCACCTTTAAGAAGGTCGAAACTCACACCACGAATCGCTTGAACTTCACCAGAAAATGTATGGAATGAGATATTTAAATCTTTAACTTGTAATATTTTCTCCATTCAGTTCACCCGCCTTTTAATCACGCATTTTTGGATCAAGAGCATCACGTAATCCATCAGCTACTAAGTTAAAGCATACCATAATCAAAGCAATCATAATGGAAGGAATGATCATTTGATATGGGAATGCAATCATTGCTTTATATCCTTCATTTACCAATGTTCCTAGCGATGCATTTGGCTCCTGGAGACCTAATCCAATAAAGCTTAAGAAAGCTTCAAAGAAAATCGCATTAGGAATAGAGAACATGGTGTTAATGATTATGACACCAAACATATTTGGAATCATGTGTTTAAAAATAATTGAGCTATCTGATGCTCCAAGTGTTTTAGCTGCTAAAACAAATTCCTGGCCCTTAAATTTTAATACCTGTGCACGCACTACTCGGGCCATACTAGTCCAACCAGTGATTGTTAAGGCAATAATAATCGGGATGATACCAGGCTTTAGAACAAGAATCATTAATACAACGACAATCAGGTTAGGTATACCAACGATAACCTCAATAATCCTCTGCATAAATCCATCGACTTTACCACCTAAATATCCAGAAACCGCACCGTAGGTCACACCAATCAACATATCAATTAATGCCGCCATAAAAGCAATGAAAAGGGAAACTTGTGTACCTTTCCAGACACGTGCAAAAAGATCACGACCTAAATTGTCTGTACCAAACCAATAATAAGCATCGACTTTACGTACTTCATATGCGTTATATTCTGTTCCGTCTCTGCGCGTTAATGTTCCATCAAATGGCAGCCAGTGAACATTTTCTATACCTTGTATCCGCGGTGGAAGGTTATTATGTTTAGTTGTTTGTGTATCGTAAGCATATGGCGTTATTAGAGGACCAATGAACGCCATTAAAATTAATATGACAAGGACAACTAAACTGATAACCGCACCTCTATTTTTACGGACACGCATCCAAGAATCCTGCCAAAAACTCAAACTTGGCTTAGAAATCTTTTCACTTTTTGATGGGTCTACATGAGCAGGAGCAAACATATCCTTTGAGATGATCATTTCTTTATTGCTCATTTAGTTTTCCCCCCCGAAATACGAATACGTGGGTCGATAATTCCGTAAAGAATATCAACGACTAATATAATAACTACGAATAGAACGGCAAATAAAATATTTGTACCCATAATTACTGGATAATCATTTACACTGATCGATTTAACAAACTGTTCACCTAAGCCAGGAATACCAAAGATTCTTTCAATAACTAGTGAACCAGTCATTAAACCTACAGCCAATGGTCCCAAAACGGTAACAACAGGGATTAATGCATTTCTAAGAGCATGCTTTACACTAATTTGCCAAAAGCTTGCCCCTTTTGCTTTAGCAAGTGTAATATAGTCAGACCCTAGCACTTCAATCATTTCAGTACGCATAAACCGCGCTGCGATTGAAATAGGGAACATTGCTAACGCTATAGTCGGAAGGATCGTATACTCTGGTCCTCTCCAAAACATTACTGGTAACCATCCTAGTTTAACTGCAACGTAATACTGAAGCAGTCCAGCAAAAATAAATGATGGAACAGATTTACCTACTACAGCAATAAAAGTAGAACCATAATCCATCCAGGTATTTTGCTTCAATGCAGCAACTACACCTAGGAAAATTCCAATTAATGCACCAAAAATCATGGCTTCCAATCCAAGTGTTGCGGATGGTCCAATACGATTAGCGAGAAGTTCTGTTACAGGGGTATTATCAAATTGAAAGGAAACTCCTAGATCACCTTTTACCATTGCACCTAAATACTTAAAAAACTGAACAGGCACGGGGTCATTTAACCCATATTTCTCTAGCAAAAGGGTACGCTGGAATTCTGAGAGTTTTTCAAAGTTATTAAATGGACTTCCAGGAATTAATTTCATGAGGAAAAAAGTAATTGATATAACAATGAAAAGTGTAATTAACATATAAATCACACGTTGCACGAGATATTTTGCCATGCCTACACCTCCTAATTGATGAAATCTTCAACATTTTTCGACAATTCTCATACAGGTAAAAAGAGAGTATATTGATGAAATATACTCTCTTCCTATTTGATTAGTATAGTTACTATTTTGTGATTTTAATCCACTGGTAACTATAATCTGCACCAAATGCATGGTGAGCAAAACCTTTAACTTTTGGATTAATTAACAAGTTAACAGAACGTTGGTAAAGTGGTGCAATTGCTGCATCATCTTCTAACAAGATTTTTTCTGCATCTTGTAATGCTTTCCAGCGCTCTTGTGGCTTATCAACTAAATCTTCACTTGCAGCTTTGATCAACTTATCAAATTCTGGATTTGAGTAATCCATATGTTGTTGTTCTCCGCCAGTAATCCAAAGATCCATGTATGTCATTGGGTCAGCATAGTCTGGTCCCCAACCACCCATTAATAAATCATATTCAAATTTATTTTCACGAGCGATACGGATTTTGAACGGTACGCTTTCAATTGTAAGCTTTAATCCAGGAAGATTTTTCTCTAACTGGTCTTTAATGAATGCATCTGTAGTTTTAGCAGTTTCAGTGTCTTGACCAACATAAGTGAACTTCACTTCTTTAACACCTAGTTCAGCTAAACCTTTATCCCAATATTTCTTAGCTTCTTCTTTGTTTGTCTTAGACCATTGGCCAGCCGTATCACGGAAGTCTTTTCCATCTAAGAAAGCAAAACCTTTTGGTACTAAGAAATCAGCTTCGATAGAACCGTTTGCTAATACATCGTCAACTAATGCCTTTTTGTCCACAGACAATGCAATCGCTTTACGGATGTTTTTGTTTTTCAAAGCAGGGTTCTTTTCGTTCATTTTTAACCACCAGATTGATGGCTCTTGGTAACGTAATAATTCATCTGATCCTTCATATTGTGAAAGGATTGCAGCTTGTGCAAGCTTTGGTGTAATGTCAGTTTCACCAGCAGTAAATGCATTAGCAGATGCTTGTGGGTCTTTTGACACGTTGAAGTTGATTTTTGTTAAAGTAACGTCTTTAGCATTTGTATAAGTTTCGTTCTTTTCTAATACCCACTCAGTAGCAGTTGGGCCATCCCACTTAGTCATTTTGAAAGGACCATTGTAAAGTAAGTGAGAAGCATCTTTCGCATAGTCAGCGCCTTGTGCTTCAACAAACTTTTGGTTTTGTGGGTAGAATAATTGGAAAGTGATATAAGACTCGATGTAAGGTAATGCTCTTACTAGAGTAATTTCCACTGTATAATCATCTAGAGCTTTAATTCCAAGATCTTCAAGCTTTGCTTTACCTTCAGAAATTTCAGTTGCATTTTTGATTTTGCCCATCATGAAGTATGGACCATAAGGTGAAGCAGTTTCTGGATTGATTGCACGTTGCCATGCGTATACAAAATCATGAGCAGTTACAGGGTCACCATTTGACCATTTTGCATCTTGTCTTAATTTAATAGTTAAGACTGTTTTGTCGTCGTTGTATTTTGGCATACCATCAGCTACACCTGGAACAACCTTTTGGTCTGCATCTAAACGATATAAACCTTCGTTAGTAGCGTTTAACATTGTAAAGCCCATTACGTCCTCAGCCATTACACTGTCCATCGTTGGGATCTCAGCAGATTCTAAAACGTTAAGAACTTGCTCATCCGCTAATTTCTCTTCAGATCCAGCATTATTTTTGCCTTCATTTTTGGTTTTGCCTTCGTTTTTATCACCGCCGCCTGAACATGCTGCTAGGAACATGCTAAGTACTAGTGATAAAACTAAAAGTAGTGAAAGTTTTGATTTCTTCACTTGTAGACCTCCCTTTTCTATTATTCTGAAAAATTACTACATTCTCTATTATACATATTTTGAATTAATTGTACATTATTTTTTATAATTTAATTTACAAGTTAGAAACAATTTTTACGTAATCATTACAAATAGCTATGATATAATTTAGACTTATACAGATTTTCATGTATAATATTCGGTAGTTTCCCTTATTAAATCAATGATTTGGAGGTAATCTAGTGAATCCTAGATTTAAGAAGAAATTTGTTGTTCTTGGACTAACACAGTTGTTAATAGTAATAATTTCCTTCATTTCCAATATGGAAATTTCCTTACTTAGCTATATCAATATATCTTTTTACATTTCCTCTCTACTTCTGTTAACATCGTTGCTTCTCTACACGATTCATTCCGGCTTTTACGATGTAATAGGTAAATCCTTTAATCTTGCTTTTTCAAGAGGAGAAAACAAGAGAAAGTTGGAGGAAATTCCAGCACTATCTGAGTTAATCACTATCGATCAGAAGCCCCTCCTTTTTTACGGATTGGTCAATGGATTACTCATGTTAGGAGCTCTTTGCCTCTATTATTATTTGCAGACTTGAAACTGGTTATGTTCTTCATTTATAATTAGCATAATCAAATATAAGATGTTTAGCGATGATAAAGATTAGTACGTATTTTCATTCGGTTAAGAGAGTTTGTGGCTGGTGAAAACAAACGCGAAAAAATACGGAATGGACTTTTGAGCTTCTATCTGAACCTTCTATTTAGGAAAATAGAAGTAGTAGGAATAGACGTGATCCTTGCGTTAGTAGGACTCCAAAAGGCGACCAGCTATTTTGGAACTGAGTGACTCATATGAGTAATTTAGGGTGGTACCGCGAACCATTCGTCCCTATAGTATTAGGGATGAATGGTTTTTTTTATATAACTTTTAGGAGGATTAATAATGAAAACGATTTTTTCTGGTATTCAGCCGAGTGGTACAATAACACTTGGGAACTATATAGGGGCTATGATGCAATTTGTCGAGTTGCAACATGAATATAATTGCTACTTTTGCATCGTAGACCAGCATGCCATAACAGTTCCCCAAGATCCTGTAACACTCCGTAAAAATATTAGAAGCTTAGCTGCGCTATATATTGCTGTAGGGATTGATCCAAACAAGGCATCCTTATTTATCCAATCTGAGGTACCTGCACACGCTCAAGCAGGTTGGATGATGCAGTGTGTCTCTTATATTGGTGAATTGGAAAGAATGACACAATTTAAAGACAAATCAACAGGTAAAGAAGCTGTTTCAGCTAGTCTATTGACCTATCCACCTCTAATGGCTGCAGATATATTATTGTATAATACAGATCTTGTACCGGTCGGCGAAGACCAAAAGCAACATATGGAATTAACACGTGACTTGGCCGAAAGATTTAACAAAAAATACAATGATATCCTTACTGTACCGGAAATCAGTATTCCTAAGGTCGGCGCTCGAATTATGTCTCTCCAAGAGCCTACCAAAAAAATGAGTAAATCAGACCCAAATCAAAAGTCTTTTATTACTCCTTTAGATGACCCTAAACAGATCATTAAAAAAATAAAAAGCGCTGTTACAGACTCAGACGGAATTGTCAAATTTGATAAAGAAAATAAACCAGGTGTTTCCAATCTGCTTTCCATTTATTCAATTTTGGCTAAGAAACCTATTGCCGAAATTGAGGAAATGTATGTTGGTAAAGGATATGGAGATTTTAAAGGTGATTTAGCTGATGTAGTGGTTAATGTCTTTAAACCAATTCAAGAGAAATATTATAACTTAATGGAATCAAGCGAACTGGATGAAATTTTAGATCGTGGAGCTGAAAAGGCAAACCTTGTGGCAAACAAGACCCTTAAAAAGATGGAAAACGCCATGGGTCTTGGCCGAAAGAGAAAATAATATAAATTTTAAAAAACAAAAGCCTGAGCCCAAAAGGATTTATTCCTTTTGGATCAGGCTTTTAGTTTACTTTAGGACCATGTTCCATTTCCCAAAGCTTCTCGAAAAAGGGCTGTCCCTTAATTAAATTCTCACAAAAAGTTTCATGCCGTTTAGACCAGCCGTACTTTGCTTCCTCAAAGAGCTGTTCCCACGCTTCCTCAAAATTCAATTCTTGAATAGTCGAATATTTCTCAGGACACCATTCTGTAAACCAATACCTTACCTCTGCTTCATTATTTGATGAAAGTAATTGGTCAAGAGCCATGAACAATAGTTGCTTTAACTGACGTTCTTTTCTCGTCAATCCATTCATCAGTTCTGGTTCAGGTGAAAGAATATGAAAATCCTTTGTTTTCGGTTGTCCATAAAAATGGTATTTTTTAGCTTCATGCTGACTAATCATCTCGTAAACAAGCTGTTCCTGTCTTGGAATTAGTCTGCTTTTTCGAATAGGGATGGTATAGCCAATCGTATCTACGGCTAAAATCCCTGTCCCGTCTGTGACAACGAAACAATAATCAAGTTGAACTCTTTCATGGTTTTTTCTTAAATATGCTTTCTGATAAATGTCATCTAGGAGCTGTTGAGGTAATTCTGATAAATCATTCTCGATGTAGTTAAATAGAATCGGCTCGATTTTTAAAAGTGGTACTTGGTCCAACAATTCCACTCCATCATCCTTACGCCATTCATGAAAGTGGCATACATTATAACCGTTTTCTTCCCCTTCAAACCAATTTACCCAAACATCATGAAGATACAACATTTTACAACCCCTCACTTCAAAAACTGTTTGTCAATCAGTATGGGCAGACCTTAGTTAAATTATTCCTTAATATATATTTTGCACCAACTGTATTTATTAAATTTAATACTTGTCCCTTTAAATTATTCATATGTATATGGTGCGTCTCCTATATTTATGTTAGGAAATATATTGGTACATAACTTGGGCTCATAGAGTGCTTCTATGCGACCTTCTTCTCTTTCTTTAGCCACTTTGGGCCCATAGACCGCTTCTATGCGCCCTTCTTCTCTTTCTTTCAGCCAGTTTGGGCTCATAGACTGCTTCTATGCGCCCTTCTTCTCTTTCTTTCAGACACTTTGGGTTCATAGACCGCTTCTATGCGACCTTCTTCTCTTTCTTTCAGACAATTTGGGCTCATAGACTGCTTCTATGTGTAAATGACAAAACATTGCATAACAATGTACAAAAATGATTTTATGGAAATTAATTGAAGTTAGTGGGAAAGCGGAGAAACTTGACATGGAGCCTCTGTCTGGGGGCATGGCTTCCGAGCCAAGAAGCCAGCAGTATCAAGGGCTGGCTTTGCCACACAAGGCTATCATGCCCGCCTCTCCATGTAAAGTTGTGCTAGAGCTAAGGGAAAATGCCTGGGTCAATAAGCAATCATTTTTGTACATGCTTAAATTAGCATTTATATCTATGCGCCCTTCTTCTCTTTCTTTTAGCCACTTTGGGCTCATAGACTGCTTCTATGCGACCTTCTTCTCTTTCTTTCAGGCAGTTTGGGCTCATAGACCGCTTCTATTCGACCTTCTTCTCTTTCTTTCAGCCAGATTGGGCTCATAGACTGCTTCTATGCGACCTTCTTCTCTTTCTTTTAGCCACTTTGGGCTCATAGACCTCTTCTATGCGACCTTCTTCTCTTTCTTTCAGCCAGTTTGGGCTCATAGACTGCTTCTATGCGCCCTTCTTCTCTTTCTTTTAGCCACTTTGGGCTCATAGACTGCTTCTATGCGCCCTTCTTCTCCATAACAAAAAAATCTACCATGTCGTAATGGTAGATTTTATCTTCTTGATTTTGGATTAAAGGCGTCTTTTAAGCCTTCACCGATAAAGTTTATCGATAAAATAGTTGCAGTAATCGTTAAGGCAGGGGGCACCCAGATCCAAAGTTTAAACTGGAGTACATCTGGTTCATTTGCTGAATTTAACATATTCCCCCAGCTTGGAATTTCTTGAGGAACACCAAAGCCTAGAAAGCTTAAACCTGTCTCCGCAACTATCATTGTTGCAAATGTAATTGTCGCTTGAACAATAATGGTTGATAAGATATTGGGTAATAAATGTTTAACGATTATTTTAGCAGGAGAACAGCCAATTGAAATGGCAGCTACAATGTATTCATTTTCTTTTTCAGCAAGAATCTTACTTCGAACAATCCTCGCAATTCCACCCCAGCTTAATATGCTTATGGTCCCAATTAAAACCCATAACCCATTTACTTTTCCAAAAAGAATGGCATTTAGCACAATAACAAATACAAGAAAAGGAAAGTTTAAGATAAAATCTGTAAATCTCATTAGTATACTATCTACTGCACCACCAAAATAGCCTGAAATCGAGCCAATAATTGTCCCGAGGAATATGACAAAAAGTGTACAGCTTAGTCCTACTAATAATGAAATTCGTCCACCATATAGTAACCTGGTGAATACATCCCTACCTGCCTTGTCTGTGCCAAGCCAATGTTTACTCGATGGCTCTAAAGACATCTGACCAATATTAATCCTTGTAACATCAGCGGTTGTAATATATGGTGCAAGAAAAGAAATGATTGCCACAATGACTAAGAATACAAAGCTAATCATAGCCAGTTTGTTCTTTAAAAACTTTTTTCTAGCGATAGCCCACGGTGATAAACTTTTTTTCGGGGGTGCTGTACTAATATTAGGATTTTTCTGAGTTACAATTTCCATTTTTTCTCCCCCTAATCTAGCCTAATTCTCGGATCTACAACACCGTATAAAATGTCAGCTACAAGGTTGCCAACTAGTGTTAAGAAGGAGAATAACATTGTCAACGTCATTAAAACTGGGTAATCCCTGGTACCAACTGATTGTAAGAATAGTTGTCCAAGACCTGGATAAGTAAAAATTGTTTCAGTGATAATCGCTCCACTGATAATTGCAACTAAATCAAAACCTAAAAAAGTAATAAGTGGAATAATTGAGTTTCTTAAGATATGAACATTGTAAATTTTTCTCTCAGGCGTTCCCTTTGCTCGTGCAGTACGAACAAAATCTTTTCGGCTATTATCTATTATATCGTTACGTAAAAATTGTGTATAGCTTGCCGTACTTAATAGTCCTAGGACTACTGCAGGAAGAAATACATGATGTAGGCGGCTTAACCAATATTCCAGTGTCCCATCGGTAACACCTATGTCAACTGAACCATTTGAGGGAAACCAACTTAACGTAAAAGAAAAAAGGAAAATGGCAAATACCCCAGCAATAAACGACGGTATGGATAGACCTAAATAATTTAGACCTCCAATTAAATTATCCCCTAAAGTATATGGTTTTCTTCCGGCATATGAGCCCATAAAAAAGGCAAGAATATAAGTTATTAATATGGAGGTAAAACCTAGTAGCAATGTATTAGGTATACGTTCTCCGATTACTTCTGCTGCCGGTATTTTAAAACGAGCTGACTTACCAAAATCCCCTTGAACAAAATCTCCAATCCAACGTGCATATTGCTGTGGTAACGGGTCATTATAACCCAGCTTTTCCCGCATATCAGCAATATATTGTGGGTCGGTATTCCTTGGGTCGATTTCCCCGCTTAGGGAATCTCCTGGCATCAATTTTGCCAAGGAAAAAACAACGATCGAAATGAGGAATAACATCGGAATCATGCCCAGAATTCTACGAAATGCATACTTCAGCATGTGCATTCTCCTTGTCTTTAAACTATGTTACATACATGTTGTATGTATCCAAAGTGTTCAAATGGGAGGAGGGAAATTGGAAGCAGTATACTTCCTCCCTCATCCCACTGAACCCCTGGAATTATTCAATCCTATTAAGCAATTAACATAGTTTTTTACATGTTAATCTTTTTGTAATTATTGTTTAATCCACCATTCATTTGGACGGTTGTTACCAGAAACGTCGAACTTCACACCGTTAACGCGCTTGCTTACTGCCATTGTTTCTTCAAGCTCAGCAATTGGTAACACAGGAAGTTCCTTCATGAATAGTTTTTGCCATTGAACATAAAGGTCTTTACGCTTTTCGCTATCAGTTCCTACTACATTAATATCAAGTGCTTGGTCTAATAACTTATCACTATCAGCATTTACCCAACGAGGGTAGTTCCAAAGTGATTTTGTTCCCCAAAGTGGAGTTGGATCTGGATCAGCACCTGTTGACCAGCCGCCGAAGAATACTTCCATTGATTTATCTGCTTTTTCAAGCATGTCATAGTATAAGTTAGCATCAGTCATAGTTAACTTAGTTTTTAAACCTACTTCTTCCCAATATTGAGTTAACGCTTTTGCACGTGATTCGAATGTTGGGTTTGATGTTGCATAGTGACTGAAGTTTACAACAAATTTCTTACCGTTTGGATCTTCACGGAAGCCATCGCCATCAACATCTTTGTATCCAGCTTCGTCTAACAATTCTTTTGCTTTTTTCGGGTCGTATTTGTATTGTTCTAAATCTTTATTATCTGCAGCAATCCAGTGATTTGTTGGGATAGGACGGTTAACCGGTTTACCAACACCAAAGAAGAATGCCTTAACCCACTCTTCGCGATTAATTGCGTAGTACATTGCTTCACGAAGCTTTTTCTCTTGGTATTTTGGTTCATTCATGACGTTCTTCTCGCCATCCCAAGTACCTAATCTGAATCCAACATAATAGTAGCTAACACCTGGGTAAGTAATTGTATTTACATTGTCAAGTGCCCTTACTTGATCAATAATGCTTGGGTGGAATGATGTCATATCAAGTGTACCGTTTTTAAGTTCTCCCACAGATAGAGATGGGTCAATAACTTTTACAACAACCTTTTCAATATGTGGTTTACCACCGAAATAGTCATCAAAGCGTTCCATTTCTACTGATTCACCTGGAACCACTTTAGTCACTTTAAATGGTCCTAAGCCCACTGGCTTGGTACGTACTTGCTCAGAGCTCATCATATCTTTTACTGCAATACCTTTAAATGCAGTACGGTTCATTGGGTATGTCCAAAGGTTATCCAAGTTGTTTACACGCGCTTTATCAAAAGTAATTTGGATATGGTAATCATCAATTACTTTAATACCTTCAATTTTATCTGTTTTTCCATCATGGAAATCTTGTGCACCTACGATATTTCTAACGTTATCAAAACGTGGACCTTCATAGTCTTTGTTAGCAACAGTGTATAATGAGAATTCCCAGTCTTTTACTGATAACTCATCACCATTGTGCCATTTAACACCTTTTTTAATTTCAAAATCAAATACTTTATTATCTTCAGTTTTCCAAGAAGCAATATGTGGCTGTGCTTTCAATTGTGCATCGTAATCAATAAGGTTTTCATCAAAGAAATCAATTACATATTGGTCTGTTGCTGTTCCATAAAATGTGTAGTTAAATTTGCCTTCAGGAGCTGAATCAAGCGCGTATACTAATGTACCGCCATCCTGAGGTTTTTCAGCTGTTTCACCAGACTTACCTTCGTTTTCGTTTTTCTTTGTACCTGCTTTGTCGCTGCTACATGCTGCTAAGAATGCTGATAGAACAAGCATCAAGGCAGCCAGCATAAGCATACTTTTCTTCTTCATTGTTTTCCCCCCTAGAGAAATTGTATTTTTTTCCTTTTTTAGTAAAGGTGGCAAGCTACTCGATGAGAAGGCTTCACCTCCTTTAATACTGGTTTACTTTTCGAACACTCCTCCATTGCCATTGGACAACGTGGATGGAATGGACAGCCCGACGGCGGATTAATTGGACTTGGTACATCCCCTTTTAAAATAATTCTTTCTTTTTTCACCCTTGGGTCAGGAGATGGTATTGCCGAAATTAACGCCTGTGTGTATGGATGTAGTGGTTGTGCATAAAGGCTGTCCTTATCTGCAATCTCAACCATATTACCTAAATACATCACACCAATCCTATCGCTCATGTGCTTCACAACACTTAAGTCATGCGCAATAAAGAGGAAGGTTAAATCAAATTCTTTTTGTAAATCTTTTAATAGATTTAATACTTGTGATTGGACGGATACATCAAGTGCAGAAACTGGTTCATCCGCAATAATTAGTTTCGGTCTCAGGGCAAGGGCACGAGCGATACCAATTCTTTGGCGCTGACCGCCTGAAAATTCATGAGCATATTTATAATAGGCATCCTGTGGTAAACCCACTTTTGTTAATAAATCCATCACTTCTTGTTTTAATTCTTCTTTACTTTTTCTGGAGAAATTATAAATAGGTTCAGCGATGATATCCCCTACCATTTGCATCGGATTCAAAGAAGCATAAGGGTCCTGAAATACCATCTGCATATCTTTTCGAATTTCTTGAAGAGACTTCCCAGATATATTCGTTATATTTTTTCCGTCAAAGAGAATTTTCCCATCGGTTGGTTTTAATAATCGTAGAATCGTCCGACCTGCTGTAGACTTACCACAGCCTGATTCACCAACTAGTCCAAGTGTTTCCCCTCTTTTAATTTCAAAAGAGATATTATCAACCGCTTTCACATTTCCAACGGTTCGTTTAAAAAAACCACCTTTAACAGGATAATAGGTTTTGAGATTCTGTATCTCTAATAGATTCTCTGCTTGAGTGGCCTCCTGGTTCTTATGTACAGTTCCGGTACTCATTTACTCACCCCTTGTCTTGGTTTACTAGTTTCAAAAAGCAGGCAGGCAACTTCATGACGATCCTCTGCTTCTGCTAGTTCAGGGGTAATAGTAAAACAGTCAGGCATAGCTTTTGGACATCGATTGGCAAAACGGCAGCCCACTTTTGGCATATTGATCAGAGATGGTACAATTCCTTGAATTGAGCTTAATCGTTCTTCCGTTTCCTCCATTTTTGGGATTGCACCCAAAAGTAATGTAGTGTATGGATGTTTAGGATTATGAAAGAGTGTATCGACATCCGTCCGTTCTACAATTTTACCAGCATACATGACAATAACTTCATCACACATTTCTGCAACTACACCTAAATCATGTGTAATCAAAATAACGGACATATCATTTACAGATTGGATGTCTTTTAAAAGTTCCAATATTTGTGCCTGCACCGTAACATCAAGCGCAGTAGTTGGCTCATCCGCAATTAATAGCTTAGGCTGACAGGCAATGGCAATTGCAATCATGACCCTTTGTCTCATTCCACCTGACAATTGATGGGGATATTCGTCCACAATTTTTTCAGGTCGAGAGATCCCTACACTCTTTAAAAGAGCTATTGCTTTTTGACGAGCCTCTTGTTTTGAAATCTTCATATGATTGAAAAGGACTTCTTGCAGCTGATAGCCAATCGTAAATACTGGGTTTAAAGATGTCATTGGCTCTTGGAAAATCATTGACACGTCTTTTCCACGAATTTTATTTATTTGTGATTCATTCATTTTCTCAAGATTTACACCATCGAAAATGATTTCACCCGATTTTACTTTTCCAATTCCTTTTGGAAGTAGCTTCATAATTGATAGACTCATAACAGATTTACCACAGCCAGATTCACCCACAACCCCCACAATTTGTCGTGGCTTTACAGTGAAAGATACATTATCTACTGCGTTATAATCAGTACCCTCAATATCAAAGGCTGTCTCTAAATTTCTCACTTCGAGCAATGGTGCCTCTTTGAGTAACGATTTTTTTATGCTCATAGTACACCTTCTTACTTTTTTGGATTATTCTGTGAATTCGTTATATTCTAATAAAATTCTATTACTGAATTGTTACAATTGCAAGACTTTTTTACAATCTTGATAATTTTCAATCTAGTGAAAACAAAAAAAGCCTGATTTAACAGGCTTTTTCATCTTCCACTATTTTGCTTTATTG
This sequence comes from Neobacillus sp. PS2-9, assembly GCF_030915525.1. Taxonomy (NCBI): domain Bacteria; kingdom Bacillati; phylum Bacillota; class Bacilli; order Caryophanales; family Bacillaceae; genus Neobacillus; species Neobacillus sp. PS2-9. The sequence goes on from NZ_CP133269.1 coordinate 3,952,026, forward strand.
ACAAATTTGTCAGCTGGTATCTCAAATGATAGTTTTGTAGAATAATTATGATTTTTGTAATATTTATCAATAATGTTATATCCAACAGCATACCCTAGTAATTTAGGTACTCTTCCACCTCCAAATAATAGTTCGTCGTGAACTCTTTCATTCTTTTTTAACTCTAATTGTTTTTTTAGAAATTTATTCCAAAAATATGTTATTTCTTTTTCAGTATACATACTACACCAATCTGCTAAGTAATCCTCTCCACACTGCTTCAATACTGCATATTCAGCCAAACCTTCAATTACCAATGAATCTAATAGTGTATAATCCTCCATTTTTTTATTCATCTTACGGAGCCTGCATACATGATGATATTCATGGACAAACAATGCTTCTATCTCTTTGGCATCTTCATGGGAGGAAAGAAATAAAAACATTTTATCAGGAAAAGAAACTCCTCCCTTATTCCTGTCTGTTCTACTAAAAAGACTTCTAGACTGGGCTAAAGGAAAGAGAAAAACAGGTATGTCCGGACCATTCCATTTAACTTTATATTTAGCCAATAGACGTTCCACTTGGTCCCATACTTTCTGTTCATTCATTTCGTGGAGGAAATCCTTTGAAGATCTCGAAGGCTGATACATCCCAAAGTTTAATAATTGGTTGTAAATTTGTTTTGCTGTTTTCCCCTTGAAATACGGTTGCAGTTTTTCACATATTTTTATGGCATTATCAAAATCGGCCAATAACCAGCTGTCTGTTTTGATTACTCCCATACTTCTCCACCTCCTGTAAGCCCGCTTTAACCATTTTATGAATTGATTGACAAAGATGTTCTTTAACATTAGCAGTGGAGATGAAGGTATATAAGTTTTAATTGAAAAGAATGGTGTTTGGATTTTTAAAAAAAATGTATTTATTATTTAGTATTTACTGAGAGTCTGACATATTCGGACACGGCGACCAGTGAATTCATCTTAGCGTGTCCAAATCAACACTCGATTCGGACACGACCGCCTTTGAATCCATCTTAGCTGTCTAAATCAACACCCGATTCGGACACGATCGCCTTTGGATCCATCTTAGCTGTCCAAATCAACACCCGTTTTGGACACCATTGCCCCTGTATTCATCTTAGCTGTCCGAATCCTCACCTGATTCGGACATCATTGCCCTTGCATTCATCTTAGCTGTCCAAATCAACACTCGATTCGGACACGGTCGCCTTTGCATCCATCTTAGCTGTCCAAATCAACACCCGATTCGGACACGATTGCCTTTGCATCCATCTTAGCTGTCTAAATCAACACCCGATTCGGACACGATCACCTATGTATTCATCTTATCGTGTCCAAATCAACACCCGATTCGGACACGATCGCCTTTGGATCCATCTTAGCTGTCCAAATCAACACCCGTTTTGGACACCATTGCCCCTGTATTCATCTTAGCTGTCCGAATCCTCACCTGATTCGGACATCATTGCCCTTGCATTCATCTTAGCTGTCCAAATCAACACTCGATTCGGACACGGTCGCCTTTGCATCCATCTTAGCTGTCCAAATCAACACCCGATTCGGACACGACCGCCTTTGAATCCATCTTAGCTGTCTAAATCAACACCCGATTCGGACACGATCACCTATGTATTCATCTTATCGTGTCCAAATCAACACCCGATTCGGACACGATCGCCTTTGGATCCATCTTAGCTGTCCAAATCAACACCCGTTTTGGACACCATTGCCCCTATATTCATCTTAGCTGTCCGAATCCTCACCTGATTCGGACATCATTGCCCTTGCATCCATCTTAGCTGTCTAAATCAACACCCGATTCGGACACCATTCCCTTGTATTCATCATAGCTGTCCGAATCCTCACCTGATTCGGACATCATTGCCCTTGCATTCATCTTAGCTGTCCAAATCAACACCCGATTCGGACACGATCGCCTTTGGATCCATCTTAGCTGTCCAAATCAACACCCGTTTTGGACACCATTGCCCTTGTATTCATCTTAGCTGTCCGAATCCTCACCTGATTCGGACACAACTGCCCTTGAACTCATCAAAGCAGTTCTTATGTATTCACAACCACGAAATTTTCTACTTACTATATTTATACATACATGAAAAATACCACAGTATTAAGGACTGTGGTCTAACAGAAAAATCGACCAGACATTTTATCTGGTCGACCTAAAGTTTTTATTCGTATTTTTTAAATACAATGGTTGCGTTGTGTCCACCGAAGCCAAGTGAGTTGCTCATAGCTGCCTTGATTTCTTGTGAACGGGCTTTATTTACTACATAGTCCAAATCACATTCAGGATCCGGAGTTTCATAATTAATGGTTGGTGGGAGTATGCTATCTCTCATCGCTAATACGGTAAAGATCGCTTCCACTCCACCTGCAGCTCCTAACAGATGGCCTGTCATCGATTTGGTTGAACTCATCGCAAGATTATAAGCATGCTCTCCAAATACTTCCTTAACCGCAAGTGTTTCAAATTTATCATTATATTCAGTACTAGTACCATGTGCGTTAATATAATCAATGTCTTGAGGTTGTAATCCACCATCATTAATGGCCATTTTCATTGCTCGAGCACCGCCTTCACCACCTGGTGCAGGGGCAGTGATATGATAAGCATCACCTGTTGCTCCATAACCGACGATTTCAGCATAGATTTTAGCTCCTCGTGCAAGGGCATACTCTAACTCTTCCAAAATAATGATACCTGCCCCTTCACCCATGACGAAGCCATCCCGGTTTTTATCAAATGGTCTGCTTGCTGTTTGAGGATCAGGATTTGTAGAGAGTGCTGTATTGGCACAGAACCCAGCAACAGACATTTTTGTGATTGGTGCTTCAGCGCCACCTGTTACCATAACATCCGCATCACCACGCTGAATAACTTTAAATGCATCTCCAATGGAATTCGTTCCAGTTGCACATGCTGTAACTGTACATGAATTAAATCCTCTTGCACCGAGGGTAATTGACACCTGACCAGTTGCCATATCTGGAATTAGCATTGGGACAAAGAATGGACTAACCCGCTTGTATCCCCTTTTTTGGAAGGTTTCATATTGTTGTTCGAATGTTTCCATTCCTCCAATACCAGACCCGATCCACACACCCACACGTTCTGAATTCTCTTCATTAATAGTTAGATTGGCGTCCTTAACTGCCATTAATGCACTCGCAACTGCATATTGTGTAAAACGATCCATTTTTCGCGCTTCTTTTCTATCCATAAACACTTCGGGATTAAAATCTTTTAACTCAGCAGCCACTTTAGCTGGATATTCGTCCGCATTGACTCTAGTCAGTGGACCAATACCTGATTTCCCCTCAATAATCCCTTTCCATGTTGTTTCAACATCGTTACCAAGCGGTGTCACCGCTCCAACGCCTGTTACTACAACTCTACGCTTGTTCATTTGTACATCTCCTTTTCAACAATCATTTCCCTTTTTTGTAATAGTAAATGTTATTTTCAAGCAATTCAACTTGCATAGATACTAGTAAGTATCCTTATACGCTAATCTTTATTTCCCCCAACGTATAGCAATAGCTCCCCATGTCAAGCCACCACCAAAGCCTACCATGACAATAACATCATCATCTTTAAGTTTTCCTGCCTCCAATTCCTCCACAATAGAAATAGGAATGGATGCAGCTGATGTATTACCATATTTATGAACGGTTTTGGACATTTTTTCAACAGGTAGTTCTAATCTTTGTCTGGATGCTTCCATGATACGAATATTCGCTTGATGCGGTATTAAGAAATCAACATCCTCTTTAGTTAAACCTGCCTTCTCAAGAACGTGTAAACTGCTTTCTCCCATTTGTCTAACAGCAAACTTAAATACTTCTCTACCATTCATAATGATATATTCGTCTTGGTATAAATGCTTTGCTCCTGTACCATCAGCCCCTAGCTCAAAGGACAAAATTCCACGGTTTTCTGAAACTGGACCTAAGATGGCAGCACCAGCGCCATCTCCAAAAAGGACAGCTGTATTTCGGTCATTCCAGTCTGTAACTTTTGAAAGCTTTTCAACACCAACGACTAGAACATATTTATATACTTCAGTTTCAATAAACTGCTTTCCAGTAACCATGCCATACATAAAACCGGCACATGCTGCACTAATATCCATTGCAGCAGCCTTCGTTGCACCTAGTTTCTCTTGAATTCGACAAGCAACTGAAGGAAATGGTGTATCAGGTGTTACCGTAGCTACCAAGATTAAATCGATCTCCTCAGCTGTAATCCCGGCATGTTTGATAGCCTCTTGAGCTGCTGCAAACGCCATATCTGAGGTATCCACATCATCCGCAGCAATTCTCCGCTCTTCAATGCCTGTTCTGGTACGAATCCATTCATCAGAGGTATCCATTATTTTCTCTAAATCCTGATTAGTGACTATCTTCTCTGGTAAATACCTACCAATTCCGACAATACCAGCTCTCACACGTTCCATCTCCTTTTTAACTAACTCTTTATCAAAAATTAATATCAATTATTATGACTTGGTACTAATTTTATCAAATAGACCCCATTTTAAGCAACTGTTTCTTCTTTTATATTCTCCGCTAATGTACATTCCAATTATTTGTTTAGTCATATTCTAAAATTAAGAGGAAATGAAATGGAGGATGCAGGTATGGAAGAACGGAAGAACGAGGAGAGAAAAGAGTCAGACCGTTTTACCAGTTTAATGTTTGGCCCTGGTAGACATCAACCCCGTCAGGATCATCAGACACAGGAACCATCTCGTCAGCAATCTACGATTGATTATGAAGAACTAATGAACAATATTGATACATTAATGGAATCTATGAAGGGATTTAAACCCTTATTTCAAAAAGTATATCCCTATATCGAACAATTATGGAAAAAGAAATAAGGCTGACTCATAGATGGTCAGCCTTTTCATCATTAAGATTGCTTCAATTCACTTAAGGCACTTTCTCTTCCTAATTCATATGCCTCTTCCATTACTTTAGTAAATAGGTTCATAAATGGTTGGATTAATTCCATAGATAATTCAACCCCAGCCTGATCCAATTGTTCCTTTGCCTCTGGTAAATACTTCATCGCGATTTGCATAAATTGTAATGTGTGATCTTGATTGTTCATTATGTACTCCTTTAATAATATTATTTAGGCAATTTGCCTGTTTCCTTGTAATCCTCTATATGCTTGTTCATTTGCTGAATGAACTCTTTCTTAACTAAAGGGCTGTACTTTCCAAGTGAGATGACGTTATCATGAAAGTCAAAGGAAAGATTACCTGATTTTAGTTCGCCTTTATTGTATTGATCTGCCACTTTTTCATATAATTTATCAACCTGTTGAATCGTACTTGTTAAAACGGTAGATTCTCCTAGGTCTGACTGGTCTGAAACGTAGCCAATAACAAAAAGGCCTTGTTCCTTTACTCGTTCAATTACCGGAACGTTATAACCATCGCCTGCAGGATACACCACATCCACTCCATTTTCCAACATACGATCAACTAATTGGATTGCCTTAGTTTCATCATCCCAATTTCCGACATATTCTATGCTCACATGAGTTTGATTATTTTCAGCTAGAGCTCCCTGGTAAAACCCTTCAATTTCTGGTTGCCACTCATAAGCAGCCAACACTCCTACTTTATGTTGTTTTGACATATGAGCAGCAACCATCCCTCCAAAAAAGCCCATTGCATGCGCTTTAAAGTTAAGACTCGTTGTATTTGAATTCTTTGCATCCCCATTAAAGCTGACAAAGTGAATTTTCGGATAGTCTTTAGAGATTTTATTAAAGTACTCAGCATATTCTGCTCCATGACCAAAGATTAGGTTAACCCCTTTTTGGTCAAACTCTTCGACCGCGCGTTTAACCACGGCTTCCGAATTCATTCCTTCTTTATAAAATACATCAACATTAAATTTTGATTGTATTTTTAACATTCCTTTAAATCCCTTTGTTCCCCATACTTGATCATTTACCGTCTCAGGAACTAGCAAGCCTACCTTTTTCAATTTCCCTGTAGACTTTGTTTCCCCACAAGCTCCAAGTAAAAGAAGACATAAAAGAATGATTCCGAAACGCTTTAGCATTCCATGCAACTCCTTAATACATCGGTCATATCTCCAACGATTTCTTTTATCATTTTCATATTGTAAACATTAAGCTATGCGAAAGGACCGTTTTTCCCTTAATTCTACTCTTTGTATTATAAAATGAAAAGACACATTTTTCCTTTTTATAAATTCCCCTGAAATAAACGACGTACATGCTCTACTTGCTGAGTTATAGAATCCGCGATTGGAGTGATGTGCCGAACAGGTACTGTTACTATTTGTTTGTCAATTTTCACAGGCTCCGATACGTTCTTTATAGAAAGGTTTTCATCAATCTGAAGGTACGCCGCGCACTCAGACCAATAATCTTTTTTACCACTTTGTAACACGTATTTACCTGGCCTCTCTGATTCTACCATTGCAAAAATAGATTCCACTGCATCACATACAAAAAGAGTATCCTCTGTCCATTCTCGGTCACCTTTTTGTATTTCTACCTTTTGTATTTTTGAAAGTATGGATTGTTGAAAAAGGAACGTCTCTGGCTGCCAAGGGCCATAGATAGCTGGCAGATAAAAAACATGCATGCTCTCCGCTATACGACTAACCTGTTCTAAAAAACCCTCTAATTGTCTTTCATTATTAGAACCAAGCTCTTGAATCGGAAGCAAACAAACGATTTCGAGATTCTTATTATTTTTCTCGATATAATCCGCTATCGGTTTCATAACTCTCTTCTTTAGGAAGTGGGATCCTTTTTTCAGCATGTATTGGTCATAGATTGAAAAGACAAGTACAGTTTTTGACTTTTCCAGTTCTCTCTCCTTTTCCCACTTAGAGAATGATTGTTCCGTAAAATTTGCATTTCGTCCTACCTCGAGTCTTTTCTCCTCATAGAATGAAATTTTGTCTTTATCCTCAAAAGAAATACCCACCACTTCTATCCCCTGATTTAAAAGAGTCTGGCTTGCATGAAAGCTTACAAAATCATATATACCAAATATAATAGCCTTGTCCATGAACGCTTCCTCCCCAATTATCCTTATTGAATCCTATGCCAATTAATAAGGAAATATTTCATTTGGGGAGAAGGGAGCGTTAAAGTACATTTTCATGACTGTTAAAAAACTTGATGACTATTTTTCCTAGCTGCGGTTTTTTTTCAGGAAGAATAAAAGTAGGATTAATTTCAGATGTGTTAATCACCTGCTGATACAGTTTTGACTGAGAATAGGATTTCCCACCTGATAGGACTTGAATGATTTTTATTGGACAGTTCGCTTCAAGATGAATAGACCCTTCCAGATTGTTAATCTTACTTTCCACTTCTTTTTGATCCACATGATAGGCAGAAGCTAATTCTCTCATCAATTTTTTATAAAAGAACTTATGCTCTTTTTCAAGTTCAAGATGATGTTTTAAAGACAGGATTGGATTAAGGAGGATAATCGATCGAATACTGTCTTTCATTTTTTCCATTAATCGAAGAGCCACAAGTGCGCCCATTCCTTCTGCCAAGATATGAATTTTATTGTTAATGATCTCGTTACGGATTACATGGTGATATAATCTTTGAGCAAGCTCGACAGCACTTTCGCTCCCCCAGTTTCGCCCATAAAGATTTGAGGAAAAAATGGTGTACCCTTTTTCTTTTAGTTCATTGATAATAGCTAGCTTTCCTTCATTTTGAGTCCAAAAGCATTTATTTTCATCCACAAAATGCCTTTCATCTCCGATGATTAAAATCCCAAATCCTGTAGGCTTTTCAGGGTAATGAATGATATTCCATTGGGTATCCATTAGAAAATTTCGATTTTCCATTGATAAATCTCCTTTTACATATTTCCTCAAAGTATTGTATGCCACTTCACAAAAGATGAAAGGGAGTTTGCCCAATTTCAATTAAAAACAAAAAGCTGATTTTTCTATATTTTTTTGATTTGGTATGGTAATATTAATGATGATGTAAAATAAGTATGAGGTGAATAATTGTGCAATACTTTTGGACATTTTTCTGGTCATTTCTTTTAGTACAAATGCTTACATATGTTATTAGCTCTATGTCAGGAGTAAGTTTTGACTTTGTTTCGGGTTCTATTGCAGCAGTTGTAGTGACAATTTTGGTTTTCGTTGTTTCTGCAGTTATTCCAAATGAACCAGTTGAAAAACACTAATAAGCAAATCGTCCGTTTGGGAATGTAAAAAAAGAGGCTGACTCCTTAAGCTTTAGAGTCAGTCTCTTTTTACTTCTTAGCCATTAAGCTCATGAACCCTTAAACTTACTTCTCCATTTTCAATGACAATTTCCACGGATGAATGTTCATGTACACGCCCAGCTATGATTTCGCGGGCGAGTTTCGTTTCAATATTCCTTTGTATATACCGTTTTAATGGTCTTGCACCATATATAGGATCAAAACCATTCTCAGCAATAAATTCTTTTGCATCTTCTCGAATCGAAATATCAATATGCTGCTGCCTTAATCTCATTTGTAGTTCCTTCATCATCTTAACCACAATATTTTTTATTTCTCCCAATGACAGAGGTTTAAAAAGAATGGTTTCGTCAATTCTATTTAAAAATTCAGGACGAAAGTGCGCTCTTAGTTGGTTCATCACGTTGTCTCTAGTATCCTCCGAAATGCCTATTTCATTATCTCTTCGGTCCAGTAAAAAGTGTGATCCAATATTGGAGGTCATGATAATCACTGTATTCTTAAAGTCCACCACTCGGCCTTGTGAATCCGTAATTCGCCCATCATCTAGTGCCTGCAAGAGAATATTGAAAACCTCTGGATGGGCCTTTTCAATTTCGTCCATTAAGACCACAGAATAAGGTCTTCTTCTCACAGCTTCTGTCAATTGTCCGCCTTCTTCATATCCTATATAGCCAGGAGGTGCACCGATTAAACGTGAAACTGCATGTTTCTCCATATATTCCGACATATCCATACGGATAATCTGTTCCTCGCTGTCAAATAGCGATTCTGCCAATGCCTTTGCAAGTTCTGTTTTCCCTACACCCGTAGGACCTAAAAATAAGAATGATCCAATTGGTCGTTTAGGGTCTTTAATTCCTGCCCGAGCTCGGAGTACAGCATCAGCCACTAGGTTGACTGCTTCCTCTTGTCCAATGACTCTTTCATGTAAAATAGACTCCAATTTTAACAGCTTTTCTCTTTCACCTTCAACTAGTTTAGAGAGTGGAATCCCTGTCCATCTGGAAACAATATTTGAAATTTCTTCCCCAGTCACCTCTTCACGAAGTAAGCGGTCATCTCTTACTATGGCCTGCTCTAACTCTTTCAGTTCTTTTTCTGCTAAGGGAATTTGTCCATGGCGAAGCTCGGCTGCACGGTTTAAATCATATTGATCCTCTGCCTGTTGAAGCTCCCTCCTAAGTATTTCAAGTTGTTCCCTTTTCTCCTGTAATTTCTGAATTCCTTGCTTTTCCTGAAGCCACTTTGCTTTCTTCATATTCGCTTGCTCTTTTAAATCCGCCAATTCCTTTTGAAGTGTTTCCAATCTGACTTTACTGCCTTCATCACTTTCTTTTCTTAATGCCGCTTCTTCGATTTCTAATTGCATAACTCTTCGTGTGACTTCATCAAGTTCGGTAGGCATTGAGTCAATTTCCGTCCGAATCAGGGCACAGGCTTCGTCTACAAGGTCAATAGCCTTATCTGGTAAAAAACGATCTGTAATATACCGATCCGACAATGTCGCAGCAGCTACAAGTGCATGGTCATGGATTTTCACTCCATGGTGAACTTCGAACCTTTCCTTTAGACCTCTTAAAATGGAAATTGTATCCTCTACATTTGGTTCTTGCACAAGAACCTGCTGGAATCTTCGTTCAAGTGCAGGATCTTTTTCAATATATTTCCGGTGTTCATCAAGGGTAGTGGCACCAATACAGTGAAGTTCCCCTCGAGCTAGCATTGGTTTTAACATATTTCCTGCATCCATTGCACCTTCGGTCTTGCCTGCCCCTACAATAGTATGGATCTCATCAATAAAAAGCAGGATTCGCCCTTCGCTTTTTTTGATTTCATTTAACACAGCTTTTAATCTTTCTTCAAATTCACCCCTAAATTTGGCACCGGCAATTAGTGCACTCATATCTAAAGAAAAGATTGTTTTGTCCTTTAAACCTTCCGGTACATCCTTTCTGACAATTCGCTGGGCCAACCCTTCAACAATAGCTGTTTTACCAACCCCTGGTTCGCCAATTAAAACAGGATTATTTTTTGTTTTCCTTGATAATATCCTGATAACATGACGAATCTCTGTGTCCCTCCCGATTACTGGATCTAGCTTCCCTGCTCTGACCTCAGCAACCAGGTCTCTACCATATTTCTTTAGAGCATCATATCCTGCTTCCGGGTTTTGCGAAGTCACTCTCTGGTTCCCCCTTATCTCTTTAATCGCCTTCAATACATTTTCTGGTGCTTTACCAAATGATTGCAGAATTTTTTTCATTTCAGAATCATTTGCATAACATGCTGCTAAAACTATGTGTTCAACCGATATATACTCATCACCAAACTTTGCTGCAAATTCTTCAGCACTAACGATCAACTTTTGCAGCTTTGCTGTTATATATAATTTCCCTTGTTCAACGCCACTTCCAGTGACCTGAGGTTTTTTAGATATAGACTCCATCCATTTGCTTTGAACTTTCTCAACAGACAATCCGGTCCTTTCAAGGATAGATACAATGAGACTATCCTCCTGATCCATTAACGCCAAAAATATATGGGGTTCATCCACCTCTTGATGATTATTTTTTACAGCTAAAGATTGGGCCTCCATTAATCCTTGTTGTAAACGTTCTGTCATTCGGTTTAAGTCCATACATCTCACTCCTTATTTGACCATTTTTGACCTTAACTTAATTATAAAACATTTCTCTAAAAGAAGTAAAATTTTTCACATTAGAAAAGCCACCCGTATGGATGACTTATCTTGATACATTAAGGTTTTCTTTGATAGGTCCATACACGTTCATCATTGGACGTTTCTGGAAAAGTGTCTCCCGCTTTAAGCTTTATTTTTTGGGGGTTGTTGACAGTGCTTCCTGTGTCGCCAACCTCAATGTATATTCCATTATTCGGTGCCTTTTTACCTGATTTAAACTGGTGGTTTTGTCCCATTTTCTTCCCTCCTTGTCGTCTACATTTTTATTATTTCCTTTTCGGTAGAGGCCCATTAAAGGAATTTACTGCAAGTTTTCACAAAGTTCGACAATATTTCCTAAGAAATATAATGAATGCTTTTTTAAATATGACGATTGTATGAACTTATTGTACATTTATTGCTAAATATTCTTTGTTAACAATATAATTATAGTAAAAATACCCTTATGAAATTTGACTGTGTTTTTATTATTAAGCGGTTTATTTGAACCTTTAAAGGTGGTTATTTGTATGCAGTCAGTAAAAGAAATGTCCGTAACACTATCCCATCTCTTTGATACGGTTCACCATAATAGAAAGATCGAGAAAGGTACTTTTCTTTTTCAAGAAGGATCAAATGCAGATGAATTATATATTGTTCAAAGTGGAATCCTGCAAATTAGTAAAATCATTCCTGACGGTAGAGAATTAACTATTCGAATGTGCTCAAAAGGTGAACTTGTTGGGGAATTAAATTTATTCTCTCCAAGTTCAAAATTTTTATTAAGTGCACGTGTAGTTGAAAGTGGAGAAGTAGCTGTTATTAAGAAAGAAACACTTGAGGAAAAGCTCTCACAAGATCTTCCACTATCCTTTGAGTTCATCCAATGGATGAGTCAACAATATCGGAAAACCCAAACTAAATTTCGAGATTTAGTCCTTCATGGAAAAAAAGGAGCATTGTATTCCACATTAATTAGAATAAGTAATAGCTATGGAATCAAAACCACTAAAGGAATCCTAGTGGAACTTCCTTTAACGAATCAAGAATTAGCTAATTTCTGTGGGACCTCTCGTGAAGTGGTAAATCGGCTTCTAAGTGATTTAAGAAGAACAAATATCATTTCTATTGATAAAGGAACAATTACTATTCATGATTTAGATTTCTTAAAAAGGGAAATCGATTGTGAGGATTGTCCTGTTGAAATATGCAAAGTGGATTAAGCAAAACAATATAGCATATAAAAAAAATCGGTCTATTCAGACCGATTTTTTTGTACCTGTACATGTTCCTGAACATATTGGATAGTCCACTGAATTACTCTTTCATCACTGATTAAAAAAGATGGACCAGCCCACTTTTCATTCACCTGTTCCTTTATTTCCTCATTCCAAGAAATCACTGCTAATACATTGTTCACTTTTTCAAGTAATCGTATGTCAGAGGTCTCTCTAATTATTAAAAGCTTGGGATAATGCTCTTGCTTATACCCTTCGATTATTATGACATCGGGCTTAAAGAATTTCATAAGCTCTACCTGATCATCAAGATTGCAAGCAATCCCCTCAGCTTGAAGAAGAATTCTTCCGCCTCCCTCAACAATGGATGCAAGTGCACCCGAGGTTAGATGCTTTCCTGTATCTTTGGACATCGATGCATCGGGCTTACCGCCATGCCCGTGATGCTTAATGGTTACTGTCTGTAACTGGTCGTTTTTTAATCGTTCGATTAACTTTAATGTAAAAGTAGTTTTGCCGCTATTTTGAAATCCTACAATTTGAAAAACAACAGGATTTACCAAGGCCACTCACTGCCTGATTGGTCCTCCAATAAAAGAACTTCTACTTCACAGCCTGCTGTAAAACCTCTTGTTCCACCTGGCAGAATCATTAACGAATTGGCACCAGCTAAGCTCATAATAATGTTTGATTTGTCCAGACCGCTCGGTGTAGATTTAAGTCTGCCTGCTTCTATAAACGTTGAACTTCGAACAAACCTTGTAAATGGATTGGCTTTTGGAAAGTCTACTTCAAGTACAGCCAGTTCTTTCCGCAAATGCGGTTTTTCCGAAAATAACATTCTCCGAAGGATTGGGCGGGCAAACAGTTCAAATCCGACATAACATGCTGAAGGATTACCCGAAAGGCCAAATAAAATCTTTTCTTTATATCGGGCCACCGTTGTGACACTACCAGGCCGCATTGCTACCTTATTAAACAATACCTCTGCCCCTAGTTTTTCATAAATAGCTGGTAGGTAATCAAAATCTCCTACAGATACCCCTCCGGTTGTTATCAGAACGTCCACTTTATTTAATGCATCCTTTACTGCATCAAAGCAGGTATCAAATTCATCAGGCAATTTTCCAAAATAATGGACAATTCCACCAGCTCTTTCAATCTGTGCACAAATCATATGTGAATTACTATTACGAATTTTTCCTGGAACTAAATCTTCATACACCTCTAATAGCTCTGTACCGGTCGCAAATAGACCCACAAGTGGCTTCTTAGCTACCGGAACATTATGATAGCCGAAAGTAGCAAGCATGGCTTGAATACCTGGGTTGATGAGTGTCCCTTTTTTAACAAGAGCTTCGCCTTGTCTCGCATCTTCCCCTATGAAGGAAACATTATCCCCCTTCTTAAATGGACGCTTAATAGACATGTATGGAATACCATTCTTTTCATAATCCTTTGCCAACTCAAACATAACCACTGCATCTGTTCCCTCAGGCATCATAGCACCGGTCATAATTCTAACAGCTTGATTTTGACCAACAACTTTGGTTGAAACCATCCCGGCTCCAATGTGATCTACTACTTCGAATTCTAGAGGATTGGATTGAGAAGCCTGACTCGTATCAATAGATCTAACCGCAAAACCATCATATGGCGCCCTATCAAAATGGGGCACATCACTAGTTGCAATTAAATCCTCCGATAAAAAACGGCCATAGCTATCATTTATGGATATGTATTCGGTCGCACCACGTAATTGAATTTCCATGATCTTTTTAACCGCTTCTCCTATTGGGATGGGGTTTCTTCTTTCTAACATCCTGCTCACTCCTGCCTAAAACGGGTAGTTTAACTTTATGTACAATATATGAACTACTATACATTACATTATAAGCCTATAGAAACCTTGCTAATATATCAAATATCACAAATCGGACAAATCTTACTTAAAAAAACAAAAAATCATATTGAATGTGTGATTTAGGTCACCTAGTTTCCACTCTAATTCCATTATGCTTATATCAAGAAAACAAACAGCTTCAAATTTTAAGGAGGATATCGTTATGACTTTCCCATTTACATCTAACTCATTAGTTAAAGATATTGTAAACGAATTACCAAAAACAAGTGATGTGTTTAAGAAAAACCGTATTGATTTCTGCTGTGGCGGAAATATTCCATTGTCTGAAGCAGCAGCCCAAAACGGACTCAATACCGATCATTTACTTACAGAATTAAAAGAAGTATTCAAGAAATATGAAAACGAAGAGAAAAATATAGAGGTATGGACTGATTCCGATTCTAATACGATTATTGACCACGTAATCACTAATTATCACCGTGTGTCTGAAGAAGAATTAACCATGCTTAGCCCTTATGTAACAAAGGTCTCTCGCGTACATGGTGATAATCATCCAGAGCTATTAAAGGTATATGAGCTTTTTTATGAATTTAAAAAAGAATTGATAGAGCATATGGCAAAGGAAGAGGCAGTAGTCTTCCCTTTAATCAAGCAACTGGCCGATGGCACAGTGGAAAACCGTGAAGAAGCAATCAATTTGATTGTTGAGCTTGAAAAAGAACACGATCATGCAGGTGAAATTTTGAGAGAAATCCGGGCAGTGACATCTGATTATACACTTCCATTAGATGCTTGTGGTACGTACCGCTTAGTCTATGCACGTTTGGAAGCATTAGAGGGACTTACCTTTATGCATGTACACTTAGAAAATAATATCTTATTCCCACGCTATCTTTCTTAATAATAAAAGGCTGTCTCATAATCCTGTTGAGACAGCCTCTTTTGTGAAATAAAAAACTCTCTTATTTTTGCTAAGAGAGTTTTTTATTATTTGGCTTTGTTAAACTTGTCTGTTGATTTCCGCTCCAGGCTCGAGCGGTTCGTGGGCGTTTCGGCGAGCCTCCTCGGCGCTCACGCCTGCGGGGTCTCCCCTGAACCGTACTCCCACAGGAGTCTTCGAGCCTTCCACTCCAATCAACAGTGTATAAAAATCAATCATGTTCATTAACACAGCCTATTATTTAATACAATGGGGAGATTATCCCCCAATATAGGACATCTCAATTTTTTTGCGGTTTTTCGTTGTTTCCGCCGTTCTTTCATCCGAATATCGATCTTCCCGCCCATTCCAAATGGCGGTTACTCTATTACGAATTTCTTCATCACTAGCGCCATTACGCATGAAATTACGGATATCATGGCCATTTCCATTGAATAGACAGGTAAATATTTGACCATTTGCTGAAAGTCGTGAACGTGTGCAGCTGGAACAAAATGATTCAGAAACGGAGGTAATGAATCCTACGTTAACGTCCGCATCCTTATAACGATAAAGCTTGGCTACTTCCCCAAAATATGCGGGGTCAATTGGCTCTAGCTCAAAATGCTCTTTTAGTAAATAGTACATTTCCTTCTTGGTAACAACGTCGTCCATTTTCCACCCATTTGTAGAGCCAACATCCATAAACTCAATATAACGTAATTCCAATCCATTGTTTTTGCAGTATTCTGCCATTGGTATGATCTCTGAATCGTTTAAACCTTTTTTTACTACCATGTTGATTTTGACACCTAGACCTGCTTGCTTAGCTGCTTCAATACCTTCTAAAACAGGTCCTGTCCCAACACCTCGTCCATTTATTTCGCCGAACAACTCATCATTCAAGGTATCAAGACTAACATTGACCCTTTTTAGACCTGCTTTTTTTAAGTCCATTGCTAATTTTGGAAGCAGGACACCGTTTGTAGTTAACCCAATGTCACTTAAGCCTTCAATGGCTGATAACTTTTCAACAAGTATTGGCATATCTCTTCGTAATAGTGGTTCTCCACCTGTTAAACGAATTTTTTCAACACCTAAGCTTACAAAAATCTTTGCAAGACGTTCAATTTCTTCATAGGTTAGCAAAGCAGTCTTCGGAAGAAATTCAAAATCGGGCCCAAATTGATCTGCTGGCATACAGTATTGACAACGAAAATTACAACGATCAATGACTGATATTCTTAAATCACGTAATGGCCTGTTAAATTTATCTTTTATAATGGTTTTTTCCATTCGGTATCAACTCCATTTAAGGAAGCAATTTACTTATAAGTGTAGCAGTCTTTTGGTTTGAAAGCTGTTACTTTATTCACTATAAATATACTTTTAATATAATTCTTATCTTAACAGATGTTTATTGATGAAGAAATGATTGTTTTTGGAAATATATAAGCCTTTCTTACCTTACATAAAAAAACTGCGTGAGTTTTCACTATATTGTCATTGTTTACCCCGATTTATTGCTCAATCATGGGATAGAATGATACTAATGAATCCTTAATAAAAATTGACAGGTATAAAATATGTTACTTGAGGTGAAACGGATGACAATGACAACGCCAATGAAACCCACTCATTCCATAGAGATAAAAGAATTACTTCGATTTGCTGACCGGAAATTTAGAAGTGAAAGAGGAAGCTTCTTATTTCAGGAAGGGATGAAAGCAGAGGAACTTTACATTATCATTTCTGGAAAAGTTCAAATCAGCAAAATAACATCAGATGGACGTGAACTATCTTTAAGAATTTGCGGTACAAATGATATTTGTGGTGAATTGACACTCTTTACAGATAATCCTAGGTACTTATTAAGTGCAAAGGTACTAGAAGAAGGAGAAATTGTAGCCATTAAAAAAGATGTGATTGAAAGTGAAATTTTTCAAAATAGTAAGCTTGCTTTTGAATTCATGAAATGGATGAGCGATCATTTCCGAAAAACACAAACAAAATTTCGTGACCTTGTGTTAAATGGAAAACGCGGCGCGCTTTTTTCTACTTTAATTCGAATGACTAATAGCTACGGTATTCAAAAAGATAATGAAATTTTAATTGACCTGCCTCTAACTAATCAAGAGCTCGCCAATTTCTGTGGGACTTCTCGAGAAAGTACAAATCGGATCCTCAGTGACTTAAAGAAAGATAAAATTATTTCTATAAAACGAGGTAAAATATCTATTTTAGATCTTCAATATTTAAAAGACGAGATCGGTTGCGAAAATTGTTCTGCCGTCTATTGCAATATTGAATAGCTGTTATGGAAGAGGCTGACTTTTAAGGTCAGCCTCTTCTTTTTTATCTTGATTATTTTTGGACCTGTTTTTCCCGTAGTGCTTTTGGAATATAAACACAGAACGGTTCACTTTCAAGATAATCACCCGTCATAGCATAAGCTCTTGACCTTGAACCTCCACATACATGGCGGAATTCACAGACCCCACATTTTCCTTTATAAAGATCAGGATTCCGTAGTGATTTGAAAATAGGTGACTCACGGTAAATTTCTGCTAATGGCTGCTCCCTTACATTCCCTGCCTTAACTGGTAAAAGTCCACTCGGGTAAACATCTCCAATATGCGATATGAAAACAAATCCATTTCCATCATTTACGCCTTTTGGTGCTCGACCTAAACCATCGATTGAGCCTGTTAATCCCTGCTCTGTTAATGCACTTAGATAATCTATCTCTGCTGTTTGTTCCTTAGCCTCACGCATCTTTTGCTGAATAACCACTCGACGATAATGCTGTGCTGCTGTTGTTTTTATATCAAAAGAAACACGTTTACTTAAATCATAAAGCCATCTGAACACTCTTTCATGTTCAACGGGAGAGATCATATCTGATTCTTGTCCTCTTCCTGTTGGCACAAGGAAAAAGACACTCCATAATACACAATTGAGTTCTTCAACCATTTTTGCCATTTCATCCAGATAATTTATATTATAGCGAGATATTACGGTATTGATTTGGATAGGGATCTCCAACTCATGAAGATATTTAATTCTTTCCATTGTAAGATCGAATGACCCAGCCGTTCCACGGAAATGATCATGTACCTCTGCTGTTGGCCCATCAATACTAAATGCCCAGCGAGATAGTCCGACATCTTTTGCTTTTTCAATGGCTTCTTTGGTCACGTTAGGAGTGGCACTAGGCGTCATTGAGACACGTACGCCTTTTTCCACTGCATATTTAGCAATATCAAAAACATCCTCCCTCATTAAGGGATCTCCCCCCGTAAAAACGAGCATCGGATTATTCATTTCATATATCTGATCTATTAACTGTTTGCCTTCCTCAAAGGAAAGCTCACGAGGATCTCTTCTATATTGTGCTTCGGCACGACAGTGCAAACACTTTAACTGACATGCACGTGTAAGTTCCCAAATAACGATAAATGGATCTTTATTAAAATCTCGGCTAAAAGCCATATGAAACGCCCCCTAAAAACAGCTATTTCAACTCAAACAGCCTTAATAATCTGTATTATAAAGGTGTTTATAGTCAAAAAAAGTGAACTAACTCACAGACTGAACGATATATATGGACGTTTTGTGAAAACTCTAAAAGAAAAAACAGTGGATGAAACTCCACTGCTTTTAAAGGTTATATTATATTAAATTACCACTTATATTTAGCGAATGCCTAAGGCAATTTTCGCATAGCGTGACATCATTTCTTTATTCCAAGGCGGATTCCAAACAATATTTACTTCTACATCCTTGACTTCAGGAATATCTGCAAGTGCTCTTTTTACTTGATCAACAATTGTTCCAGCCAAAGGGCAGCCCATTGAAGTTAATGTCATATCAATAGTGACCTTTCCTTCATCATCCATTTCTGTTTTATATACTAATCCTAAATTAACAATATCTACACCTAGTTCTGGGTCAATGACTAACTCCAGTGCACCCATAATATTCTCTCTTAAATCCTCATTCATTTCCTTCCGCTCCTTTAAATGGTACGATTTATTACAGTATTTACTTTTATATAAAAAGTATATCGGTTTTTATCCAATCTTGGTGTGAAATTTTTTACAGGTTGGATATATAATTGTTAACATAGTAAATATAGAAATAACAGTCCAATGTTTTGAAACTCATTAAATGTAGTGTATCATGCAGTTCATTTTTTTACTAAAAGTATGCATTTATTTGAGAATTCATATTATAAAGGAGTCCATATGGCCGAGAGACATTTAATCGCATTAGATTTAGATGGAACATTACTTAAAGATGATAAAACCATCTCTTTAAAAACGAAGGAAATAATAAATAAAGCAAGGGATGAAGGTCATGTCGTTATGATTGCAACTGGCCGCCCTTTTCGTTCAAGTGAAATGTATTATCGTGAGTTAAATTTGGACACGCCCATTGTTAATTTTAACGGAGCGTTTATGCATCATCCACGAAATCCTAATTGGGGATTTTATCACGAACCACTTGATGTTAAGGTCGCAAAAGACATTGTTGAAGCTTGCAGAAGCTTTCATTTCCATAACATCATTGCAGAAGTAATCGATGACGTTTATTTTCACTATCATGATGAAAAGCTTTTAGACATTTTTAGCTTCGGTAATCCAAAGATAACTACTGGTGACCTTGCTGAGTACTTACAAGATTCCCCTACCAGTATGTTAATCCATACAGAAGAAGATCAATTAAAAACGATTAGACAGCACTTATCCGATGTTCATGCAGAAGTGATTGATCACCGCAGTTGGGCCGCTCCATGGCATGTTATCGAAATCATAAAAATCGGATTAAATAAGGCAGTGGGGCTGAAGAAAGCTTCAGAGTACTTTGGCATTCCTGCAGAAAGAATCATTGCTTTCGGTGACGAGGATAACGATCTTGAAATGCTTGAATATGCTGGCCGTGGTATTGCAATGGGTAATGCCATCGACCAAGTAAAAAACATTGCCAATGATGTCACCCTTAGCAACGAAGAAGATGGAGTCGGACATTATTTGGCAGATTTGTTAAATTTAAAATTATAATTTTTTAACGCCATTGTTTTCCTAAATGAACAACCTCCAATTGGAGCATACTATTTTTGAGGCAGCGGTGCTGTTTCAATCAAAGCTTGAGCATATTGGAGGGATTCGAATGGGTAAACGTAACAAATCAAAACGCTTTGTCCAGCAAGGAGTGGATACAGTCAGCAAGCATGATGAACGTATCCCTTATCACATGACCTACGCCGATGCAGAAGCTCAGAAAATGGCCAATGTGCATGAATCCTCGCTTGGAGGAATATAACATGGGAAACCAATTGTTCCAGGAAGCACGAAGATTTGTTGAAATGGCGAAATCTGCCAACCCAAATGAGTATGATTCTGCTGTAGCAAAAGCAAAGAATGCTCTAAGTTCTGCTTATGCAAACTCGAAGGTAGCAGAGCAGGAACAGCTCCAACAAATGCAACAAGAGCTTGAACAGATCAGATAGCTGCACAAAAAGCAGAAGCACCTTTATTCGGTGCCTCTGTTTTTTTCATGATGAAATTGTTCAAGTATCACTGGATAGGAATGAGTGATTTTACCGTCCCAGCTCTTTTCATAAAGGTTTAACATCAAGGAACCATTGACAGGAAGCCTTTCATTCGGAAGATGGACCTCCAGTTTAAATAGTCTCCACTCCCCCTTATCAGAAGGAACTAATAGCTTTGTTTCAGGAATAAATTCCGAATGGCCATCTTCAACTGAATAATATAATTCACGGTTACTTACAATTGTCTCACCAGTGACAACATAATTTCCTTTGGTGCCTGACACCTTTACCTCACGGAAGATATTGTTTTCTTCTGGAACATAGAATTTTTGACTATTGGTTAACTTGGTTCGATTTGTGATAGGTTGGTCATTTAACCTAATAGGACGAAATGTGGTATGAACGGTATACTCACCAGGCGGAACCCTGCTCCCCTTAAATTGATAATTCCATTTTTCTACTCGTCTTAAGGATTGATGTGGTTCTATACTAACCGTCTGAAATGCCTGCAAAAAATATCGTCCTTTTGAATAGACATAAACCTCCTTCCGTGATTGGTCCGTAATCGTTATTTCAACCAATTGAGAAGTTGGAAATTCAAAGTGAAGCGGAACCTCTCCAGTGTTTTCTACGACTATTTCGAAATCTACCCTTTCTGATCCCGCAGTCGGAATGACATAAAAACGATAATTCAGTTCGTTCACCCCGTTTGTAACTGTTTTTTGCAAAGATGGGAAAAGTAACGTAATAACACAAAGTAGTATTCGCATGTTGGTCTCCTTTTTCCTTTATTCTCTCCGAAAAAAACCATATACTCCTGTAGTCTGAATGATATTTGTAAATGCATTTGGATCTATTTCCTTAATTATTCGTTCTAAATCATAAAGTTCATAGCGAGTAATGACGATCATTAGCAGATCCCTTGTTTCATTTGAAAACGCTCCTTTTGCTGGGATCATTGTGATTCCTCTAACTAGTGAACCATGGATGGCCTTTTTCAGTTCGTCTGCTTTTTTCGTTATAATCATTGCCGTGAGCTTAGCATGTCTGGTATGAATGGCATCAATGACTCTTGTTGAGGTATATAAAGTAACTAGTGTATAAAGTGCTTTTTCCCACCCAAACAGGAAGCCAGCAGTTACAATGATTATCCCATTTAAGACAAACATGTACGGACCAACTGGTTTATCCTTCATTCTCGATAAAACCATTGCGATGATATCTACACCACCTGTTGATGCTCCCCACTTTAAAGTAATCCCCACACCTACAGCTAAAATAACTCCACCAAATACGGCGTTAAGTAAAATATCTTGGGATACTTGTTTGATAGGTACGATGGTTAAAAAAAAGGAGGACATTAACACACTTAAAAAGCTGTAAACGGTAAAAGATTTTCCTACTTTTCTCCACCCTAGAATGGCTACTGGGATATTTAATAGAAGCAATAAAATACCCATGGAGAGTTGAATAGGTGTATAATCACTTAGCACCTTTGAAAGTAATTGGGCGATTCCTGTAAAACCGCTTGAATAAACATTAGCCGGTATGAGAAATAAATTCATTGCTAGTGCATTTAATAACGCACCCGCGATTACAATAACTATTTTTTTTGATTCTTGCCAAAGCAATGTTAGTCCCCCTTTATTCTTTTGTTTGTCAACCCTTCTAAAATTACATAATTGTATTTTTTAGGCGAAACCGATAAACTGAAACTAAAATAACGCTTGAAAGCAGGTGAGCTTCATGCAGGTAAAAATACTAGCAGATAGCGCATGCGATTTACCTAAAAGTTTTTATGAAGAAAACAATGTCACACTTCTCCCATTAAAAGTCCATCTAGATGGAGAAGAATACGAAGATGTTAAAAATATTGATCCAAAAACGGTCTATGACGCCATCCGAAACGGTTCTACACCTAAAACATCTCAGACCTCTCCCCTTTTGTTTGAAGAAGTCTTCACACAAATGGCTGAAAGAAATGAAGATGGAATATACATAGCCTTCTCTTCTGAGCTATCAGGAACTTATTCAACCGCTGTTATGATTCTTGACCAAGTGAAGGAAAAATATCCAAACTTTAATTTAACGATCGTTGATACAAAATGTGCTTCTCTTGGTGTTGGACTAATTGTAAAAGAAGCAGCCAAGCTTGCGATGAACAATGCGAGCAAACAGGACATTTTAAACGATGTACGTTTTAGAAGTGAGCATATGGAACATCTCTTCACCGTTGAGGATCTAGATTATTTAGCAAAGGGCGGCCGTGTATCCAAGGCATCTGCCTTCCTTGGTGGACTTTTAAATATTAAACCGATTTTAAATGTTGAAGATGGAAAGCTCGTTCCCATTGAAAAAATTAGAGGTAAAAAGAAGGTACTACGCCGTATTATTGAAATCATGAATGAACGTGGCTCCAATATGGGGGAACAGACTATTGGCATTAGTCATGCGGATAATGAGGTATTAGCTCAAGAGATGCGAGCAATGATTGAGGAAGAGTTTCATCCAAAAGAGGTTTATATCTCTAACATTGGTTCAGCTATTGGTGCTCATACAGGTGCAGGAACCATATCTATTTTCTTTTTAAACCAACTACCATAAATAATTAAAAAACCAGAGCAATTTTTCTGCTCTGGTTTTTTAATTATTTATGGTCTGTCTTTTTAGAATATTGATTTTTACCTGCCTGACGATTTTTTTCGCGCATCATATTTTTCTCATGTCTCAAGGCATTATTATCTTTTGCTTTTTTATCATTATCAGATGTGTGTGGCATGTAATTACTCCTTTCGTAATTCCTTTGTCAGTCATTATTGTCTGTCATTACGAAATAGAGTATGTAATCTGAGTTAATCTTTTTTTACATACGTCCAGCTACCTTCTTGATATACCTTTCCGTCTTTCATTAGTTTTCCGAGTCCACGTTTAAAGGCACCCTTGCTTAAGTTAAAACGGTCTTGTATATCCTCAGGCGTACTTTTATCATTATAAGGCATAGCTCCGTTTCTGCTGAGAAGGTATTCGTAAATTCGGTCTGCATCGGTATCCTGAGATTCTTCTTTCCTCGCAAGTAGGGACACATTCACCGTTCCGTCTTCCTTCACATCGATGATCCGCCCCTCTACTTTTTCACCTAAACGAGGCTCTTGTGGTCTTTGTGATTCATGAATAAATCCTTTAAAACCTTCTAACGTATAAATCCAGCTGCCAACCTTAGCTGTCCGGTATATGTGCCCCTGAACATTTTTATTGAAATTCTCTCTGGTTGCTTTTACAGAAATAGATTCAATAACCTGATCACTGGCAAGTTTTGCATAGAGGAGATTATTGCTGCTTTGTTTTACTGTGATATAAACTAAATCGCCAACTGTTGGCCAGACAGACTTATGAACAGGCAGATCATCTATACCAAGCAAAAGGTCCTTTGGAAGTCCAATATTTAAAAAGACACCAATTCTCGGGTTCGTGTCGGTTACCTTAACCCAACCATAGCGGCCGACAGCTATATCTGGTATGGTGGTTGAAGCAGAGACTCGGCCTTCTGAATCCACATATAAAAAAACTTCTACTTCATCGCCTTCTTCTAAATCCTGTTTAGCTTGATTTATATGCAATAATACATCTTCATTTCCATCCGTTAAAAAATAGCCAAATGTTGCTTTTCTTGCAACAGTTAAGGTGGTTGTTTGGCCAATTAGTTCATTTATTGACATATTAACGTTCCTTTCCTTCGAAGCGTTTTAATTTCATTTACGTTTGGTAGTTCATGCTGCTATTTTTATAAAGTTGTTTGAACTGCTATATTTTACTATAATGTACCCATAAAGGGAAACTCTAGCAGGTATTGTTTCTACATACAATAAAATACATGGAGGTTTGTTTATGTCTAAAGATAGCTCATTTGATATTGTATCCAAAGTTGATTTTTCTGAAGTCACTAATGCAATAACCCTAACAATGAAAGAAATTGGTACACGCTATGACTTCAAAGGAAGTAAGAGTGAGGTCAAACTAGAAAAGGAAGAACTTGTTCTTATTTCTGATGACGAATATAAAATGGATCAATTAAAAGATGTTTTACTTGGAAAGTTGATTAAACGAGGGATCCCCGTTAGAAACCTTGACTATGGAAAAATAGAAAAGGCATCGGGCGGAACAGTCCGTCAAAGAGCCAAGCTTGTTCAAGGAATCGATAAAGAAAATGCCAAAAAAATTAATACGATCATTAAAAACAGTGGTGTAAAAGTAAAAAGTCAGGTTCAGGACGACCAAGTACGTGTCACTGGAAAAAACCGTGATGATTTACAAAAAATCATTTCCTTGGTACGTGAAGCAGATCTTACTGTAGATGTACAGTTTATTAACTATAGGTAGTGAATGAAACACTAATGTTTAACTCTGTTAAAAGTAGTGTACATAAGACGAAAAGGATCCCATCCTTCTCGTCTTTTTTATTTTTGGTTCATAATTTTTCTATTAGTCCAAAGAATAACAAGATAAATCAATCATGGAGGTAATACGAATGAGTAATAAACCAAATCAACAAAAACAGACCTTTCCCCCACAACATCAGAACCATCAACCAGGAATAGAAAGTGAAATGGATCCACGACCAAAGTTTGTCGATTCAAATTATAAAGCAGGAGGAAAGTTAGCAGGTAAAACTGCGATTATTACTGGCGCAGACAGCGGCATTGGAAAAGCAGTGGCTATTTATTTTGCTAAAGAAGGTGCAGATGTTGCGATTGCTTACCTAAATGAACATCAGGACGCAAAAGAAACAAAGCAGCTGATTGAGGCAGAGGGACGCCGTTGTCTCCTTTTCTCCGGCGATATTGGGGAAGAAGACCACTGTAAAGAAATTGTTAATCAAACCATAGAGCAATTTAGTAAACTCGATATTTTGGTGAACAATGCAGCCGAACAGCATCCACAACAAAGCTTACTAAATATTACGGCGGCCCAACTCGAAAAAACGTTTCGAACTAATATTTTTTCCTGCTTTTATATGACAAAAATGGCCCTACCTTATCTAAAAAAAGGAGCCTCTATCATCAATACAGCATCAATCACTGCCTACGAGGGAAATGAACAATTATTGGATTATTCGGCGACTAAAGGGGCCATTGTATCCTTTACTCGTTCCTTGGCTAAATCACTAGCCCCCCAAGGAATACGTGTAAATGGAGTTGCCCCTGGACCGATATGGACACCGCTCATTCCATCTACCTTCCCTGCTGACCAAGTTGCCACTTTCGGCTCTAATACCTTGATGGAGAGAGCTGGACAACCCTTTGAACTGGCACCGAGTTATGTATTCCTAGCCTCAGATGATTCTTCCTTTGTAAGTGGCCAAATGATTCATGTAAATGGTGGAAAAGTAGTAAATGGATAATTATAAGAAAACGCATTGGGATTGTTCCCCAATGCGTTTACTCTACCTTTTTTGTTTTTCTTCTTTTTATGATGAAAAAAAGGAAAATGAATACAAGAATATATACAATAATCATGGAAACAATCAGCGGAATATTGGCTCCACTCTTTTCAGTTAATACATAAACCTCTGAGTTATCTCGGTCAAGAATAAGGATGTATTGATTATCTCGGCTACGGACAATGTCCCCTCCAAGTAACCCCCTAAGTTCTTTACCGCTTTCCAATTGATCCTTCGATAAAATGACTTTTTGTGATTTCCTTGTATTATTAATTGCCACTACAGACGTTTCGCCTTTATACGTTCGTTTATAGACGATCATCCCCTTTTTCTCATAAAGCATGTCCATACTGCCTCTTGTTAATGAGGGGAGCTGATTCCTTAACTCACCTATTTTCGTTATATAATCAATAAGGTCCTTATCCGCTCGAAAATTCATCTGCCTGCGGTTATCCGGAATTTCCCCACCAATTAGGGCAATCTCTGTCCCATAATAAATTATGGGGATTCCTGGCGTAGTGTATAAATAAGTCAATGCTGTTTTCCAACGTGAACCAGGAAACTGTCGCTTTTCAACAATGTCAGTAGTAAACCGTGTTGTATACTCATTGTCCATAAATGATGCTCGTAGGAAGGATGGTTGTCCTTTGTCAGTATCAGCGTTAAATTGGCTGATGGATTCATCAGTAGTGGCAAACGATTTTCTTATATTTTCAAGATGAGAGTAATCTAATAGACTGTCTATTCCAGCTTGTTCGTATTCCTTTGGGTCAGCTGTAGTATCTTTAGAAAGAACGCCAAGCAAGAAAAAATTCTTGTTCGTGTCTTTGATTTGTTTTGAAAAATCCTTCCAAAAACTTAATTTTGTTTGGTTCACTTCTGGTAAACTAAATCCATCAATATCGGTCTTCTTGATCCACCATTTTGCGGCATCAATTAGGTAAGCCTTGTCCACGGAATGGTTTGTAGCTTCGTTGGTTGTAACAAAATCAATGACTACTTTCATTTTCCGCTTATGCGCTTCTTTTACAAGCTCCTGAAATTTCTTTATAGTACCAAAGTGTTCGTCCGTTTTATAATAGTCAGTTACTGAGTAACCATGGTACCCATTTTTCGTATTATCAAAGATAGGGGTTAAACGTATGGCTGTAAAGCCCATATCATGTATGTAATCTAGACGATCAATAATCCCTTGAAAATCACCGCCATGATAGGCTAACGGGTCTTTTGCATTTACATCTACATCATTGGTTATATCTCCATTGTTGAATCGATCAACCATTATGGAATAAAATGATTCATCCTGCCATAATCTGTTTTCTTTTTTTACCGCTGCCTGTGCAGGTAACGAAGAAAATAATAAGAAAGTAATGAACATGAGTATCGTTTTTTTCATATATTTATACCTAACCTCCCTATAAAAGGGAAGAGGATCTCCTCTTCCCTACACTATTTTAATCCAACATGCTATATATTCCAAATGTAAAGTTAATTTACTATGTTAATATTATAATCTTTAAACCATGTATGAAGCTGCACAAGGTAGGCCAATAATTGTGGACCTGTCATCAACTGACCAAACCATGGCTCCTGAAAGGATTTCCCCCCCGAACTGACAATCCCCTCTAACTGGTCTTTTTGGAAGAATTCATGTAGAACAGAAGATTTATCTTGGAGGATTTTTCCCATCCATTTCTGAATGGCCATTGTATATTCAGGATTGTGTGTTTTTGGGTAAGGACTTTTCTTTCGGTAAAGGACCTCCTCAGGAATAATACCTTCAAATGCTTTTCTGAGAATTCCTTTTTCCCTACCGCGATACATTTTTAAATCCCAAGGGATATTCCAAACATACTCGACAAGGCGATGGTCAGCAAAAGGAACCCTAACCTCCAGACTAGCCCCCATACTCATTCGGTCTTTTCGATCAAGGAGTGTTGTCATAAACCAAGTCATATTAATGTAAAATAATTCTCTTCTCTTTGATTCTTCTAAACTTTCTCCATCTAGTTTAGGTGTTTCAGCAATCGCCTGTTTATATTGCTCCAAGCAATATTCATCTAACTTTAGTCTTTTCTGCCACTCAGGCTGTAGTAATGCTTGCCTCTCATGGACAGATCGCATCCACGGAAAGCCCGGTCGCTCTAAGTCCTGTTGACGATGGAACCATGGGTACCCCCCAAAAATTTCGTCCGCACATTCTCCTGATAAACTTACGACAAAATCTTTTTTGATTTCTTTGCAGAACCAAAGTAATGAGGAGTCGACGTCTGCCATTCCCGGAAGGTCTTTCACGTGAGTCGCTTCTAATAAATCATTTACTAATTGTGCTTGAGTAATTGTCTTATTATGATGCCTGGTTCCAAAATGATTGGTCATCATTTGAATGAATTTCCCATCTGCTTCCGGCTGGAATTCATTCGAAGAGAAATATTGGTCATTTCCCTCATAATCAATTGAATAAGTATGAAGCTGCCCTTTTCCTTGAGCTTCGAATCCCTTTGCAGCAATAGCGGTGATAATACTTGAATCAAGACCGCCTGATAAAAAGGTGCACAACGGCACATCTGATACTAATTGTCTTGTGACGGCATCGGTAACCAAATAACGGACTTTTTCCGCGGTTTCCTCTGCATTTTCCTTATGTTCTGCACTTTTTACATTCCAATAACGCCATATTTTTAACCCATTCTTGGAAAAGGTTAAAGCATGTGCAGGTCTCAACTCTTTAATACCTTTAAATATACCTGATCCTGGTGATCTTGACGGTCCTGCACCAAAGACCTCTGCCAATCCTTCATGGTCAATTTCTGTTTTAATTTCAGGATGGGCGAGTAGCGCCTTAATCTCTGAGGCAAAAACAAATCCTTTTTTATGCTCTTTATAAAATAACGGTTTTACCCCTAAACGATCTCGTCCAATAAACAATAATTCCCTTTTTGAGTCCCAAACGGCAAAGGCGTATATCCCATTTAAATAGTTTACACACTCTTCTGCCCATTCTATATAGGCTGTTAACAGTACTTCTGTATCAGAATGACCCTTAAAGGAATATCCTTTAGTATGGAGTATTTTGCGGATATCTTCAGTATTGTATAATTCCCCATTGTAACAAATGGTGTAATTAAAACCGTCCTTTTGTTTCGTCATTGGCTGTCTTCCCCCCTCAGGGTCGACAACAATTAATCGTTTATGCCCAAATCCAACATGCGTATCATACCAGATGTTAGTTTCATCAGGTCCTCTTCTTTCTAAGGTATTGACCATTTTCTTGAGGGTTTCGGTTTCGTTCTTAATTGCTTTGTCAAAATCTATCCACCCCGAGATTCCGCACATTTATTTCACTTCCCTACTTTCAGATTATTAACCTTGATTACATGTTTCATTGTATTCAGCCCATGTTCATTGGTTAATTGTCCTACAAAAACGGAAGGGCTCTTCTCAGGAAAGACAATTATCAAGACTATATGAAACCATTATTACCTAGGCTTATTCTTGTGAGATTAGCTAACAAGGTTAAAAAATTTTTTTGAAATAAACAGGTTATAAAAAGACACAAAGATGTCTACAAAGAAGAATGAACGTAAATGGCATGGAGGTTAATGATGAATCGACAACAACGACTAAAGCTATATGATATCCAGCATCGGGCCTTTAACGAAGGAACAGTGGAACAAATTAATAATCAATGGATCTTTTTCGACGAGGAAACAGATGAGGCCACAATGTTAGAAGATTTTATTCATCAAGAAATAGAGATTTTTCGCCTCAACCGTTGGAGGAAAGGGATATTAAACGAGCCAGGAAAAATCCATTGTGGGAAGGAAGTTATTTTATTTCGTGACCACGATTTAATAAGAATAAGAAAGCATTTAGTGTATTCCCTTGAAAGGCTATTGGATGGAGTTAATGATGATGCCTTTTTTCAGTTTATCACTACATTAAACTCATTGAACTTTTCTATTTACGATTGTATTTATTGTTATAACCATTTATCTTTCTTGTCGGATGAACACCGGAAAGATGGTGTGAACTTTATGGTTTTTGACAATCAAGAACAGATTTGTAATGTGCAGCATCATTTTTGCTACTATGAAAAGGTCAATGATCGGTTTGAATTCACCTTAAATACCGGAAAACGATTAATCATTGAAAAAATTATTTCATAGTAAAAAGGCGTGGAGGATCCCTAACGGGTTCGGTTCAGAGGTAGAAAAGTTAAAATAGTAATTCAAAAAGAAGTCTAATTCGCATATGAATTGGACTTCTTTTATTTGTGATATTCTCCCCTTATTTGTAAAGTTATTATTAAGTCGAGTTCCCATCACAAGAACTTGAGAAATTTTAGATATAATAAGATGACTTATTCCTTGAACAACGTTCGAAAAAAAGGAATGATTGGCAGCCAATACGATGATGTCTTAGTACATTAAGCAAATAAGAAAATTTTGAGGTGTTAGATGACAAAAGTTAATGCTACATCAATAATATTAGATAAATTTAATGTATCTAAGTCAGATTTTTTAGGTTCGGGTATGGAAGCTGAGGTTTATGCTTATGACAATAATAAAGTATTGAAATTGTATAATGATATGTCCGATACTAATAAGCAAAATATCCTAAAGGGTTTCTATTCTAAGATTAATGCAAGTTCTTTGAGCTATGAGCTTCCTTATATTTACGATACCTTTGAGGAAAATGGCATTTTAGTAACTATTGAAAAACGAATTGAGGGTAGTAATATGCAAGGTATGCTCTCAGAGATGAATTTTAACGAACAAAATACAATGATGGAAACATATCTTAATGCAAATCTTGAGTTGAAATCTGTAAAAGTAAAATCTAATCTTGAAGGTTTCACTCTATTCAATGATAATCAGATTTCTTTACTAAAAATAAAAAGTTGGTTTGAATTATTGAAAGAAATAATTTTTAGGAAACAAAACGAACTAGAGTCTTATTTCAAAAAAGATGTTGTGAATTACGATGCAAAAGTTAATCAATTGGTAGATATCTTATCACTGGGTTACGAAGGTGAATATTCTTTAATTCACGGAGATTTTTATCCTGGGAATTTAATGGTTAATAAGAACGGGATGGTTACAGGATTAATCGATTTTGGATTGATGACAATGTACGGTGACAACTTATTTGATATTGCAATAGGATGGGTATGTTTTGATATGTATAATGAGTTAAATGCAAATATATATGAGAGATATCTAAACATAATTATTTCAACATTAGGTGAAGGTGTTAGAAAAAGATTATATTTCTATGTTCTAATATATAGCTTTATTTCTGCCAATTTTTATTCTCATAATTGCGAAGATGGTCATTATCAATGGTGTGTTAAAAATTTAAATAATAAACACTTTTGGGAGGCACTTTAAGCAATAAAATTTGAACTGGCTTATTAAACGTTATTTCCTTAAGAAACAATCAAAGACTGCAATAAAGCAGTCTTTTTTCTTTTACTCAAAATCAACAATGAAAATTAATAGAGCCATTTCACTATGGACAAAAGTATGTACCAATATCTTGTAAAATCTATGTTAATGAACAAACAAAAGAGATGCGAAATACACCTCTTTTTTAATTGCTAATTAACATTTTCTACTTATCAACCGAACCCGTTAAGGGATGCCGGCCTTTTTACTTTTTCTACCTAAATAATGGATTAACTGCCAATGTATTTGGCGTACATCAATTTAGCTTTGATGATATCATTTGTTCCATGTATGAGGACACGTCCATCTTTAAAAATCACCATTGACATGCCTTCCGCCGGTGAAAATCGAAGTAAAAAGTCGTTACCAGACACTTTACCACTTCTACTAAGATGCTCGGCTACTTTTTTTAATTCCAGCTCACGCTTATCCCTTGGATTAATTTGAACGGTATCTCGGCCACAAAGCGTTGTGTAGGCCACCTGATGTTCTGAAGTTCGATCAAGAAAATCAAATTGTCCTTTAACACAACATGGGCAAGCAGGGTTTCTTCCGTTGGATATATCCATTTGCATAGATGTTAAATCCCAGATGTCGATTTGCTCTAAATTAGGGGTGGTTTTCGCCCCTACTAATAGTTTCATTGTTTCCATCGCCTGAAAAGAACCAATGATATCTGTTAACGGAGACAACACACCAACTGTATCACAGGTTTCACCTGTAGCGGTTGGAACATGCGGGAAAAGACATCGATAACAAGGTGTCTTCCCTGGTTTAATGACCGTAAACATTCCTCTTGAGCTTACAGCCCCCCCATGGACCCAGGGAATTCCGTACTTAATTGATACATCATTAATTAAAAACCGAGTGTTAAAATTATCCGTTCCGTCCACAATGACATCAAATCCATCTAATAATTCTTCGGCATTATCAAGATTTATATCGGTAATGACCGCTTCCACTGTGACCGTTGAATTTATTTTATTTAGTCTAGTTTTTGCTGCGGCTGCTTTTGGTAAATTTAGTTTCGCATCCTCTTCATCAAATAGAGTTTGCCTCTGCAAATTCGAAAGTTCAACGAGGTCTCTATCTATTAACCTAATGTAGCCAACACCTGACCGAACTAGATGGTTGGCAATCACCGTGCCTAGTGCACCCACACCTACAATAGCTACTCGACTCTTTAACAGTTTAAATTGTCCCGCTTCACCAATTTCTTTAAAAAGAATTTGTCTGGAATACCGTTCTAAATCACTCATAATATTCCCCTTTTCCCAATTAACTATATTACTAATAAACAATGAGTTTTTACTATTATCTTACCAAATTACTTTCTCTGCTTTCTTGTAAAAATTTTAATTTTAAAAAAACTTAAAAGAAGTTATAATAAAATTGGATATATATCTAAATTTTGGAGGAATCTCTTATCTTACTATCTAATATTATAAGAGATTAGTAAATAATTTTATTTACATGAAAGAGGGGGAAAAACTTTGAATCTAGGTGGTTTTAAGAACAAAGAAGTGTTAGTTGACTTAACCAGTGGAACAGTTGATTACAGACCCATCAACGAAGAAGATGCAATTAAGTACATAGGTGGTCGCGGCCTAGGTGTTAAGTATGTACTTGATAACGGACCAGAAGTGGAACCGCTTTCAGAAGAGAACATCTTATGTTTTATGACAGGCCCTGTGACTGGTTCACGTTCTTCCATGAGTGGACGTCTTTGTGTTGTAACGAAATCTCCACTAACAGGAACAGTAACTGATTCACATATCGGCGGATGGACTGCTGCACGTTTGAAGTGGGCAGGAGTCGATAATCTTATCTTCTCAGGTAAAAGCGATAAACCAGTATACCTCTATATTGAAGCTGGGGAAGCTGAGCTTCGCGATGCTTCAAATTTATGGGGAACAAGTACAAGAGAATTTATTAAAGCAATGAAAGATCAGTATGGTGAAGATGACCTTAGTGTAATGACCATTGGTCAAGCAGGTGAAAACACTGTTCGCTTTGCTTCATTTATCAATGAACATGACCGTGCAGCAGGACGTGGTGGTACAGCAGCTGTTGCAGGCTATAAAAAATTAAAGGCTATTGTCATTAAAGCCGCACAAAAAGGTAATATGCCACAGCCTAAATTAGACAGTGAGTACAAAGAAGCGAACAAAAAAGCAGTAAAAGCTATTCTAGATGGCGGTTTAACTGCACCTAATAAGGGCGGTCTTTCTGTTTACGGAACCAACGTATTAACTAACCTTATTAATGAGGTAGGAGCACTTCCAACCAAGAACTCTCAATTAACACACTGGGATGAAGCAGAAAAACACAGTGGTGAATATGTAAACACACATTTACGTGTCGCAAACAATACCTGCCATGCCTGCCCAGTTGGTTGTAAAATTGAGGTAGAAGTGAAAGATGGTAAGTATAAGACACGCGTAGAGAGTATTGAATTTGAATCTGCTTGGTCACTTGGCTCTAACTGTCTATTAAGTGATGCGGAAGCAATTTCATATATGATTGACCGTTGTAACGAGTATGGCCTCGATACCATTGAGCTTGGCCATTGTTTCTCTGTTACTATGGAAGCTTTCGAGAAAGGAATCATTTCCGAAGAGTTAATCTGGGGAGATGCTGATTCCATGATCGATTTAACGAAGAAAATTGCTTTCCGTGAAGGATTTGGCGGTATTCTTGCCGAAGGTCCTGCACGCGCTACTGCAGCTTGGGGAGCTCCTGAACTATCTATGTCTGTTAAGGGCCAATCTATCCCTGCCTATGACCCACGCGGTATTCAAGGGATTGGATTAGGATATGCAACTAGTAACCGTGGTGCCTGTCACCTACGCGGCTATACTGTAGCAAGTGAAATTGCCGGGATTCCAGAACCAACTGACCGCCTAAAGCCAGAAGGTAAAGGTGAACTATTAAAGATATTCCAAGATATGCTTGCATTCTCTGATTCTATGAACATCTGTAAGTTCTCATCATTCTCTGAAAATGCAGAGCATTATGCTGAGCAGTATAGTACTATGACTGGCGTTTCTTTGACAGCTGAGGATGTCATGAAGGCTGGTGAAAGAATTTACAACCTTGAGCGCTATTATAATAACCTAGCAGGGTTTAATAAGCGGGAAGATGATTTCCTTCCAAAACGCTTTACAGAAGAACCAGCATCGGGTAATAGTGCCGGACATGTAAGCCGAATGGATATCATGCTTGAAGAATATTATCAAGTCCGCGGCTGGAAAGATGGCATCGCAACAGAAGAAAAGCTTCGTGAATTAGGGATTATTGGACCTGAATTCACACAAACAATCTAACTTTAAGGCGTGTTAAAAAACAGTGTTGATTTTTATACCCTGTTGATTGGAGCGGAAGGCTCGAAGACTCCTGTGGGAGTACGGTTCAGGGGAGACCCCGCAGGCGCATGCGCCGAGGAGGCTCGCCGAAACGCCCACGGAAAGCTAAGAGCCTGGAGCGGAAATCAACAGGCAATTTTAACATAGCTAACATAATAGAAGAGGAAGACTCCAACATTCGAGTCTTCCTCTTTTTTTAACCACCAATTCTAGTGGTTTTATAGCGATAATTTTTAATAAGCTCTTCAAGTTCAATTTCGTTATTTGCAATAAAACGAATGTGGACTGAATTGACTTTAAATACAGAAGTGAACGCAATTTCTTCTTCGGCTAAAATTTGCCCACTCCATTTGTCGGCTTTATACATGTATGGAAATGTGTCAGTTACTAGAGTGGCTCCAAGTTCTTCAAAATACATGCCAAGGTGTTTCCGGTTAATTCCACGAAACTCTAAGTCTTTCATTTCCATATTAACCACCTGCAACGGGCGGAAAGAGAGCAAATTGATCCTTTTCATCTACCTTCGTCTGAAGGTCATCAAGATGGATGATATTTCTGCCATTCACATATACATGAACGAACGGAAGGAGTGTTTTCTCAGAAGTAAATAGTTCATCCTGTAACTCTGGGAACATTTCGACCATCTTATCCAAAACATCTATGACTCGATCACCATCAGGCAGCACCTCAACAGTTACCCCACCACATATTTGCCGGAGATTAGCAAAAACCTTTACTATCATCCAGTCTCTCTCCTCTCTTTATTTAAAGGGGACAGTCCCCCATTGCGCAAAAGCGCTGGGGGACTGTCCCCTTCTCTTTTTATGGATGTAAAAATGACATAGGCAGTTTTACAAAGCCTAGGTATAAAACTAGTAGGAAAGCAACAACAAACTGGATCCAAAAAACGGATGTATTTCTGTTGTTTTTCACACGACCAAGAATCATTTCAAATAATCCAATCACCCAAAGTCCCGCGACTGCTTTCAAAATATACCAGACATCAATTTTATTAACCATGAAAAGAAGTCCTATACCTGAAGCAATAATAAGTATGTATAATACTCGTAAAATCATTTGGACAATTTTTAAGCCTTTTTCTTTTCCACTTTTATGTAGGGAAAGTGCAACAAAAAATAAAATTAGGGTTAAAACCCATGCTGTAATATGACCGTGAATCATTTAATGGCCTCCTTAAGAGTGTTATTAGAGACTATCATACCATAGGCAATATAAAAATACGAAGATTAGTATGTCTAAATAGTAACAAACTTCGATAGCTTTATTCTTCAATCGTATTCGTTAAAGTTCCGATACTTTCTACAAAAATTTCAATCTGATCTCCCGGCTTTAGAAATCTAGGAGGATTAAATCCTTTCCCTACCCCTGCTGGAG
This sequence comes from Neobacillus sp. PS2-9, assembly GCF_030915525.1. Taxonomy (NCBI): domain Bacteria; kingdom Bacillati; phylum Bacillota; class Bacilli; order Caryophanales; family Bacillaceae; genus Neobacillus; species Neobacillus sp. PS2-9. The sequence continues at coordinate 3,988,224 of NZ_CP133269.1, forward strand.
TTCCCGTTGCGATAATATCGCCCGGTTCAAGTGTCATACCAGCTGATAGAACAGAGATTATATCTTCAATTGGAAATATAAACTTCTCGGTATTTGAGCTTTGTCTTACTTCTCCATTTACTTTTGTTTCAATGTGTAAGTGGTTAGGATTTTCAATTAAGCTTTTATGCACAATCCATGGTCCCATTGGACAGGTGGTATCTAAACTCTTCCCTATGAAAAATTGCTTATGTTTTGCTTGAAGGTCTCTAGCAGTTACATCATTAATAATGGTATAACCAAAAACATAATCAAGCGCCTCTTCCTTTTTGATTCCGCTTCCCTTTTTCCCAATAATGACAGCTAATTCCCCTTCATAATCAAGTTGTTTTGTTACAGACTGATGATTTAAAACAACGGTACCCGGCCCGGTAACAGTTGTAGGTGCCTTCGTAAAGACCATTACATGTTCTGGGATATCCTCCGCACTTCCCAATTCAAGCGCATGCTCAACGTAATTCTTTCCTACACAAAAGATATTTTTGGTTGGCCTTGGAATCGGAGCAAGCAAGGTGAATTCCTCGATAGGAAGATAATACATTTCAGCTTGTCCACTAGTTTCTACCCAATCTAGCAATATTTGTACTTGGTCAATAAAAGGATCGCCTAGTGCAATACATTCTTGTATGGTGGTGGGGAAAGTGGCTGAACCACCCCTTGCTTCTTCTGTTGGATTGAGTAATAACACCTTGGTGTTCTCAGAATTTACTACCCCAACAAAGCTTTCATTATTCTGTTGCACTGTCACAAATTTCATGATCAATCACCTCATTTTGAATTTACTACTAACCCTATAATAAAATAAACTGAACAATCTAACAAATTAGATGCATAAATAACCCCTTGCCGCATAAGCAAAGGGGTTATCCATTTTTAAACGTTTCAATAACTTGAATAACTGCCGGTCCCAACAATACGATAAATAAACTAGGGAAAATGAAAAGAACTAAAGGGAAGAGCATTTTTATTGGCGCTTTCATGGCTGTTTCTTCTGCTCGTTGCTTTCTTTGTTCCCTGACTTCATTGGCAATGACTCTCAACACTTGGACCATTCCTATTCCAAGCTTTTCCGCCTGCAAAACACTTCCAATGAATGATTTTATTTCATCAACATCCAGTCTCTCTTTGATTCCTGTCAATGCCTCTCTCCGCGTTTTACCCAGGCGAATTTCCTCTAAGCAGCGGTGTAATTCCATCGATAGAGGACCATCCTTTTTTGCAATTACTTTTGTTATTGCTGCATCAAACCCTAGTCCTGCTTCAAGACTAACCGTCAATAGATCTAAAATATCCGGAAATTCTCTTAATGCCATATGCTTCCTAGCCTTCGTTTTCTGCTTTAAATAGAAATGAGGGGCAAAAAAACCAATAAGGATTCCAAAAAGAACAAAGATGACAACGATCCCTTTCCCAGCATTTAATAAAGTACCGTATCCAAAGAAAATCATTGGGAGGACGATGATTGAAATCAATTGAATGATTCGGAAGTCAACTGCTGTCATTCCAAAGGGACTTCCAGCCATTTGTACCTTTTTATCAATTCTCGCTTCCTTTTCCCCAGGCATTCTCTTTTTAAAACTCTTTTTAAAATCTACGAACAACGGCATGATGAATCTTTTATAAAAAGTCAGATGTTCTTCTTCATTTAACTCAGTTTTCTGCTCTTGTTCATTATTTAATAAGAAGAAACTTAACCGCTCTTGAACTGAGACCTTTTTTTCGGTTCTTAGAATTAAAATACCATAGATACCTAAAGTGACAGTTAAGAATAGTGAAAGGTAAATCATCTCCTACACCTCGATGGTAGTGATTTTTTTAATTAAAATAAATCCGATTACTCCTGAAATTACTCCTGCTCCTACCATTGCCAACCCAATAGGATTATGAAAAAGCCCTCCAATATAACCAGGCTGGATTAAGTAAAGAAGAAAACCGAGAATGACTGGTAATAATGCAATAACATAGCCCGACAAACGCCCCTGAGCTGTAAGAGTGGTAATTTGTCTCTGAATTTTTGTTCGGTCACGAATCGTTTCAATAATCTTATCGAGCACGGTAGCAAGGTTACCGCCAACTTGCCGTTGGATTAAAATTGCTTGAATCATTAAATCGAGATCCTCGCTTGGCATTCGTTCGTATAGGTCTTTGAGTGCATCCTCAATCCCTTTCCCAAATTGCATTTCCTTTATTACATAATCGATTTCTTCCTTTATTGGTGATGCAGCTTCCTCAGCCACCGACTTCAATGCCTGTGGAAAGCTAAAGCCTGCCCTCAAACTACCCACAATCGTAGTGATCATATCTGCAAGACCTTCATTGAATTTTGAAACTCGTTCCCGTTGTTTCTTCCGAAGAAACCACTTTGGCATCAGGAAACCTATTACACTCCCTACTGGTAGAAACAATAAATTTCCCATTATTAAATAGAATATCCCTCCGATTAAAGCGGTTAAAATCCATTGAAAGAGGATATACTCTTCTGGTTTTAACGGCAAACCTGCTTGAGCTATTTTTAATTCAAGCCGATTGTTTTTTTCCTTCGTTAAAACCTTCTTCTGAATCCTTTCATTCATCACTTTTAGCAAAGAGATTTGTTTGCCATCCACTTTTTCTAGGCTTACCTTTTCTTTTTCCTCAATGGATAGGTAATGCTGCATTCGACTTTGCAGTTTATTTTCCGGGCGAATGAAGATCCTGAAAAAGAACCAAAAGAAAAAAGTGGATGTTAATAAAAAGAAGAGTATCAGCAGGGATATCATTTTCGCCACTCCTCATGATGATCGATAAACACTGATGCAGGAATATGAATACCAGAAGCCTCCAGCTTCTCATAAAATTTGGGTCTTACACCCGTTGGAACAAGTCTTCCAATGATTTTCCCTTCAGGGTTCAAGCCTTCTTGTTGAAAGGTAAAAATATCTTGAAGGACAATGATATCGCCTTCCATACCTTGTACTTCAGTAATATTAGTAATTTTTCTAGAACCATCTTTTAATCGGGATTGTTGGATAATTACATCAATGGCACCTGCAATCTGTTCCCTAATCGCTTTAACAGGGAGATCTACTCCGGCTAATAACACCATTGTTTCAAGCCGCGCAATCATATCCCTTGGGCTATTTGAGTGTCCTGTAGCTAGTGACCCATCATGTCCCGTATTCATGGCTTGGAGCATATCTAGGGCCTCTCCACCACGAACCTCACCAATAATGACTCTGTCAGGCCTCATCCTTAATGAGTTCCGAACTAGGTCACGAATGGAGATTGAGCCTTTTCCTTCAATATTAGGCGGACGGGATTCTAAAGATACCACATGCTCTTGTCCTAGTTGAATTTCGGCTGCATCCTCAATTGTGACAATTCTTTCATCCTCTGGAATAAAATTGGACAAGACATTCAGCGTAGTTGTTTTACCTGAACCTGTTCCACCACTGACAAAAATATTTAGCCTTGCTTTTACGCATGCATCAAGGAAAATTGCCATTTCCTCTGTAACTGTTCCGAAGTTGATTAAGTCTTCAATCTGGTAAGGGTCCTTTGAGAACTTACGAATCGTAATCGTTGGTCCATTTAAAGCTAAAGGGGGAATGATGGCATTTACACGAGAGCCATCTGGAAGTCTGGCATCCACCATTGGTGAGCTTTCATCAATTCTTCGACCGAGTGGAGCAACAATTTTTTCGATTACACTCATTACATGTTCATTATCACGAAATTGTACCGGTGTTAGAACTAGCTTGCCTTTCCGCTCACAATACACTTGATTAGGTCCATTTACCATTACCTCGGAAACGTCCTCATCCAAAAGAAGTGGATTTATCGGACCAAATCCTGTTAAATCATTGATTAGCTCATTAACCACTTTTTTCCTATCAATTTGACCACGAAAATCCTCATCATCTTTAATAATTTCTACAGCCATACCATCTAGTTGTGGAATGATTTCTTCGATTTCCTGTTCTTTTAACTCATGTAGTATCTTTTTATGGAGAACATTCTTTAGCTCCTGGTTTTTGTCAAGCTGACGAACCTTTACGGACTCTTTTTTACTTTCTTTCTTCGTCTCTTTGGATTTTTGCTCCTTAAAGACTTGTCTAACCTCTAACATTGGTGAAGGAGTCGGACTTTCAAGCGTAATATCTATTAATTTTGGTTCTTTAACGAATTGATTGTTGTTCTTTTCTTGGATTCGATTTAATAGACCCATTCAATCAACCCCCCTACGATCGTTTCTTGGAAAACCATTTGGATATTGGATGACTTTTCTTCGTTTTCTGAGTAATTACGCTATTTGCACTTGATAATGACTCAGCCATTTTAAATATGCCTTTTGCAACATCAGATTTCGCATGTTTAATGACAAATGGAACACCAAGATTAATGGATTGGGAACAAATCTGAAAGTCATTAGGAATATAAATTGGGTTTTCTGCAGCCAATATTTTTGCTGCATCCTCTGCATTTATGACACTTTCCATATTTGCTCTATTTATAATGATTCTTACCCGGTCTTTAAGACCAAGGATGTCGAGCGTTTCTAAGAAAAGTTTTGTATTTTTTAAAGAAGCCATCTCTAAGTTTGTTACTACCAAGATTTGATCCGCCTTCTCAATAAAACGTATAGATTGTTCATTTAAGCCCACTGGTGTATCGACCACAACATAATCATGACCAGATAAAAGAAGATCTACTATTTTATTGGCTGCTTCATTTGTAACTAAGTCCGCAAATTCCGGCCTTTCCGGTGCAGTTAGTACGTCCACACCACTTTCATGAACAGCCAAATAATTATTGAGGCTGTGCTCATCAATAGAACCCATACCTTCTAATACTTCCTTAATGGTGAGAGAGAATTTTAAATCCATTGCTAGATTTACATCACCAAATTGGAAATCCCCATCCAAAATAGCAACCGAAACATTTTTCTTCCTTAGTGCTACCGCTAAATTTACAGTTAGTGTGGTACGACCAATCCCGCCTTTTGCACTGCAAACAGCAATCATCTTACCACGCTGTGGTTTCATATTTTGTTCTGCAGTTTGCATATTATCGTGGCTTGTCATGAATCGTCACCTTCCATTACTTATTGATTTGCCTTTGTATTCGTACCTTCATCCATTAACGGCCGTTTATTTAGAATGAAATGAATCTTACCTTCTTCCGAAGCATTAACTAGCTTTAGCGCATCCTCGGGTTTTAGTTCTAATGTTACTGAACTGTATTCCGTATAGGGCTCTTTCGTCTGTTCAGGCGTCTGCATTTTTCTACCCACTGCTAATACCCTTGCCTTTTCTAGCAAAATTACTGATTGAGGGATTGGTTGATTGGTAGCATCTTTTACTACTTTTGTGAAAACTACATCCACTTCATCCTCCGGCTCTATTAAATTGGAGACAGACTGATTTATGTTTACCCCTACTGTTACAGCACGGTACCCTTCCATGACTTTCCGGGATACATAAACCCCTTCTTCTTTCTCCGAACCAAGACGATGTGATAGTATGGGCTCCCCTTTTTCAATCATCGCTATTGCTAGTTTTCCTTCTGCTTCCGACACAGACTTTATCGTTTGTGGAAGTACATCTTTCGCCGGTTTTTGTACCACTTCTAATTTGTCTGCCGCAATTTTTTCATTTTTATCTATTTTTTCTTTTGCCACTACAACATCGGTCATCACGACAGTAGAAACCTTTTGTGTATTCATTTGCTTTGTATATTGAAAAAACAAAAATGTTGTGATCATTCCCATCACAAGTGATAGCAGTAATACCATCTTCGACTTCAATTCGCTTCACCTACTCCGTTAATCGTATGCTGTATGCTCCTCGGTCCAGCGCACCCACATCAAACGTCCCTGCTCCAGCCCTTTTTATAAAAACTCCTTTTATAGAAGTATCTGTCGAACTCATTGGATCTGTAATATAAAAATAGGCAAAACCAGTGACTTTTACCTGTTTTAATTGATTACTCGTATAGTTGTAAGGTTTATAAACCGGTACAAGCAGAATTCTAGAACAACTACGTAAACTGTAATCACCTGGTGGCTGTGTACAGCCATTTACCCGTTCATTTATTGCTGATCTTGTACTCCCTGCTATATTCCCTGTTTGCGTGTCAACGACATCGCCTATCTTTAGAAGTTCTGAATATCCGAATCTTAAATTTTGTTCATAGGTTTTTGCTCCAGGTCCACTAAGTGCCAAAATGCCGAAATTACCTGAAGATACTCCTGACGAGTCAACTTTTAGTTGGTAAGTTTTGTTATATTCAAGAACCACACTTTCGTCGATTCCTAATGGTGCAGCCCCTACTGCTTTTCCTATCACTCCTAGACCTGCTGTAGCTTTGGCTGTGACGTCTACTTTTTCGAAACCAAATAATTTCATAAACGTTAAGTTAACCGGTTTCGTTAACCGTGTGGTAACTTTACTTCCCATGTTAATATCAAGATTTGTTAACGTGCTAGTTGCCTTATGTGCATCTAAAATGTATTGAACCGTATTAGTAACCTTTTGTTCCGTATTCGGCAGCTCCTGTGCACCAGAAAGAACGGCTGCATTTGCAACCTTTTGTAACTTCGCTTTTTCCATATAAATAAGGCTTCCATCTATCGCCAGACCTGCCATGCATAGAATTGTCATTAGTGAGATTGCACCTAGAATGAGAACATTCCCTTTTTCATCCTTTAGAAATTTATTAAAAAAGTTACGCATTTTTATCCCTCACTCTACGCGAATCGTTGAACTTGTTTCGATGGCAAAATCTGAAGGGAAAAACTTAGAAATCATAGGAGTTAAAAAAGTCATTGGATACTTTAGCTTTACCGTTACATAGTCACCTGAATGCCTGACTGTATCTGCTGGAGTAATCGTCACCTGTAATTTTGTCTGATCCCCTAAATGGATATATTGGTGGGCGAAGGTTGAAATGTCTGCATCCTTCTTCCCGAGACCACCTAACCTAACCGTTTCCTGCGCAGCCATCTGCAAATGCGCATAGGAATAAATCACTCTACCAAAATCAAGGATTCCCACTAAAATTAATAGAAAAATAGGAACGATAAGCGCTGTTTCCACCAACGATTGGCCACGCTCATCCTTTTTCATTGGAAAAGAACTCCGGGAAAATATGCTTGATAGATAGCTCCCGCTGCAATAGCTACCCCGTAAGGTAGAGTTGTTTTCATCGAGTTGCTATCTTCCAATAGAGGAAGTCTTATCCCATGACGCAGTCCATGTAGCAGGTAAATTACTCTCTTTAACAGTCCTTTACGATAAAATAGAAATAAGATGGCCATGATTCCTCCTGCAAGTGCCATGTATATTGAAGCCATTAAAACAAAACTTATTCCTTTTATTCCACCGATTACAGCAAGAAGTTTCACATCTCCTGCACCCATTCCGCCTAGGAGATAAGGAATTAATAATATACCCAAACCAACAGCGGTACCAAGGAGGGCTTCTGTCAACCCGTGCCATCCCCCTGTAATAATATGAAACACCCATGCAATTATTAAAAAGGGAAATAATACCGCATTATAAATTTTACTTTCCTTTAAGTCGGTGATTACACAAATGATTAAGAGAATAATTAATAAATAGGTACTCCACATCCTTCTTTGTCTCCTTTCCTATTTGGTATCATTGCAAGAAAAAAGCCTCACGTTTAAATTGAACGCAAGGCTATGATGAATAGATAAGATCAGAAATTAATTTTTATTAACCTTCAGCGTTAGCACCAAAAATAGCTGTTTGAGCATCCTTAAACAATTGTGTAATTTGACCTTTTAATGCAACAAGAACTGCCACTACACCCACTGCAATTAGTCCTAAAACCAAACCATACTCAGTCATACCTTGTCCTTGTTCTTCAGTTAATAAAGCTTTCATTTTTTTCATCATTTGTAAAAACCCCTTTTCAATTTATAGTTAAATAGTTTCCAATTTTTGTTTCCGTTTTTTGAATCATGCCTGCTGGCAATTCTAAGACTGACTTTGCTCTTTTGTGATACTTTCCTACTGTTGCAGGCTTTACCGTTTCGTCCAGGCCTACAATTTCAAAATCTTCACTTAAGTAAAGGACATCGATGGAATAATTCATGAAGAATGTGTGAATGGATTGGCAGGGTTGGATTAACAAGCCGTGTCCTGCTGGTAAACTTTTCGAAAACATCAGCCCTTTTAATCTTTTAAAAAAGGTATCAGCTGTTGATAGATTGTTTGCCAGTTCCGCTCCGTTTGACAGATTCACGACTTTCACTTATTTCACCTCCGAATAAAAGAAATAACCCCGCCTTTACCGAAAGGGGGGTTAGTAAAATAGACTGCTAAATAGACATAGGAAACCTATGAGTAAATAGTAGTGCTAATATGAAACACCCTGTTCTTTCGGTAACTGGCTGGCGTAGTGCAAAAGCACCTTAGCCCCTTTAGCTTTGCGTCACTGATTTTCATCAGCTTTGCCTTTATCGAGAATCAGTGTTTGTTTGTCCGACTGATCTCTTACTCACATAATAAGACTTTTTCCTCTCTTGGAATATCCTACTAATATACTATTTTACGTCGAAATTTATAGGTATTTTTACCTATTTTCGACCTATGCCCTTATAAAATCGACATGAAATGCGAATATCATCCTCAATTTACCTCAGTTGCCAATTTATTTAGGCGAATCATTCACCATACAATCGCCCATACATATAATTTATAGATACCAATAAAAAGGATGTTGATCATGCCAGCCATTGTTGGAGTTGCACAGGTTATTACCCTTGGAAGCAGTTCAGTTTTCCATATTGGTGATGTGTATAAAATTATGCCATTTTCTACGGCCAAAACTTTCTCTGGAGCTGGTTCCTTTAATACAGGGGAGAGTTTACGTCTAAACAACAACATGAGTTCTACAAATACATCAGACCAAGATGGAATCGATCAACCAATTACCCTCAACGCTTAAAAAATGGGTGGTTTAAAATGAATTACTATATTCAGCAGTCAATTCAAATTAATTTCATAAGAATTGGAAGTATTTCCAATTCATCTGTTATGCAAATTGGAAGTGCTGGAATGATAAAACCTTCAGCATACCTATATAATACAGGGGGATTTACAGCCCCAGCTCCATCCCCCAAGCCAATTCAAGCTCTAGGAAGCTTAGTAGGTACACCAGCCGTTCCGTTACAGGCAGCTGTTAGAAAGCAAGACAACGCAGACGGAGACAACTAAACCTTTCAGCTATCTTTTTGGGTTCTTCGAGACTATCTATAGTGAGGTGATTTCATGTATCAGGATTATTCTCAATACCTTCAATGGCTGCAAATGTATATTCAAGCACAGGAAAAGAGAATCGTTACCTTGGAGGCTACTGTTCAAAAAATGCAAGAAGAAATGAAGCAAATAAAGGAGAAGCATCCTATTCGAGTCGATAAAATTGAATATAAATTTGATCAATTGAAGGTAGAAACTCTTGAAGGAACATTAAACATCGGACTTAATCCTTCTGACTTATCTGGAATTGAAGACTTTGCCGTTCAAAATCAGCAAATGAACGTCCCACCTCCACCGAAGGATCAAATGCAGCGATCCATGAAAATCGAAGAAGCAATTTACAGATATCTTGAGACAGATTTACCTTCAATAGTAGAAGCCACCCAAAGAGAATTAGATGTTCCACCGAATGAAGCTTATTTATCCTTTATCAAGCAAGATATAACGAAGCAACTTCCTAACCGAATTGAACATCATTTAAAAGCTAATCTACAAAACCAGCGGTCATCAGAAAATACAAATGTTGATGACTTAATCATTGAAGCAATCAAGCAGGAGATTAAGAATGGAGTATCCGTGTTTTTTACTAACCTGCCAGAACACGTGAAAGGGATGAAACCGGAATGAACTTTGAAGTCTATAACCGTGAGCTAATCGTCCAAAATATAAAAATTATTGGGGTAGCCAGCTCGTCATTAGTCTTGGTAGGCGATACGGAATCGATTCAATTAGCATCAACTTTTGATACACCTGCTGAATCCTTAATTATCGGTCCCTTTGTCCCACTGCAATCGGACGTGACTTGATTATGCTTGGCAGAACATCATGTGTAGATGCAATTAATATAGACATCGTCTCGTTTGCTTCTATCCTCCAACTAGGAGATTCCTGTATTATTAATGGATTTTCTAAAGCACTCGCTGTACAAAGGGAAACAGAGCAGTTTTATGGAAATGAAGGGGATCTTTTTTCCTATCCTGTCTATAGTGAGCCAATACCCTTCGAACCAGTAAACGAGGACCTTTTATTTTCTCAACATCACTTAAGCCCAGTTATTAAGGTTCATAACATTGACATCATCGCTATTTCATCCTCCTCGCTCTTACATGTAGGTAACAGCAAAGATGTTTCAATGGAGGTACGGGTAAAGCATATCAGACAGCTTCTGCCTGTTCCTAGAGAGGAAGACCAAGAACAAGGACAATGATCCACGCATAGGTTAAATATTATATGGAATCAGTCAATGAAAAGGATGTTTTAGATGCCAGCGATTATCGGTCCAGTACAAATCGTTAACGTAGGCGGGGGAATTGTGCAATTTGGGGATGCTTTATATATTTCACCGAAAAGCGGATCCAAAACAAATGCCGGTTCAGGAGCATTTAATACTGGGGGATTCATTATAACAAATAATGGATTAAGCGGTACGAATGTTCTTGATACAAACCTTATCGACCAGCCTATAGCGGGTAATAATTAAAAAATGAGGATGACTCAATGTCAGCCTCATTTTTTAATTAACTTATTTATTAACCTTTAAGATATGGGCTCCATCAAAGAAAAATAAATATCTTTCTACAACATTTCTTTTCCAAATCTGTTCAATCGCCCTTGTATATAAATTAATTTGCAGCTTGTAACGCTCTTCAAGGATAGGGCTTGCCTGTGAAAAACCACCTTTATACCTGTCTGTAATTCCATCTGATTTATAATCAATTAGTACCAAGCCATTTTCATCTTCAAGGATGCAATCAATAATTCCTTGTACAAAAACAGCTTCCTCTGAATCTTTCCAATTTGGATAAACTTCATTTGCAGGCAGTGAGAGTGTGAACGGGATTTCCCTATGAATAGCTTTCGCATGAAAATACCTTTGTCCCAGTTCTGAATGAAAAAACTGAACAATTAAATTGCTATCAATTACCTCCGCTTGCTCCGGGGTAAGCAGCTCATTATTTACCATCCATTCAAGTTGTTCCTTTATGGATTCCTCACTAAAAGGTCTTGATAGGTCCACATGCTGCATCACCATATGCATGGCTGTCCCCCGCTCAGCAGGGCTTAATTGTTTTTCCTGCATAAACTTAGGTCGCTTTGAGATGGTCTTCTTAAAATGCCGAACAAGTTCTGTACCGCTATGTTCATCCGCTATTTCCCTGCTGCGCTTGATTTCAGAAACCGATTGCTTTGAGCGATGGATTGCTGCGCTTGGATAAGAATATTCCCAAGTTAATCGGTCATGTATTTCCTCAGCAAAAAGGGATTCTACTGGTACTGGTTCTGCCTTTTGTACCATCTCCATAAAGTGGTCTTGTTCCAGTTCAAGTGTTAATTCCTGTTTTTTAATTTCTTCCGCATTTAGCAATGAAATGTTCCATGAAGAAGGATGATTGGTAATTTCTGATGGAACTAGTATATTGACTTCACCTCTAGTTCGTAATTCACTGCAGTCTTGATGGCGAATAAGTGCAGGACCAATCCAATCGATGTAGCTGTTTGCTGATGCCCTTTCATAATCCTTTAACAGCCATTTTGTATTAGAGGAGACATCATTCCACTGATCGATTTTTTTTAAGGCATCCTTTAAGGTAGCCGTTGCATATAGCTTCTCTTTTGCCCTTGTCATTGCCACGTATAATACACGCATTTCCTCGGCGAGCATTTCCATTTTCTTCTTTCGCTTAAAAGCAATTTGCGGCAGTGATGGATACGATATCCGTTTCTTTATATTGACATACTTCGCAGCAAATCCATATTCTTTATCTAGCATATATGGTTTACGAATATCGGACAAATTAAATTGTCTTGCCATTCCTGCCATAAACACAACCGGAAATTCGAGCCCTTTACTGCTATGGATGGTCATAATCCTCACAACATCCTCTTGCTCACCTAACGCTCTGGCAGCGCCTAAGTCATTCCCTCTTTCAATCATTCGTTCAATAAAACGTAAAAACCGGAATAACCCACGGAAGGAGGTTTGTTCATATTGCCGCGCTCTGTCATAAAGAGCTCGTAAATTCGCTTGGCGCTGTTTTCCACCCGGCAGACCTCCGACAAAATCATAGAACTGGGTATCACGGTATAACTGCCAAATTAACTCCGACAGTGAACCACGTCTTGCCATTGAACGCCATTCTGTTAGAGCATCATAAAAGCGTCGGACTTTTTCATAAAAAGTTTCAGTTGTCTCGTCAGGCTTGCTATGACAAAAAGTGGTAACGGCATCCCAAAAAGACCCCTTTTTCTGGTGAATGCGAATTTTTGCAAGTTCCTCTTCATTTAGACCTACGATAGGTGAACGCAGCACGGATGCAATCGGGATATCCTGGGAAGGATTATCAATCACTCGGAGCAAGGACATCATAATTGCAACTTCAGTTGCCTCAAAATAGCCTGTGGATAAATTGGCATAGATTGGAATGCCTTGCTGCTTAAATTCCTCCATTATTTGCGGTGCCCATGTCATGGATCTTAGCAGAATGACAATGTCTCGGTACATTAACGGACGGTTCGTCTTCGTTTTCGTATTATAAACAGGTGAACTCTGTTGGACTAATTCTTTAATTTTAGCAGCAATTACTCTGGCTTCAAGCTGAGATTGTTCAAGTTCTGCTGCATCAAATCCGGCCTGGGCCATTTCAGCCACTGCTTCTGTTTCCTCAGGCGTTTCTTGTAATTCAGCATTTTGATCGATAAGAATCAGCTCTACAGGAAATGGTTCATCGTCTGGATACGGTGCCCCATTCCGCAGTTCTGCTGCTTCATCGTATTCGATTTCACCAACTCTTACACCCATGATTTGTTTGAATATATAATTGGTCGCCTCGAGTACTTCTTTCCTGCTTCTAAAATTTCGTGCCAAATCAATTCGCAATCCTGTTGATTCACCAGTAACAGTAAAACGATTATACTTACCTAAAAATAGGTTTGGCTCTGCCAACCGGAACCGGTAGATGGACTGTTTCACATCCCCTACCATGAACAGGTTGCCAAATTGCTCCTCATCCTTCGTCACTAGCTTCAGTATTGTTTCTTGCACCATATTTGTATCCTGATATTCATCACAGTAGACTTCTTTAAAATGTCTCCTATATGCAAGAGCTGCCTCTGAAGGTTGAAATTCACCTACACCAGGATTTTCTCCTGTTAAAATTTGCAGACAAAAATGCTCGAGATCGGCATAGTCCACTAGTCCTTTTTCTCTCTTTGCTTTTTCAAACCGCTCAGCAAAGTCTTTTACAAGATAGACAAGTGTTTCAATTAACGGTTTCATTTCTTCCATATCTCGCAAGAAACTATCTGGCTTACGTGAAAAGAGTTCTTCACCAATATCTTGAATTTTCTTCTTTGCTTTTTCCCGCAGTTTCTGGGCCTTCTCTGCTAATTCCTTATCGAAGTGATCACCCTTCACTGGCTTTGCACGTGAAAAGGACCAGGTTTGCATGGCCTGATACAATATCTCCCAAGAATCTTCTTTCGCTTTTATTAGTGTATCAATTACATGCAGATCCTCTAAAAAATTCTCCGCCCTAGGTGCTGGTCCATTCGGTAGCTTGGTAATCTCCAAGCCTCGCTTTATCATTTCCTTTGCAGCTTCCAGTTGCAATTCAATATCAAAAAGAAGCGCCTGGACAAATGGAAGGTCTTCAATATTTGTTGTCGGAACAACGTTATACATGTCAATAATAGATTGTAAATATTGCTCTGGAATCGGATTTGAACGGGCAAAATCATAAATCGATCGCACAATATCCTGTAGTGCATCGTCACTTCGATCACTCGTAAACGAATCAACTAGATTAAAAAAGGCTTCGTTTTCTGGTTTACCGTATTCTACTTCAAAAAGCTCGTCCATTACTTCATCTCTAATTAGCTGTGCTTCGGTTTCATCTGCGATTCGAAACCCGGGGTCCACATCAATCAAGTAGTAATACTTCCGGATAACCTCCATACAAAAAGAGTGAAGAGTGGAAATGGAGGCTTTATTTAGTAAGCTGAGCTGCTTTCGTAAGTGCCGAGAACCAGGATCCGCATCAATCGCTTTTTCTAATGCTTCTCCAATTCGATGCCTCATCTCCGCAGCGGAAGCATTCGTAAACGTCACTACTAATAATTCATCCACATTGATGGGGTCGTCGGTTGAAAGAATCTTTTGAATGATTCTTTCTACAAGGACTGCCGTTTTTCCTGATCCGGCCGCAGCTGCTACGAGAATATCTTTATTCTTAGCCATAATCGCTTTCCACTGATCTTCTGTCCAAGTAGCATCTGCAGGTTTCGGCGGGATAAAAGAATTACTCATTTCCACTCAACTCCTCTCGGATTAAATCAAGTACCTTTTCATTTGATAACGGTGTAATCACACGATAAGGACTACTCTCAATTCCTTCATCTAATTGACAAACTGATTTATAAGGACAGAAGGTACAAGCCTTTTTGTCCTTCTGTTTATATGGAGAAATCTCTACATGTCCATCGACGATAGCGTTCCCCGATTTCTGATACATTGTCCTTACATAATTTCTTAAATCATTAAAATGCTCCATGCTAGCCACTTTTGAGCGCTTGGTTAAGTTACCATCCTTCTTAATTCCAGCAGAAATAATGTGTGAATCACCTGACTCAAGTGTTTGGTCCATGAGTTTGATTACACTTTGATCACTTAACAATAAACCATTCATCTTAAATTTCTTCATAATTTCTGCTTCGATTTCATCCATCGTCAACAATTTTGTTGAGTTAATAAGCGGATTATGAACATGAAAATAAAGGACACCTGCAGGACTTGCCTCCATCTCGACTAATTCCTTTGAGTAGGTCATAACAATATCCAAATAGGTGATCATTTGCAGGGAGAGACCATAATATACATCACTTAAATGCACGTCTTTTTCACTCGATTTATAATCAATTACCCTTAAGAACACATTATCGTCTTCACTCTTTGCTTGATCGACCCTATCAATTCGCCCAGCTAACTCCATTCTCTTTCCATTTTTTAATGGAAAACTTAATGGCGGCAGTTCCGCATTTGCTCCAAATCCCAATTCTAATCCAATTGGGGAGAATCCACTTACTTTTGCATGCTCACTTAACACAAGTGAAGCACGGGTAATAATTTGCTCTAATTTACGCTTGATATAATGATGCCTCTCGGAACTCAACAAAATCTCGTTTTGTAATTTTGGAGCTATGGCATTGACTGCTTCTTTGGATAATTCCTCACATTGCACTTTCGTTAACTGCGCCCATGAGATGTTTTGTGTATTAACTGTATCAGAAATATACTTTATAGCTGCGTGAAATAACTCTCCTATATCAGGCGCTTCTAAGCGGTAAATTTGTCTTTCTCGAAGCCTCAAACCATGCTGAACAAAATGAGTAAAAGCACAGCTATTAAACAATTCCATTCTCGATACACTCGCCTGAATGGTATCTCCGTATAATTCGTCTGCTACCTGTTTAGAAAGCTGGACCGTCTGGTTCGTATAAAAAAGGCTCGAAAACACTTTTTTTGCCTTTTCCTTTCCCGGACTTTCTAAATAATAGTTATACACATCCCACCATAGATTTGAGATCGGATAATTTCGTTTGTTCAGCTGAAGTTGGGAATTCAAATAAGATAATGTTGTGGTAAAGTTTGTAATAAAGCTCAACTGTCCCTCTTCCGGCAATTCAGCTGGGTCTGAAACATAATAATGTTCTCTCGCCTCAGGGAACATATCTTTTATCCTCTTGATATACGAAGAGGCAATTAGAGCTTTCCCCTCATCATTTGCTAATGGATAGGTTACGTAAAGCTCCTCAGCGGGTGCAGTAAAAGCTTTATAGGCTAGAAAATTCTCATCCAGCAAACGTGTTCGACAGCTTGGTGCGACGTTGATACCTGCTGAAAGAAGCATTTCCCGATCTTCATCTGATAGTATTCCTTCGTCTGATATTTTTGCTGGTAATACTCCCTCATTGACGCCAACCACGAAACAGACCTTGATATCCATTAATCTTGATTTCTCTAAGTCTCCAATTAAAACTTGATCTAGTGCAGGTGGTATTAGGGAAAAATGTAAAGACTCAAATCCAGATTCTAAGATAGCTGCAAAGGACTTTAGTGAGACTGGTTCATCTCCTAAAATCTCTACATATTGGTCTAATAAATCAATGACCGCGTTCCACACCTGTTCGTGCTCTCGCATTTTCACAAGATTACCCTTTTCTTCCGCTTCCACTTTCCACTTTTCAAGCTTCTCAGGAATATCTAATTCTTCTAAAAATAGATAGATGGCTTCGCAAAGTTTACGTCCGGTATCTGCCTTCTTCAATCGCCTTGAAAGGCGGAGAATCGGTGCCGTTACCATTAGCTTTAACTCATTTAATTCCTGCTCCATTTTGCGTTCGGCATCGGTTTGGCCATTTCCATCCAACTCTAGCCCTCTAATTCTCCGGTAACTCCAGCGATCCTTTTTCGTCCACTTACTTCCTTTAATGCCGTAAGCCAAGACGTAATTTTCAAGCCTATCCATCTTCTCCCGCATTTTTATCGGATTTTCCTGTAACGGAAAGATTAATTCCGTTTTAATGACTCTGAAAATAGATTCATAGCGCCAGTATGTGTTAATCACTTCCAGCGTCGAGCGGATTAGCTCTATAAGAGGATGATTTAACATTGTCCGTTTTTGGTCAATAAAATAAGGGATCTGATAATCTTCGAATACTGGCTCAACAATTTCATGATAGTCTTGTCCGTTACGGATTAGTAATGCGATGTCTCGGTAGCGGTACCCTTTTTCTCTAACTAAGCGGCGAGTTTCTCTTGCAATTCCTTCAATTTCAGCTCGGCGGTTGACCGCTTGGCAAATATTGATTTCCGTCTTCCCATAAAAAGGAATGGCCGGACGGGCATCAAAATTCCCCTCTAAATGACGTAAGGACAGATGACTCCATTTTTTTTGCTCTTGGAGGGTAACAGGCTCCTCCATTTCTATCCCTTCTGCCCTTGCCAAATCATAAATGGAGTAACTGGTTTCACTTGATAAGCGAAACAAATCAAGCTCATCTGGTTTAGATTCTACCGAAAGGTGCTCCGTTGTCAACGCGATGGAAACCCTTTGGCAATGTTTCATCAACTCGGTCAACACACGATATTCCTGCGGTGAAAAGCTATAAAATCCATCAATATAGATTTCTGCCTCTTTCAAATAGGAAGAGCTAGATATCTTCTCTGACAGAAGACGAAAATAATCCTCAGAATCGAGATATTTTCCAAATATTTCCTCTTCGAATTTTTGATAAATGATTTCTAAATCCATTAATTTATCATTCAGGGCCATTGAACCAGAGGTTTCTCCTGCTCCAACCTGTTTTGGGGCTTGCATTAGTTCCTCGGGACTAATGCAATACCTCTTAAATTCGATAATCATTTGCTCCACTTGCTGAACGAATCCAGTCTTATCTGCAGCCCTTTGAAAAAGGTTCAATTGGTCCTTCTGCTCATCAATTATTTTGCGGATTAACATATTAATTCCGACATTACTTAAATGTACCCGGCTTATACCGCCTGTTTCCTGAAGGATTCTCCACGCTAACCGGGAAAAGCTAAATACTTGTGCCCGAATCATCCCCCTTAGCTTTAGGTCAGTAGCCAAGCGGTATTCTGATAAGAATGTCATCTGATCAGGAACAATATATATAATGGGAGTGCCTTCTGGTTGATTGATTAGTCGAGTACGTATTTCATCAAGAAACAGGGCAGTTTTGCCGCTTCCTGATCGTCCAATTACCATTCTTAATGTCATATGCCAACCTCACTTCCTATAAACTGTAAAAATCTCTATCTTTCATTTTATCATAAAAAGTAGTACAAATGTTTGTATCTATTACTGTGATTAAAACCATAATTGGTATTTTTCCGCAAAAAAAAACACGATTTTACCAATCGTGCCTGTCCTGCTCTAAAAATATTAAAAATGGATGTCCATTTCATTCAATGGCCAGTAGCGTAAATCTACTTTCCCAACCACTTGGGTTGCGGAGATAAAGCCGAATTGACGGCTGTCCCAGCTTCCTAGTCGATTATCACCCAGTACGAATAATTTCCCTTCAGGCACTGTATTTTCGCCTGTTATTTCTTTCAAACTAAAATCGCCTGTTATTTTTAAACCAGGTGACTTCTGTTTGTAAACATCTAAAAACGGCTCTTCATATTTATGCCCATTAATATATAATTGATCATTACGATACTCTAGTTTATCACCTGGAAGCCCAATAATTCTTTTAACAAAGTCTTCTTTTGCATTTGCGTGAAACACGATTACGTCAAAGCGATTCAATTCCCCCACTTGATAGCCAAGTTTATTCACTACAAGTTTGTTTCCATCCTGTAGAGTTGGCATCATTGATTCGCCTTCCACAATATAGTTGGAGAAGAAAAATGTCCGAATAAAAGCAAAAATAATAATACCTATTGCAAACGCCTTAACCCATTCCATTCCTTCCTTTTTCCATTCAATCTTCATTGTAACTCCTCCTTTTCTCCAGCTCTATGTCTCTATATAATTCTTCATTATGGTCAGTTTCTGTACTCTTATTCAATCTAAGTTCAATTCTTTTTCCTATATACCAAAGAATGAAAATAACAAGAAATACTATGACCGTGCGAAAAGGTTTAGTTATTAATGAATGAATATCATATCCTATAAAACTTATAGTGAAAATCATCACCATTTTACCAATGCAAACAGCAAGCATATATTGGGCAGTGCTAATTTTTGAAAGACCAGCGACAATATTGACAACTGCCGATGGGGTAAATGGAAAGCACAGTAGTAAAAAAAGCGGACCAAAACCGTGGTGCTCCACCCAATCCATGAGCTTACGAACTTTAGGGTGCTTCGGCAAAAAAGATAATAATCTTCTTTGCCCGTATTTCCTGACTAGCAAAAAAACCAGTAGTGCCCCGATACAAGTTCCAATCCATGAATATAAAAAACCTAACCACAGTCCGAATGCACTTGCATTAGCCATTACAAATAGGAATAATGGGAGAAACGGAAGAAATGCTTCAATAATGGTTAGCAAGATGCCAGGTAATGGACCAAGGGCTCGATATTCCCGTATTAGACTCATAATATTTTCAAGCGTAAACCATGCTTTCAATGCATCAAAGTCCATCCCATTTCTCCTTTATTTTTTGTACTATTCATTTTGTACTAGAGAAATTTCACTGTGTAATGAATTGATGAAGAGCTTCTTTATTCTTTTCGACATCAATATCTAAAACAGCACCTTCTCCTTTAATTCTCGGCTCTGTAAAACTGTCTTCCACTGGGATTCGTAGGGTAGCTACATTTCCTCTTTTATCTGAAAAGAAATCCTTTGCCATAAATAACATATCAGATGTGTCCATATTAGTTTTCACATACGGTGTAACAACCCCAATAAGTTTGGGCAATTTCGTAATGGTTTGAAAACCACTCAACTGGTCTCCAATTGCCTTTACTACCTTTTGTTGACGTTCGACCCGCCCAAAATCGCCTACAGCATCATGACGGAAGCGAACATATCCAAGCAATTGTGTACCATTCAATCTTTGTAGGCCTGGCTCAATCGTCATGTAAATATTACCAGACATCTTCTTCTCCACGTCTATTTCTATTCCATTTGGAAATGCTTCATCAATCAACTGGACAAAGCCTTGGAAATCAACAATAGCATAATATTGAAGGTCAATATTAAAGTTTTGTTTAATCGTTTGTCTCATTAACTCTGGACCCCCACGTGCGAAAGCTGAATTAATCTTATGTTTCCCATGACCAGGAATTTCTACATAACTATCCCTCATAATGGATGTTAGTTTGAAGGTCCCTTTGTCCTCGTTGTAGTGTGCAATCATAATGGTATCTGCCCGGGACTTTTCTTTCCCTCTAGCATCACTTCCAAGCAATAAAATATTCGTATCTCCATACTGATCCTTTTGTCCTTCAAATGTATAGACTTCTTCCGTATCCGTATTGCCCTTATTTAATTTCTTTAATGATTGATTTACTCCTTGTTTAAATTGAAAATAGGCATAACCAGCTCCTGCTCCAATTAAAAGTAAGAATACAAGCAAAATGGACGTCCATCTTCTCTTTTTCTTATGTTGATGTTTGTCAGCTCTCATTTGTTTACCACCCATTCGTCCCTGTTTTATCTTCACCTATATATGACTGGTATTTCTTTTTAAAGGTTTCTCCATTTAATTCATTTTCCCCTACCAGATATCCTTCTATTAATAAAAACTTTCTCATAAATTTGGCGAAATTTGCAACAAAGAAAGCTCGCCACAAGACGAGCTTTGGTAAAAATAAAGTCCTATTGCTTTTATTGTTGCTTTTTCGTAAAATAAAAAGGAACACTTGTTCTATTCTGCAGAAAGGTGGAGTATCCATGACCCGAATTCCAGAGAATGATCGTGACATTATGGAGAAAGCCATTTATTTACCGATGGTTCTGATTGTCCTAAACCGGGATTTATCTGTTGTAGAAAAAAGTCCCTTCAAATTAAAAAAACCGTATTTGGATTTGATTGAGGAAACAATGAAGGAAATTCAGCGGGAATTGGCTGAGGTAAAACAATATATGAAAAAAAATAAACTCCAAGTAATTGAAATAAAACGGGACGACGCTTTTACGATGTATATGTTTGTTTACAAAGGCTATGAGGAAAACCATAATTACTTTAATCCACGAATTCGAAATAAGGTTCAAGAATTAATGGAAGCCTACTTACTAAAAAAACATCTGTCCCGTTAAAATAATGGGTAGCAACTCTTATTTCGGATTCGGAGTTTTACTATGATTCGTATATTCTCTTTGGGTTTCTGATGCCTTCCCTAATTTAGGCCTGTTTATTAAATAAAATGTCTTTTTATTTCCTTTTCTTTCTAATCTTTGTAAAAACTTCGCTTTTACATGAGAAGTTCTTTCCATCTGATTGTTAAATGTAGCAAAAGGAACATCGAATAGAAGTGATTGTTTATTTTGAAACAGAACTTTGGTTTTCGCACCTGGTGCTGGCAAATGATTTTCAATTTGTGATAGCGAAAACCACATACAAACAGAACTCTCAGGTGAAGCAGTAGGGAAAAAGAAGATGTCGTTACTCGGTTCAATCGCAATTGGTACTTTACGTGTGTAATTAGTTAGATCTTTTGTTGCCCTTCGCCTTGATTGGTAATCAGCTAAATAATATTCGCAACTATGTTTGATGATATCAAATGGTTTATATGGAGACAAGAATTCACCATCCGCCTCATAGATCTGAGAATATATTTTACTGCCGTACTCCACTGGTTTTATAAACATGGTGGATGAGTTAACCTCATATTCTTCAATAATTTTTTGCTTCAATCCATTCAGCTCCTTTAATAGTTTCTACCACATCTTACCACTTTTTACAAATAATTCATTGTTTTTTCTGAATTGTTGCTAAATTGTTCACATTAAGTGTCAAGTAATTATTTTTCAGAAAATTATAAATAGTATTGATAATAATAAGAAAACTCCATATAATAGAAAAAAGCATCAGAGGTGATTTTCATGAATGAAAAATCATACACAGAATTAATGAAACTTGGTGCCATGAAACGCAATCAACTGAAAGAGAACTTCGTCCAGGATTTATACATCGACATGCTTTTATCGGAAATTCAGCTAACAGTGGAAAAGGAAAAATTATTACGTAAGATTGATTCGGCCATCGACAGGCGAGACAAACGATTATTTCTCCTTCTATCTGGACAGCTCAAGGACATTAACAAACGATTTGGAACGTAAATTAACCTTCGTGAACCGCCTGAATTGGGCGGTTTTTTGTTTTAAGAAAAAGAGGCTAAAGTCACGTATGATCTTTAGCCTCAGTTTGTTATTTATTTTTTAGTTTGATTTCGTATTCCTCCAGCTTTGAAATTCGGTCGAGCATAGAAGGATGTGTATAACGAAAAATTTTCACTAAGAAAGGTGGGTTGACTTGACTTAAACCTGAGCGACTTAACTCCTGAAACGAAGCAATCGCAGCTTCTGGGTTTTTCGTCATCTCAATCGCATATTTGTCTGCCCGTGTTTCCTGATAGCGAGAAGCAAAATTTGTAAAAGGACTGGCCGCAAACATAAGCATGGATAAAATCATGAAAAATAAAGGAAGTGAACGTATATCCGCTACATCCGTTATTTTCAGTTCCTTACCCCAGCGCTTTGTTGCCCAGTTCATCAACCTATAGGTCAAATATAATCCGAGCAGTGAGAGCAGCAGATATCCCCCAATGCCGAAGTATATATGTTTTTCGACGTAATGACACATTTCATGTGCCATAATGAAGAGGATTTGGTTATCATTCAACCGATTCAAGGTAGTATCCCATAGGACAATCCTAGCATTCGAACCAATCCCCGTTACATACGCATTTAAAGAATTTGTTTTATCTGCCATATTTACTTCAAAAACATGCTGTGCGGGAATGTCTGCCTTCTCTGCTATGGCTAAAATCTTTGTTTCTAATTCCTTATTTTTTAACGGATAAAAATCATTGTATAGTGGGTCAATAACAACTGGTTGCAGGAACATCATAAATAAGGTAAACGGTATGGATAACAACCATCCGTAGAGCCACCAGCGTTTACTGCTTTTTTTCATAAGCCAATATAAAACAGGCACAATAATCAACCATGTCCCATAATTAAGCCAAAAATCAATTAATTCATCCTTCATCCAAGAAGGGAAGGTTTGAGTGGAAATATGATACGTCTTAGATAGGGTATAACTAATATAATTTAAAGGAAATGTTGCTAAAAAGGCAAAAAAGGATAACCAAATTAGATAGATCGCCGTTTGCAGAAATTTGTACTTTGAGGAGCTATCTGCCCATCGCTTAAAAGCCTTAGAAAAGCCAAACAATAATAGTAAAAAATAAAATAACCATTCAAAGGGTGTAGATAAAAAAAACAATAGATTTCTAATTTTTGAATACTCTTCGCTCAACATAAGCTCCCTTCCATTTAAAAAGGTAGCCGGGTCTGCTTTAGATCCTTCATATTCAAAAGGTAACTTTGTATCAGCAAAGTAAAATAAGTACCAATAAAAAAACAATCCAAACAGACAGAAGGCCAATACCGAATAGACCCCCATTTTTCTTACCATCACTTTGTCCCCCTTTGTGTACAGCCTCTCTCTATATTTAGTTTAGTTTAATCAGCCGGTTTTAGAACAAAGAAATGCGCAAGCGCCTTGATCAGCCCCGACAGGCAAATGTTCTTCTGCAAAAAAGTCGCTCTTTGACTTTTATTGCAGAAGGTTATTTGACCCGAGGGGCTAGGCGCTGGAGCTGGACAATTCTCGAAGTAGAAGTAAATGCTTCCCTCTAAAGCAAAAAAGCCAGTACATGACCGGCTTACATAAGATACGAATAAAGAGCAAGAACAGCAATGGATCCAAGGACAACCACAATCACATTTGCTCCTAAAAATGCGGCAAGAAAAGCAGCGGCTGCCCCCAAAACACCATACCAAATATCCCCCTTTTGAATAAAAAGAATAGCTGGAAAAATCAATGCACCAAGAGTAGCGTATGGAACATTTTTTAAGACACCCTGAACAAATGGGGGCAGCTCTTTTCCTTTAAATAAGACAAATGGCAGCATTCGAGGAATATAAGTGACTAGTCCCATTCCAATAATCATCCAAATGATTTCACTCTTCATGTTGTACACCCCGATGCTTATTTTTCAAAACTTCTCCTAACTCTATAAGAACCGCTGATAAAAGAGTTGCCGTAACTATAGCCCATCCTTGGGCCATAAGTTGATTAATTGTAAAAATGGAATTAAACACCGCACCAAGTGCAGCAAGAAAAACAACTTTTACACTTTTTTTCATGGAAGGGACTAATAGACCGACAAACATGGCATAAAGTGCCACACTCATACTTTCTTGTAGGGTTTGTGGCAAACTTGCCCCGATGAGGTGACCCACTCCAGAAAATACAACCCAGCTTGAATAGGATACGGAAATAACACCAAACATAAAACCGGTTGTAGCGGTGCCTTCTTTCGTGGCAACCACTGAAAACGTCTCATCCGTAATGCCAAAAGAGTATAGTAGTTTATTTAGTAAATGGTCTTCCTCACATTTTTCCGTTAAGGTGGTGCTCATTAAAAAGTGACGAATATTCACAATAAACGTCGTTAGAATAATTTCGAAGATCCCCGTCCCGTAAGCGATCAGACTTAATGATATATATTGCGATGCACCAGCAAATACAATGATACTCATTAAAACGGTTTCGTAAATGGATAGGCCAGAAGTTTTTGCGAGGAGCCCAAAAGTTAGTGCAATAGGAAAATAACCAATCCCGATGGTAATGCCTGCCTGGAGTCCCTTCTTAAACTCAGATGTCTCTCTCCCAATTGCCATATCTGCCAACTTAATTCCCCCAATAATACATTTCTCATTTAAACATAAATTTTAGCAAATTTTCAGGTAAAATAAAAACAAAAAACATGGCGGTGACCATGTTTATTTTCCTTTAAAAACTGGTTTTCTTTTTTCTGCAAAGGCTAGCAATGCTTCCACCCGATCTTCGGTTGGTAGCGTTACCTCATAAGCTTTCCGTTCAATTTGAAGACCTGTATGTAAATCTGTATTCATGCCATTTTTTATTGCAAACTTTGCCTGCTGTAATGCGATGGGGCCATTTGCAAGCAATTGTTCACAAAAATCAATGCACTCATTCAATAAGTTTTTCCGCTCAATAACACGTGTTAGCACCCCAGCACTCAATGCCTCATCAGCCGTCATTCTTCGGGCAGTTAGGATAAGCTCAAGAGCTTTTGCCTGACCGATTAAGCGTGGGAGCCGCTGTGTTCCACCAGCGCCAGGGATGATAGCCAAACCTGTCTCCGTTAGTCCCATTAACGCTTCTTTGGCAGCTAAGCGAAAATCACATGCTAGCGCAAGCTCCATCCCTCCGCCAAAGGCAAAACCGTTTATCGCTGCAATAGTAGGCTGTGGTAGTTGGTCGATTGCATTAAACACCTCATTGATTTTAAACAAATTTCGTTTCACTTGCTCATCCGTTAAGTTCTTCCGCTCTTTTAAATCTGCACCCACACTAAAAGACTTTTCCCCCGCCCCAATAAAAATCACGACCCGAACATCGGGATGAATCCGAATCTCTTCGACCTTTTGCTGTAATTCTAACAGAGTTTCGTAATTAAACGCATTCAGTGATTCCTCACGATTAATAGTTACGATTGCAAGGTGATTAGATATTTGTAGTAAAATTTGTTCCATAAGAACTCCCCCTTTATATAAATGAATTCGAAAAAGACAGGCTAAATGCCTGCCTTTCATAGAAAAAATTTTAACTTACTTTCCAACCGATTGTGTAACTTGCGTTCTTAATGCTCGTCTTAATATTTTCCCGGTTGTGTTTTTCGGGAGTTCTTCTAAAAACTCAATCGACGATGGAACTTTATATTTTGCTAGGTGTTCTTTACAATATGCCAGTACTTGAGCAGCTGTCAAATCTGGATTTTTGCTGACAACATACGCACTCACTGCCTCCCCCTGGTTTGGATCAGGAGTTCCCAAAACAGCTACTTCGACGACATCAGGATG
Organism: Neobacillus sp. PS2-9; assembly: GCF_030915525.1. Taxonomy (NCBI): domain Bacteria; kingdom Bacillati; phylum Bacillota; class Bacilli; order Caryophanales; family Bacillaceae; genus Neobacillus; species Neobacillus sp. PS2-9. The sequence continues at coordinate 4,014,182 of NZ_CP133269.1, forward strand.
GTCATAGATTACTTCTTCTACTTCACGTGGATAGACATTATAACCGCCAACAATAATTAGATCCTTTTTACGGTCAACAATATAAAAGTATCCGTCTTCATCCATTTTTGCAATATCACCTGTATAAAGCCAACCATTTCGAATAGCAGCCGCAGATTCTTCTGGCATTTTATAATAACCCTTCATAACATTGGGACCTCGAACGATTAACTCGCCTGCCTCACCAACAGGTACATCCTCCCCAAGCTCATTCACGATTTTGTTTTCCACGTGGAGAATGGAGCATCCAATGGAACCAGGCTTCCGCGGACGATCGAGCGGGTTAAAACACGTGACCGGTGATGCTTCGGATAATCCATACCCTTCAGAAATCAATACATTGAACTTCTGTTCAAAATTCTTTAACAAGGCAACAGGAAGGGAGGCACCACCTGAAATACATAAACGTAAAGATTGTAAGTCATCTGGATTTCCCTCTGGATATTGATATAGGAAGTTGTACATTGTCGGAACACCAGCAAAAACAGTAGCCTCATAGTCTTTAATTAGCTGAAAGGTTTCTTTTGGACTAAATTTTGGTGCAATCAACAGGGTTGCTCCCGTTAATAACGGTGCATTTAGGGCAACCGTCAAACAGAATACATGAAACATTGGGAGAACAGTTACCACTCTGTCATCTTGATTCATTTTTAAATAATCTCCAACATCACTGGCATTGCTAAACAAATTCTGATGGGTTAACATAGCTCCCTTAGGCTTACCTGTTGTTCCAGAGGTATAAAGAATAATTGCTACATCGTCGTCTTGCAGATCAGGGCCTTGAAAAGCACTATCTCCCATTCCTACCACTTCTGTAAACGATTTCATTTTAGGGTAGACAGAAAGAGTTTCAATTTCAGATGATTCCAGACTGTTTGGCTTTGTTTCACAAATTACATAATGCTCTATCTTTGGTAAGAAAGTGTGCATTTTGTCCGCCAATGGGATCGCAAGGTCGAGGGCAACGACTGCTTTGACATCACCATTATTTAAAATGTAGCCAATTTCATCTGCAGTATAAATCGGATTTACGGGGATAACAGTTACCCCTAACCGTAAAGCCCCATAGAGACTGATGACAAAGTGTGGTGAGTTGCCTAATAATAGTGCAATGTGATCCCCTTGTTTAATCCCTAATTTTTCGAGACCTGAGGCAAATTTCATAATTGCAACATCTAATTCAGCATAGGTACTCGATTGTCCCATAAAATAGTACGCTGGTTTATCAGCATAGGCTTTTGCTGTTTCATGAAACTTGGTTGATAAATTCATAGTTTCCCTCCCTATATGAATGAATACTCATTCACTTAATAATAAAAATTTTCTAAATATATTATATTGCTAGAAATTTAAGTATTCAAGTATAATACCTTAAAATCTCACAAAAAAAGAAGCTGATTCAGTTGGTGCCTGGCACCTTCCTGAATCAGCTTCCCTATTAATAGATTAGATTAACAAATTCCTCCTTGGTGATGTTTCCAAAATAACGGGAAATCTCCAAGTCTGCAAGTGCCTTTTCTAATTCGCTTTTTTCATAGCGGAGACCTATTAACCTCGTCTCGATGTCACTAACATCCCCAACACCGAAAAAGTCACCATAAATTTTACAATTCTCTATTAATCCTTTATTAACCTCCAGACGTACATCAATCGACCCAACGGGGAACCGATGTGAGTGCTGCAGATTGAACTTCGGTGACTTCCCATAGTTCCATTCCCAATTTTGGTAGCGTTCCTTCGAAAGTTGATGGATTTTTTCCCAATCCTCTTCCGTCAGTACATATTCAGGAATATCCTCTTTTCCTTCAAATATATGCTTGAGGATGAGAGAACCAAATTCTTGAATATTTATTTTCTCAGGTAGAAACTCAGAGATATTGGCCACGCGGCTGCGAATAGATTTAATTCCCTTTGATTCAATCTTATCCTTTTTCACCTTTAAAGCAGAGACAACATGATCCATTTCTGAGTTGAATAAAAGAGTACCATGGCTGAACATTCTACCTCTGGTTGAAAATTGAGCATTTCCAGAAACCTTTCTTCCTTCCGCAAGTAAATCATTTCGGCCACTTAGTTCCGCGTTTACTCCTAAGCTTTTTAATGCCGCCACAACTGGCTCAGTGAATTTCCGGAAATTATGAAAACTCTCACCATCGTCCTTTGTGATAAAACTAAAGTTTAAATTACCAAGGTCATGGTACACAGCGCCACCACCAGATAACCTACGAACAACATGGATCCCTTTACTCTCTACGTACTCTGTGTTTATTTCTTCAATTGTGTTTTGATTCTTGCCGATGATAATGCTTGGTTCATTTATGTAGAATAATAAATAGGTCTCATCAATATCCAGATTTTTTAGTGCATATTCTTCTATCGCTAAATTAATATGAGGATCTGTAATGCCTTTATTATCGATAAATAACATACTATACTTCCCCTTTTTATAATGAAATAGATTGGAATTCTTCTGCAAGCTTAATTATACCAGTAAATTGTGTGGATGCCTCCTCCATTAACTCAGATAATGTACCATATTGGGGTAAATGAGTAAGGACCAATTGCTTGACGGATGCCTGTTGAGCCAACTTGCCCGCATCAAGACTATTCATATGACCGGCTGGTTTACCGTTTTGATTGCCGTAGAAATTACACTCACATAACAGGACATCTGCATTTTTGCTAAACTCAATAAATTCTTCTTTAAATGAAGTGTCTGCCGTATATACCAGCGACTTTCCAGCTGCTTCAAATTTCATCGCATAGCATGGGACAGGATGGTCTGTCTTTAAGAACGATACCGTAAACGGCCCGATTTCAATAGTACTTGCAGGATCATAAGCAATCCCTTTTGTAATTTGTTTGTAGGTTAATTTCGTAAATTCATGGTCATCATAATGGTGACCATATATCGGAAGGGTTGGGCAATTCTTCCCTAAAAATCCTAGGATTAATCTTGCATGCTGCAACACACCAATATCCGCAATATGATCAGGATGGTAATGTGAAATAATAACGGCATCCAGTTCTTCTGGTTGAATCACATTCTGCATCTTGGAAAGCACTCCACTTCCACAATCTATTAATAGTCGAAAGCCTTCATGTTCAAGTAGATAGCCTGCGCTTGCGCCATTTTTCTTAGGATATCCACCCCAAAAACCAATGGTTGTTAACTTCATAATTATTCCCTCCGTTTAGAGTACTATTTTTAATATACTCAAAAAAAGTCTAATTTCCTAATGAAGAAGACCAGCCATAATTATTCGGCTGGTCTTCTTATCGTTATTCATTTATTGCATGTTTAAACTGGTGTCTAACTCGGATTGTAAAATATGCAATGGTTCCTAGCGCGAATGCAAGTAAGAAACTTACTAGAATCATGACATTTTCCCACATAAAACTAAAGTCACCACTCGAAATCACTGCCTTAAAACCAGAAACTGAATAAGTCATTGGTAGGAAAGCATTAAAATGCTGTAAGAAGTTAGGAATTAACTCAAGCGGGAAGGTTCCAGCACTTGTAGTCAATTGAAAAATAAGAATAATGATTGCAATAAAACGCCCTGCATCGGAAAATACGGAAACAAGCAGCTGAATTAATGCAATAAAAGTTAAACTTGTAATAATAGAGAATAAAATAAACTTCGGTACACTTTGAACATCAAGGCCTAATCCGAGAAGGAGGATCATATCTGCCAATAATGCCTGAATCACTCCCACACCAGCCATAATGGCAAACTTACCGGCAAACCAATTAAAGCCACTAGTTGGGGTAACAGCTGTATCCCTAAGTGGGAATACAATTGATAATAATAATGCTCCGACAAATAAACCTAATGAAAGGAAGTATGGTGCAAATCCTGTTCCATAATTAGGGACATGATTCACACTTTCCTTATCTAATTTAACAGGTTTTGCCATCATGTTATAGGTCTTATCATCAGCATGTACTTTCGATGCCTCCTGAGCACCGTCAGCGAGCTTATCTGCTAGCTCTTTAGCACCATCAGATAATTTTATTGAACCATCTTTTAATTGGTTTGAACCATCTGCTAACTGTCCTGCACCCGAGCTAAGGGCTGTTGAACCAGCAGATAATTGATTCATACCTTTATATAAATCATAAGCTCCCTGCTTCAACTCACCTGACCCTGCAGCCAATTGACCTGTTCCATTTGTTAGCTTATCAGCACCAGCAGATAATTGACTCATACCGTTTGAAAGTTCGCTAGTTCCATCAGATAATTGTACTGAACCATTATATAGCTGATGAATACCTTGCTGTAATAATTTCTGGTTTTCATTAATAATGCCAATACCACCAATTAATTGATTAAAATATGGATCCGTTTGAGCTTTTATTTTTTCATCTAAACCTTTGGTTGCAACTGCTAATTTAGGACTAAGTTCAGACAAAATTTGTTGTTGAAGTTGATCTTTTGTTGGAGCATTTTTTTGCTCTTCAACCATAATTGCATTTACAAGTTGTGGTGAAACACCGTTAGCTATTAATACTTGGGCTAACTCCTTCATTTTGCTCGTTTGTGCTGCGATTGTTTGTTCAGCAATCTGCGATGCAAGATCACCAGCACTACTAGATAATTGTTTTTCCAATGCGTCCGCAATTCCAGCTGGAAGCTCACTCTTTAGTTGCTCGGCACCAGATTTTACTTCCTCTGTTCCATTAATTAGGAGTGGGATATTAGAGTCAGCTTTTGCCAACCCATTCTCTAATTCCTTAGTACCAGCAGTTAATTTTTGTGACCCAGTAGCTGCGTGTTTTACACCCTGGTCAAACTCAATAGATTTTTTAGATAATGTATCAATCCCAGTATATAAATCGGATGAACCCGCCGCAAGCTTGTTAGTACCATCATTTGCCGCTTTCATCCCATTATTAAATTCTATTGATTTTTCTGCTAGTGTATTAAGTCCATCATTTAATTTTTTAGATCCTTTATTTAAGTCACTGGACCCGTCACTTAATTGACCAGCACCATCACTGGCTTTTTCTACCCCATCGGCAAGTTCACTGATTTTACCAAACATGGTTTCTGCATACGTTTCAGTTACCTGTTCTGACACAGCCGTTTTTATTCTTTCAGCAGCTGTTCCACCAATCTGTGCTGAAAGGAAATTATAGCTTTCATTTGGGGTATAAATCAGTTCCAACTTTTTTGGTTGCTTATCTAATAAGGTGGTTGCATTTTCAGAGAAATTTTTAGGAATCTCAATGACCATGTAATACTTTTGGTCCTCTAGCTCTTTATAGGCTTCCTTTTTATCAACCGATTGAAAATCAAATTGTTTGCTCTTCTTTAGTTTGGACGCTAAGTCATCCCCAAGCTGCAGGTGTTCCCCATCCAGTACTGTACCTTCATCATTATTGACTACTGCAACCGGTAGCTCATCCAGCTTGTCATATGGGTCCCAAAAAGCCCATAAAAACATACCGGCATACAAAACTGGGACAAACATGACAGCTATTATGGGAATGAGAATTTTTCTATTTTTAAAGATAGATAACAGTTCTTCCTTTAACAAGATGTTTTTCAACCCTGATGCCTCCTTTTTATACTGACTGTTTTGTTCATTTGGTCATTTCAATTTCTAAAATAAGGACTATCTATTTAGACAATCCTTTTAAAAAGGTATTTTTGAAATTTCATCAGTGACCAAATGAACATTTCGGTCATTTAATACTTTAGAAGTATACATCCATTATTAATGATTTGCAAGTAAAAAATGAAAGTTCTTCCTTCGCTATAGAAGATATAGAAAAAGAAGCTGTTGTTATTGAACAGCTTCTTTTAAGGGTGTTTTCTTATTAAAGTATTCTAAAACATTCTGTACAGCCGCCTCACCCTGGTCAATGCAATCTGGAACACCTACTCCTCCATATGAAGCACCTGCTAGGAAAACACCAGGCAGCTCCTCTTTAACATGGTCTAGAATGGTAGCAAGCCGTTGTTTATGCCCCACCGTATATTGCGGCATTGAATTCTTCCAACGTGATACAATTGCGAAATCAGGGTTCAATGTAATATCCATTGTTTTCTTTAAATCATCCAAAACAATTTTAATAATTTGGTCATCTGATAGATCGACAATGGTTTCGTCACCGGCTCTTCCCACATAGCAGCGAAGGAGAACTTTACCCTTTGGAGTCGAATGGGCCCACTTTTTATGAGTCCACGTACAAGCAGTAATCGAATAATCACCATTTCTTGAGACAACAAATCCGGTTCCGTCAATATCCTGCTTGATTGCTTCCATTGGAAATGCCAATGCAACGGTGGCAACAGATGTAGATGGGACCGATTTAAATGGGTCAAAAAAGCGATAATCTGAAAACATTCCTTGTGTTATTTGATGAGGAGTGGCAGCAATAATACTATCTGCCTGAATGGTTTCCCCATTATTAAGATATATCTCATACTTTTGATTGGACTTTGTAATCTTTTCAACTCGATGACCTTTTAAAATAGAATCCGGGTCTATTTTACTTTCAATGGCTTCCGCAAAAGATTGGAGCCCCGATTTGAAAGTTAAAAAAGCTCCTTTAGTACTCTGGTTACTTTCGGTCTTTTTCGGTTGAGAAGGAGTCGCTTTTTTCATGCCAACGATCAGGCTTCGGTATTTTTGTTCCACCTCATAAAATTGTGGGAAAGTAGACATTAAACTTAATTGATCGATATCACCTGCATAAATGCCTGATAACAATGGTTCAATTAAATTTTCAACCACTTCATCACCTAATCTTCGTCTAAAAAATTCTCCTAAAGATTGGTCTTTCCCACTTTCAGAACGAGGTAAAATAAAATCGGCCGCAGCTCTTAATTTACCAGGAATCGAAAATAAGCCTGTTGTTAAAAAGGGGCCTATTTGTGTTGGAATTCCCATGATCGAACCACCGGGCATTGAGTGTAGCTTCTCATTCACTAGAACATATGATTTACCCGTGGAATTATGAACTAATTGATCGTCCATCCCTACTTCTTTAGCAAGTCGAATCATGCTTGTCTTCCTTGCTAAAAATGAATCAGGGCCTCTCTCAATTGTAAAACCGTCTCTTATAACGGTTTGCATTTTGCCTCCGAGACGGTGGGAAGCTTCTATAAGTTTAATTTCAATAGGAAGGTTGTGTTCATGAATCTGTTTTTGAAGATAGAATGCAGCTGTTAAACCTGCTATTCCTCCTCCAATAATAACAACCTTCTGTTTTTCTTCCGCCACGGACGTCACCTTCTTCCCTTTAATTCCCTATTAGTATTTAATGAGATATTCTTTTTAGGATCACGGTAGAAAGGCAATCAATAAATTCTTCCTTTGCGTTTGGCATTTCAGGACGATAATAGCTAACACCCAATTCATCCGTCACTGCTTTACATTCGATATCATTATCAAAAAGAACTTCCAGATGATCACATACAAATCCAACAGGCGCAAAGACAAATGCTTTATAGTGATGCTGCTGGTACAATTCTCTTGTTAAATCTTGTACATCCGGACCAATCCATGGCTCTGGAGTATTTCCTGCACTTTGCCATCCAATAGTATAATTATCAATTCCTGCTTGTTCTGCCAGTAAATCAGCCGTTTCCATTAACTGCTGAGGGTAAGGATCACCTAATTGTAAGATTTTCTCTGGAAGACTATGCGCCGAAACAATTAGTACCGCATGCTCTTTTTCCTCTTGAGGCATTTGTTCAAAAACTTGTTTTACTTTGTTAGCCCAATACCCAATAAATTTTGGTTCTTTGTACCAGCTTTCAATACTAGTTATTTTAAGTCCGCCTAATTTCTCTGCTTCCTCTACTGCTCGTCCATTATAGGATTTTACACTAAACGTTGAAAAATGAGGAGCAAGCACTATACTAACTGCCTCTTTAATACCATCTTCGTGCATTTGTTTCACTGCATCTTCGATGAAAGGCTTAATATGCTTTAATCCAAGATACATTTTAAATTCAATGTCATCCTGAATGGTATTTAAATGTTCCTCCAACTTCTCTGCCTGGTCTTGCGTTATTTTAGCGAGTGGAGAAATTCCTCCAATAGCTTCATACCGATTTCTAAGATCTTCAATCATTTCAGGCGATGGCTTCCGTCCATGACGGATATGCGTATAATATCCTTCTAAGTCATCTAATGTATAAGGGGTACCGTATGCCATTACTAGCAGACCCATTTTCTTTTTCGCCATATTCACACCTCATCTTTAAGTCTGTTTCTCAAGATCCACTTATTTATGGAATAGGCCAGTAATAATCATTGGGCTATGAAAATTTACCTTGTCATATTAATGGCCCAGTAAAATAGCAACTCATACTATTGTGCCAAAAAATTGGACGTCTTACCAATTTTAACACTCAAAATGAGTATTAACGACTTAATTTGGATGCTGAATATTCATGAATAAATGAAGCTAGTCTCTTTAATGTTTCTGGATTTACGGATGGGAAAACACCATGTCCTAAATTAAAAATATACCCATCCTGTGCCATACCTTGGTCTAGAATAGCTTTTGCTTTTTCCTCAATAACTTCCCAAGGAGCTAACAAAATTGCAGGATCCAGGTTTCCTTGAACGGTTTTATGAATTCCAAGTTCCCTTGCCTGGCTAATAGGCAATCTCCAATCTAACCCTACTACATCCAACGGTAGTTCATTCCATTCTAATGCAAGATGGCTAGCACCAACCCCAAACATAATTAACGGAACATTTTCTTCTTTCAATGACGAAAAGATACGGTTCATGACAGGCTTGATGAAATAACGGTAATCCTCGACATTTAAGGCTCCAACCCAAGAATCGAAAATTTGGATGGCTTTTGCTCCTGCCTTTATTTGTGATTTTACATATGTAATGATCATATCGCCCAGCTTATCCATTAGGGCAAACCATGCCTTAGGCTCTGTGTACATGAATGCTTTGGTTTTGTTGTAGTTTTTGGATGGTCCCCCTTCAATCATGTAGCTTGCTAAGGTAAATGGTGCTCCTGAAAAACCAATTAACGGGACAGACAACTGCTCCTGTGTTAATAATTTAATGGTATCAAGTACATAAGGAACGTCATCTTCTGGATTGATTTCACCCAATTTTTCAACATCAGATAGTGAGCGGATCGGATTATCAATTACCGGGCCAATGCCACCCTTGATTTCTACTTCCATCCCGATTGCTGGCAGTGGAGTCATTATATCTTTATATAGAATGGCTGCATCTACGTTATATTGCTCAACCGGTAACCGTGTGACATACGCACAAAGTTCAGGCTGGTGTGTGATTTCAAATAAAGAATATTTTTCTTTAATCTCTCTGTACTCAGGTTGTGAACGTCCTGCTTGACGCATATACCATACAGGTACGTAGTCTGTTTTCTCACCTCTAGCTGCTTTTAAGAATGTTTCATTAATCGGTCTTGTCATTTTTATTATCCACCTTTCAAACACATGTCTGTTTTCCATTTTAATATAGTTGGCTTAAATTTAAAAACTTTCTTATCATCTTTGAAATGATTGTTATATTTAGACTGTCTTCACTATATCTATTAATCCTATTTGTGTATAGATAACACTAATAACTGTCAAAAAAAAGTCGTTTTTAGGTTCCTAGAATTGTTAAAATTTAAAGGAGAATACTGACTTAAGCTGGGTATACACTAATAAATGGATACATAAGGAGGAGAAAACATATGAATGCCTATATTACCTTAGGAACATTGGATTTTTTAAAAAAGATTGAAGGAAAATACCCTAATGATTTAATGGTAACAATGATCAACGAAAACAATGCCTTATTATTTCATGAGACGGCTGGCGAAACTGTTTTTAATGAGCCTCGAAAATTTGAAGAGTTACTTTCTATTGGCGAGATGAAAAAAGAAGGTTTTGTTGTTTTAAACAACGTACCAGTCACAGATGAAGGAAAGTCAGTATTTGAGCATCAAGTAAAAAATCAAATGAACGCTGTTAAAAGTCAACAAGGATTCTTAGCTTTACGAGTACTTCGTCCCCTAACATCTAGTCAGTATGTAATCATGACTGTATGGAAAGATGAAGCCTCCTACCAAGCATGGAAATCTTCTCAGACTTTTTTTGATGTTAGTAAACTGACAGGAATGGATTCTCAGGCAAAGATTTTTTCGAGCGCCCCTTATGTTAGCAAATATATGATTACGGAATGAATTTAGATGTAGTTAGACTTAATTTACAGTGGAAATTAAATTAAGTGTAGAATCTCAGCACAAATTAAAAAAGCAATATGTTTCACTTAGAGAGTAGCCTGGAATTTTTCAGGGCTATTCTCTTTTTGTGTTTTAGAGAGCTTAGCATCCTGATCGAATGAGCTAGATATTTTGGCGCCTTCACGGTTTTTCCTCCTTCACCTGTCCGAATGAGCCAGGTATTTGGACACCATTACTTCTCTTCTTGCTCGACCTGTCCGAATGGGGCAGGTATTCGGACACCATCACTCCTTTTCCTCCTCTCCCTGTCCAAATGAGGCAGGCATTCGGACACCATCACTCCTTTTCCTCCTCGTCCTGTCCGAATGGGGCAGGCATTCGGACACCATCACTCCTTTTCCTCCTCTCCCTGTCCGAATGAACCAGGCATTCGGACATCATCACTATTTTTCCTCCCGCCCTGTCCAAATGGGGCAGGCATTCGGACACCATCACTCCTTTTCCTCCTCTCCCTGTCCGAATGAACCAGGCATTCGGACATCATCACTCTTTTCCTCCCAGCCCTGTCCAAATGGAGCAGGCATTCGGACACCATCACTCCTTTTCCTTCTCCCCTGTCCGAATGAACCTGGTATTCGGACACCATCACTCCTTTTCCTTCTCTCCCTGTCCGAATGAACTGGTATTCGGACACCATCACGTCTTTTTTTCCTCGCCCTGTCCGAATGAACCAGGTATTCAGAAACGATTACGCCCACTCCTTCTCCCCCTGTCCGAATGAGCTAGGCATTCGGACACGACCTTGCCTATTCTTACCCGACATGTCTGAATAAGCCAATTAATTCAAAATTCCCGGCTAACCCTCTCCTAATGAGCCTCCACACTAGAAAAATCTACAAAAAGGGCAACCCATCCCCTAGATTCAAGCCTTAAATATAATAATATTTTCCCTTCTCTTTCACCACTTTTGGCTATTTTCATATTCTGTATTACATCCAACAGGGCTATAGCCCTGTTGGATATAAGAAAGGAGGGAGTTTAAATGATCGTCGAACTTACGGCTCTTCATTGGATATATGTGACTTTTATTGTTCTTATTATTGGATTTATGATAATGAGAAGGGACACGACCATCATTTGTATTGCGGGGATATTCTTAATTGCCTTAGTTGCCACAGGCAGTTTAAGTCATTCAGTGAGTAGTATATTCAACAGTTTTAGTTATGCCATAACTGAATTATTGTCTACGATACTCGTCATTTCTATTATTGTTGCCATGAGCCATACATTAACTGCCACTGGCATTAATGATGTCATGATCTCACCCTTTACAAAATTAATTCGTAACCCTACCCTTGCCTATTGGACGATTGGTATTTTAATGATGGTGATTTCCTGGTTCTTTTGGCCTTCTCCTGCAGTTGCCCTTCTAGGTGCGGTACTTTTACCAGTAGCAATTAGAGCAGGTTTGCCGGCACTAGGCGTCGCCATGGCAATGAATCTATTTGGTCACGGGATTGCATTATCTGGGGACTTTGTCATTCAAGCTGCTCCAAAGCTAACGGCAGATGCTGCTGGACTTCCGATACAGGACGTCATTAATGCCAGCATTCCCTTAGTATTTATAATGGGGCTGGTTACAACCGTTACCGCTTTCTATTTTTTAAGAAGAGATATGAAACGTGGGGTTCTTCAAGTCAATTCATCTGTCTTATCGGATTCATCAGATGAATCCCCTCAGCATAACACCCTCTTATCTTTAGGACAAAAACGTTTCTTTGCCATTTTGGTACCATTGTTATTTGCTGCAGACGTCGCTGCCATGACGATTCTAGATTTGACCGGCGGTGATGCTACAGCCTTAATCGGTGGAACCTCTATTCTTATTCTTCTATTAATTACCTTAACCAGTCATAAAAATAAAGGCCTAGAGCAAACCACCCAGTATTTGATTGAAGGGTTCCAATTTGGATTTAAGGTCTTTGGTCCAGTTATTCCTATTGCTGCCTTCTTCTATTTAGGTGACAGTGGATTCACAAAAATCATTGGAGAATATTTACCAAAAGCATCTCATGGTATCGTTAATGACTTAGGTGTAGCACTTGCTAGCATTGTTCCTTTAAGCAAAGCAGTTGGTGCCGTCACATTAACGACTGTGGGGGCAATCACAGGATTGGATGGTTCAGGTTTTTCAGGAATCTCCCTTGCTGGTTCTATTGCTGCCCTTTTCGCAACAGCAATTGGAAAAGGCGCTGCTACCCTTACTGCTCTAGGACAAATATCAGCTATTTGGGTCGGTGGTGGAGTTCTCGTACCATGGGCGTTAATTCCAGCTGCTGCAATATGTAAGGTGGACCCTTTTGAACTAGCAAGACGGAACCTAGTCCCAGTAATTATCGGGCTAGTCGTAACAACCATAGCGGCTATGTTTTTAATATAGGCTATGTTAAAGCATTATGTTGATGTTACACACCTGTTGATTGGAGTGGAAGGCGCGAAGACTCCTGCGGGAGTAGCGGTCACGGGAGACCCCGCAGGAGTGAGCGACGAGGAGGCTCCCGGAACGCCCCGCGGAAAGCGAAGCGCCTGGAACGGAAATCAACAGACAATTTTAATATGGAATATAAAATCAGAAGAGAGGCTGAATTCAGCCTCTTTTCCTAATTAATCTTCTTCTTTTTAAGATAATTATAGAGAACGATCGAAAGGGATACCCATATATATCCTAATGCATAGCCCCCAAGAACATCTGATGGATAATGTACGTGTAGGATAATCCGGCTTGCTCCAATTAAGAGCAGTAAAATAGCAGCACATGCTCCAATAATGATCTTTGCCTTTTTTGAAACAGCTGACTCAATCAATAAGTAAGCAATTAAAAAATACACAGTCATCCCAACCATGGCATGCCCACTTGGGAAGCTATAGCTTTTCACATCAACAAGATGTTCAAGATCAGGCCTTGGTCGAGCAAAGTAATCCTTGAGGAGCTTACTAATTTCATTACCCAATGCTATAGATAAAGCAAAAACAGCCGCCCCGAGATAATTTCTTTTTTTAACCAATAACCAAATTAACATTAATATGGCGACAACCCCAATTCCCTTTTTATCCCCCATTTCGGTTAGTTGAATAAAAAATGGAATGACAGAATTTGGTACATGTGAAAATAATCCTGCAATTTTATCATCCATCCAGAAAATACTGTGTGTGGCCACTTTAATGGTTGTAAATAGTGCGAATATAATGACCATACCCATAAAAATAAAAGAGTAATTTACTTTGCTTTTTGCTTCCATTCCCCAATTCCTTTCACTTTCTTTTTGGTTGTGTTAAAGAACATTATAGATTTTAAACCCTGTTGATTGGAGCGGAAGGCGCGAAGACTCCTGTGGGAGTACGGTTCAGGGGAGACCCCGCAGGCGCAAGCGCCGAGGAGGCTCGCCGAAACGCCCACGAACCGCTCGCGCCTGGAGCGGAAATCAACAGACAATTTAAACAGAGCCTTCTTTTTAAAATCCTTTAAAAGTATAAAGAAAATAAACTTAAAAATCTATATAATAGTGAAAAAGTGTTAAAATAGTTTGAAAATACATTCTTTTTCAACTAATAAAATGGGGGGATTACCTATGTTAAACCAGCTTTTTGCAAAATTAGAAGGATACTACGATGAGATGGTCTCCATCCGTCGATACATGCACCAGCATCCTGAGTTATCATTTCAGGAATATGAAACAGCCAAGTTCATTTATTCTTATTATAAAAAGTTAGATATTGAAGTTAAGGGTAATGTTGGTGGAAATGGAGTCGTTGCGATAATTCATGGGAAACTGCCAGGAAAAACAGTTGCACTACGGGCAGACTTTGACGCACTTCCCATTCAAGATGAAAAGGATGTACCCTACAAGTCATTAGTACCAGGGATCATGCATGCCTGCGGCCATGATGGACATACAGCTACTCTTCTTGTCCTTGCGAAAGCATTAAACGAATGTAAAGAAGAACTTAAAGGAACCTATGTTTTTATCCATCAACATGCCGAGGAATATGCACCTGGTGGAGCAGCTTCCATGATTGAAGATGGTTGTTTAGACGGTGTTGATGTCATATTTGGTACTCATTTATGGGCAAGCGAACCCACAGGTACAATCCAATACAGAACGGGACCCATAATGGCAGCTGCAGATCGTTTTGAAATTGAAATCCAAGGTCAAGGCGGCCATGGCGCACAGCCCCATAAAACAAAAGACGCTATTGTCACGGCATCCCAGCTAGTTCTCAATTTACAACAAATTGTCAGCCGAAAGGTAAACCCTGTAGAAGCGGCGGTAGTGACGGTTGCCTCATTTACAGCCCAAAATGCATTTAATGTTATTGCAGATAAGGCAAAACTAGTTGGTACTGTACGTACTTTTAATGAAGAAATAAGAGGATTTATCGAAAAAGAAATGGAGCGAATCATCCATGGCACGTGCTATACATCTGACTGCACGTATAAGTATACCTTTGTAAGAGGCTATCCCGCTGTAGTAAATCATGCTAATGAAACAGAGTTTCTCATTTCATGCGCCAAAGAAGTACCTGAGGTAAAAACAATTGAAGAAACCGAGCCACAAATGGGCGGCGAAGATTTCGCCTATTACTTACAAAAAGTACCTGGCACATTCTTCTACACAGGGGCTAAGCCAATGGGTGAAAATACAACCTTTCCACACCACCATCCTAAATTTGACATTGATGAAAACGCCATGTTGATTGCAGCCAAAACCCTTGGTACTGCAGCACTGAAAGTTCATGAGTAAGAAAAAGCCCCTGAATTTCTCATCATTCAGGGGCTTTTTGTAATAATCTCAACCGATAGGCGTTCATTGCTGTTTCTCCAAGGTGTTTCAGTAAATTATTATTCGCATAGGCTCCTACAAAAGCACCAATCCCTGGTACCAGCTGCAGCATCTTGGCAAGGTCAATATAATCACGATACTCCTGTTGAAATTTCCGCCAATCCATTTCAACTAACACTTGTTTCCTTTCTTCCCAGTTCTCAATCTCATAAAGCGTGCTTCTTCGAATATCATCACTTGAAAAGGCCAATTGAAAAATATGCAATATGAAAAGTCTTTCCTCATATTGATTTGTATTAAATCCATAAACTTCAGCCGCTTCAAAAAGAAATTTCATCTTAATCGTAAGGAGAAGTGGAAAATCAGCAAGTCCGAGTAATATCCCTCCAGCACCGGTTCCGGCACCCTCAACAATGGCAGTTTTTTGGTATGTGGCTATTTTTTTTCGCACCATTTCATCTCTCTCAGAAAGGGTTAAGCCCTTTGCTTGATCTTTTTTTGTTGTAAGTTTTGAGCCAAATAAAGTTGCTTTTACCATCCCTTTAATACTTTCAGTCATGACCTCATGGACCTTATCTGGAATCCATTCATTAATTTTCACTTGAGCTTTCTTAGAAATTCGATTCATCATCCCAGAACGTCTGGATAATTTCCGTTTCCATTCTTCGACTTCATCATAAACTTTTAATTCATATTCATTCATTAGCCTCACTCCTTCCATAAACATTTTATGCTTACCTACGATAAAACCCAGCCAATGGTTTCAAAAAAATCCCCTTCATCAGCAAAGGGGATTTTAATTTAAGCCTTTATACGTTTTTTACTGTAAATATAAACAAATAAGTAATTAAATACAAACCCTAAAATTAAGGCAAACAGACTATTCATGATTTCGCCTTTAAGAGCAATAAACAAAGCAAAAATAACCGCTTCTGTAGATAAGATGATCATCAATAAAAAATGAAACGAGGAAATTTTACATTTTTGTGCAACAGGATATAAGTCAACCCAGAGCTTGTTTTGATGATGGTTCCATAATGGAAGCAGCTGAAAACCTGTTAAATACAAAAATAAAATGCTCAATAAGAGTTGTCCTAATCCAAACGAAATGAAATAAATGGCCAACGTGCCAATGACTGTTAACCTGATAAACAGACCTAAGTAATCAGAAGAACGTAGAAACGCACGAGAATACAAATACAAATAGGTTTTATCCTGAGAAAAAGGAATGTTGCTAATGAGCCAATCAAGCCACTTTCTTCTTTTAACTGTATCCTTTAGATTCGGAACATCTGTAAACATATTTGCCAATCGGTAAAACGAAGCCATTCTCTTTTCTTCCTGATCGATTAACAAATCCCATTTAAGCCCCATCTTCTTTGTTCGAACATAAAAGAAACGATAATAAAAGGCCATCACTACAACAAGAATAAGCAAAATAAATACATTTGCTTGTTTGAATAACAGAAAGGTACATACGGCATTGATAAAATATCTGACAACCATATCCCATCTATGTACAGAATTCTGAACAAAATAATAAATTCGCCAACTAGTGGCTAAATTCCATCCCTTTAATGCTAATAGGACAACTAAATAAGGTAAAAACAATTGAAAACCGCTGCTGTTTACATGGGCATACATTGGCATAAGTACCGCAAGTACCATAAGAAGTATATACCCTTGAAATACAAAACTCGCTATACCAGACCGAAAAAAATACCCTTTTAGCTTATCCTCGAGTGGTAGGATATACACTTTATCCGCTTCTAGCAGAAAATTATAAACCGGACTGTACGTTAAGAATAAACCTATAACAACAGCAATAATAATTTCCGCTGGAAAATTGGAAGAAAGCTTCTCCACCCATTGTTGATAGTAAAATGCACCTGTTCCAATTAGGAATAACAAAACAATGACCAGATGCCCATTGAATATATAACGCAGGTATCTTCCTAAATCCCTTACACGACCTCCAGCACGGTCCTTCCACAGTTTTTTATCATCAAACATATTTTTCTTCCTTCGTCAATTGAATATATAGATCATCCAAAGAAGCAGTAGGCATAGAAAATTGCTCTCTTAGCTCTTCAAGCGTTCCTTTGGCTCGTATTTTCCCCTCATGTAAAATGACAAAGCGGTCACAATATTTCTCCGCGGTCGCAAGTATATGTGTGGACATCAAAATACCTGCACCGTTCTCTTTCATCTTCTTCATTAAATCAAGCAATGACTGAATTCCTAGCGGATCCAAACCAACAAAAGGCTCATCTACAATATAAAGGGAAGGTTGAACTAAAAAGGCGCACATGATCATAACCTTTTGTTTCATCCCTTTTGAAAAATGCGCAGGAAACCAATTTAACCGCTTCTCCATCCGGAACTCCGATAATAATGGGCCCACTCTCTGTTTAAAGTCCGCTTCCTTCAACCCATAAGCCATAGCCGTTAATTTCAAATGCTCTTCCAGGGTGAGTTCCTCATATAATACAGGCGTTTCCGGAACAAAGGTAAATTGACGTCGGTAGGCTTCTTTATTTTCCGTAAACGACTGGTCGTTAATTTTCACCGTTCCCTTATGTGGTTCCATTAACCCGATAATATGTTTAATGGTCGTACTTTTACCTGCTCCATTAAGTCCAATCAGTCCAACCAGTTCTTTTTCTTTTACATCAAAGGATATATCTTTTAGTACTGGGTTTCTTGTATATCCTCCAACAAGATTCTCAATTGATAATAGTGACATTTGCATACGTCCCTCCGTAGCAGATTATGCTTTTCATTTTATCAAATCCAGCTAGATAAAAACAGGAATACAATTTTTTGATATTTTTTTGTATATTTCTTTTGCAATCGGACATCATAATATTCGAAGGGGAAACAACTTACTTCGATGAAGAGATTCATCAAAAATTGAAATGAGGTGTCTGTTAAAGACAATTTCCTTTCAAACAAGTAGAGCTTCCAATTCGTTTCAGATAAGGGGATGGTTGTTTTGTACAAAGTGCATGGTAACCATTTTGAGTTCAAGTAACACCACTGTTAAGGTTTATTCACAAATAAACTAAAAATGAGGTGTTTACCGCAGATCGCTACCCGTTTTTATAAGTTGGGAAAACATATAAAAACAAATAGGGGATGGTCAGCTTGAACAATATTGTTTCTTTATAAAAAAACACTCTACGAAAAATGAGGTGTTTATCAAAGAACACTCCTGAATGAACGTACCTTTTGAAGCAATTCCCCTTCGAGAGGGCAGGATTCCATGCGGATCCTGCCTTTTTCACATTATAAGAACGTATAAAATTAATTCTACTTTGAGAATTGTCCAGCTCCAGCACCTAGCCCCTCGGGTCAAATAACCTTCTGCAAGTAAAGTCAAAGAGCGACTTTTCTTACAGAAGAACATTTGCCTGTCGGGGCTGACCAAGGCGCTTACGCTTTTCTTATTTGTATGGTAAAATAATACAAACTAATTACAAGGGGCTGTATTATGATGAGTGATTGTATTTTTTGTAAGATTGTTAATGGAGAAATTCCAGCTGCAAAAGTTTTTGAAAATGAACATGTACTTGCCTTTTTGGATATCAGTCAAGTAACAAAAGGACACACACTTGTCATTCCTAAAATACATAAGGAAAACTTATTTGAATTGACTCCTGAAATAGCTAGAAATCTTTTTGAGGTTGTCCCAGCCATTGCCAATGCGTTAAAACAGGAATTTGACCCAATTGGATTAAATTCGATTAATAATAATGGAGAACATGCTGGTCAATCTGTGTTTCATTACCATATGCACTTGATTCCTCGATATGGCAAAGGTGATGGGTTCGGTGCCGTTTGGAAAAACAACCAAAGTGAATACACACCACAGATCCTGCAGGAAATGGCTGAAGGAATAAGTAAACAACTTTAACTGGCCTTTCACCACCCAAATTATCTGAAAATTATTTCTTTAAAATTATTACATTATTATGTTATAATGAAATCAAGTTTTTCGCTGTAGGCAATGAGGGCACTGCAGGAGAAACAAATAGATTAGTATAGCAGAGGAGAGAAGAGAAATGAATACGAAGAACATTGTTATTTTAGCACTTTTAGCGGGGATTGGGGTAGTTTTGCATACGGTTATGCCAGCCTTCCTAACAATTAAGCCAGATATGATGCTGGCAATGATGTTTTTAGGAATTATTCTTATTCCAGAATTGAAAAGTGTGATGCTTCTAGCTATTGTGACTGGCGTATTGTCTGCATTAACAACTGGTTTCCCGGGTGGACAGATTCCAAACATCATCGATAAACCTATTACTGCGTTAATATTTTTTGGTTTATTTTTAGCTTTAAAAAAATACCAGAATTCCCTTGTTAGTGTTGGAATTTTAACAGCTGTAGGAACGTTGATCTCTGGAACCGTCTTTTTATCAGCCGCTTATTTTATTGTTGGTTTACCCGGACCTTTCACAGCGCTATTCGTGGCGGGTGTTTTACCAGCCATTGCACTAAACACTGTAACAATGGTCATTTTGTATCCAATTGCTCAGTCAATTTTTAAAAGAACTAAATTATCTTCAGCTTCCGTGATTCAAAAATAAAACACGGGATCCTTTTAAGAAAAAGAACCCGAAAGGGTTCTTTTTCTTAAATTCCCATTAAACTTTAGGACAAATAGGAAAGCATTAATGCAACTAGCAAACACACAATTCCACCACCAGCTAATGCAGCAGCTCTTTTCTTTATTACTTGTTTTGGCGGATACACACCTGGTTTAGAAATATCCAATAAATGTTTGATTGTTCCTAATACTAGTATGGCACTTAAGATAAAAAACGTCACAGCTACACTCTTCATCTTTCTTATCCCCCTACTAACTTTTGAAAATTCGAAACAATTGTTGTAACTATTTATATGTTTTATCGTCCATTCCTATGAACAAGGCATCGTTTATCCAGGGGGATCTGTGTATTAAACTATTTAAATAAACTAATTTATAGATTTACTTTGTTACAGAACATTGTTAATTTTTACACCCTGTTGATTGGAGCGGAAGGCGGAAAGACTCCTGTGGGAGTACGGTTCAGGGGAGACCCCGCAGGCGCAAACGCCGAGGAGGCTCGCCGCAACGCCCACGGAAAGCGAAGTGCCTGGAGCGGAAATCAACAGGCAATTTAACAAAGCCTATAAGTTAAATATTCTAAAAGTTGCCATTATTAACAGCGAGAGATTAAAATAAAATTGAAATTTCAATATTATTTTGTTAAATTTACAAATTTCAACATAAATTTTATATAATTTCTAAAAATTTTGTGAATTTATATCTTTATTAATTTTTATTTTATTGGCATAATGATAATAGAGAAATATAAAAGTGGGTGAAAATGGGGATGACTGAGAAACAATATTCAATGAAGGAAGCGATGCTTTTTAGTCAGAGAATTGCACAATTAAGTAAAGCCTTATGGAAATCAATTGAGAAAGACTGGCAGCAATGGATTAAGCCTTTTGACCTAAACATTAATGAACACCATATTCTATGGATCGCATACCATTTAAATGGTGCTTCCATTTCAGATGTGGCAAAGTTTGGGGTCATGCATGTCTCGACAGCATTTAATTTCTCGAAAAAACTGGAAGAAAGAGGCTTACTCCAATTTTCAAAAAAAGAAAATGATAAGCGCAATACGTATATTCAGCTTACTGCTGAAGGAGAAGACATTTTGCTCAAACTAATGGAAACCTATAATCCGGACGGTAATGCAGTGTTTACAGGTGCTTTGCCCCTTCGCGAATTATATGGAAAATTCCCTGACATCATTGAAATGATGGCGATCGTTCGAAACATTTATGGGGATGACTTTATGGAGATTTTTGAACGTTCTTTCCATAACATCGAAAGTGAATTTGTAGAAGAAAATGGAAAGTTACAAAAGCAGAACAAGACTCAACAAGAACTAGTTTAAAAGCAACTCAAATATACTTTTTTAGTTCTTGAAAAAGAAATTCATAAAGATTCTGTGTTAAACATGCCATGATTGCTTCATCGACAGACAGATTTTTCGGTAATGAATCAGCAAATTCATTGAAAAGCGGATGAAAGTATACATACCCTTCCGCTTTTTGTTCTTCCAATTGTATGCTCATTTTGTCACATAATTGAAAAAAATCTTTTACTTCCTTTTCAGTGAGACCTTTCTCAATGATAAGTTTGTAAAACTCAAGCTTCGGATTGAGTAATAATTGCAGTAAAAGTTTTTGGTGGTATTCTAAAAGATTAATTCTTTCCAACAATCCATCAATTTCATTCATTTAATAACCCTCTTTTCAACCCAACAATACTCTATGTACATTATTCACCTTTTAAAGACGTAGGTAAACCTAATTTAAGCAACTGATATATAAATTATTTATAAATGATAAGAAAGTCTTACAAGCTTCTATTCTTTATGACTATCTTTTTTTTCTAATTTTTGATATTGTATAAAACATAATATGAACAACTGGGGAGGGAATCATTGATGATCTCCGTTTTTATTGTCTTTGCTATTTTCATCTTGTTTTATGTAAATAAAATGACCAATTCTCTATGCATCCAAAAAGAAATACCGGAAGAAAACCAGCATAAAGTATTTCGTACGATCAATGTCCTTATTACGATTTTACTAATTTCTTCCTATTTGGAAATTTTATATACATAATCCTGTTTATAGCGGGATTTAACTTAAGAATAAAAAATCGAAGCGATGAGGAATTTCTCATCGCTTTTAATTTTTTATTTTTCATTAATAGATCCAAGATGCTCCAATGATAATTAATAAGATGAAAAGGACTACAACTAAAGCAAATCCTCCACCGTACGCTCCTCCTGACATATATTTCCCCTCCTCTTCATGAACTTAAAATTGGTTTTATTTAGTAAACCCAAGAAGCTCCAACTATAATCAATAAGATGAAAAGGACTACAATTAGAGCAAATCCAGCTCCATATCCTGCGCTCATCGTAATACCTCCTTTTTCATTTTCTAAGATATACTATTCAGACAGGATTGATTTCGTTTAGGCACTTACCAATTTTTTTTTGGAAAAGGTCTAGGTTGCATTTGTAAATTTTCTAAAAACAATCACAACTTAATTTTTGCAGTAGTTACCATTTATGTTATAGTAGAGATTGTGGACAAGAAATTACTGTTTAGGAGAGATTTCATCATGAAAAAATGGATATTAGCCCTTACTATAGCAGGCGGGGTTCTTGCACTAAGTGCATGTAATCAAAGTGGTTCTGGCTCTGGTTCTGATACTGTAGCTGAGAGCAAGGTTGGAAATGTAACACAAGAAGAGCTATATAACTCAATGAAGGAAAAATACGGTGAACAAGCCCTTCAACAGCTTGTATATGAAAAAGTTCTTTCAAAAAAGTACAAAGTAACGGATAAAGAACTAAATGAAAAAATTGACCAGCTAAAAGCTGACCTTGGTGCAAATTTTGAAACTACTCTTGCACAATATGGCTATAAAAGCGAAGCAGATTTAAAGAAAACGATGAAGCTTGGCATGATGCAAGAAAAAGCGGCAATGAAAGATGTAAAGGTAACTGAAAAAGAATTAAAGGATTACTACGACAGCTACCAGCCTGAAATTAAAGCACGTCATATTCTAGTTGCAGATGAAAAAACTGCTAATGAAGTGAAGAAAAAGCTTGATGGCGGGGCAAAATTCGAGGACGTAGCAAAAGAATATTCAACCGATACAGCGTCAGCACAAAATGGCGGAGATCTAGGTTGGTTCGGTACTGGAAAAATGGACCCTGACTTTGAAAAAGCTGCATATGCGCTTAAAGTGAATGAAATTAGTGCACCAGTGAAAAGTCAATTCGGTTATCACATCATCCAATTAACGGATAAAAAAGAGAAAAAATCATTTGAAGATATGAAGAAAGAAATTGAATATCAAGTTAAATCTTCTAAATTAACAAGTGATTCAATTAATAAAGCAATGCAACGGGAACTAAAAGCTGCAAATGTAAAAGTAAGCGATAAAGATTTAAAAGACGCTCTTAACCCACAAACACCAGCAGCTGCTGCACACCAATAATAAGACAAAGGAGGATTTCCCAAAAGGTCTGACCTCACGTTTAACACTCATATATAGTCGAACTTTAGGAAAAGATCAGCTATATATTGAGGTTGTGGGGTCTGGCACTTTGTTTTGGGACATCCTCCTTTTTTATTCCCCTGTAGCTTTTAGATCTTCCCTTTGTTCCCTTTCTCTTTCTAATCGTTTGATATAGATTTCTCCTTCTTGCTCAATGCTTTCAAGTTCTAGTTTCCGCTCTTCTCGACCCGTTTTTATTGCCATCAATGCACTAATCACAATTCCAACCACGACTGCATAAATCCAAATAGGTATAGTCATTATCATTGCTCCCTCCATTGTGGTTGTCCACTTTTTATTACAACTTATTCCTTCTACAGAAGAAATATTCTTCTTTTATAGCAAAAAAAATAACCCTATTCGGGTTATTTATTGAAAACGGGCTTATAAAATGAACGATTATCCAATGCAAAGATCCGCTCTGTAAATTCTCCAGGCTTTACCCTTTCTAAGGCACGATCAAGCATATTCATTTTTGCATCCAGATTATCTATATAATGAAGAATTTCTGCTTCTTTAATCAATGGTGGTTTTGGACTCCCCCATTCGGCTTTTCCGTGATGGCTTAGGACAAGATGCTGTAAGATGAGTACTTCCTCTCCTGCGATCCCTAATTCCTCCGCAGCCTTGCCAATTTCATTGATCATAATTGTGATATGGCCTAATAAGTTACCTTCAATAGTATAAACGGTTGAAATAGGACCAGATAACTCCATCACCTTTCCCATATCATGCAGGATCACACCCGCATATAGCAAGTCCTTATCGAGGCTAGGATACAGTGAAGCGATAGCTTTGGCCAAATCAAGCATGCTAACCACGTGAAAGGCGAGACCAGAAACAAATTCATGATGATTTTTTGTTGCTGCAGGATATTCCAAAAATGCCTTTTGGTGTTTCTTAATTAAATGACGAGTAATCCTTTGAATGTTAGGATTTTTCATTTCGAAAATATATTGAGTCAGCTTGCTGACCATCTCTTCTTGACTTAACGGGGCTGTTTCCAAGAAATCGTCCAATTTCACTCCGTCTGCAGGACCCGTTTTTCGGATCTGCCGGATTTTCAGTTGGCTTTTTCCTCGATAATTTTGCACATCACCCATTATTTTAACAATATTCTGGGCCGCATAGTTCTTTTCATCCTCATCATTCGCATCCCAGAGCTTTGCTTCAATTTCACCACTCTGATCTTGCAATATCAATGTTAAAAAGGGTTTTCCGTTACTTGCAATCCCCTTAGTTGAACTCTTTATCAAAAGGAATAACTCTACCTGTTCACCCACATCATAATTTAATATTCCTTTACTCAAGCTATTCACGCTCCTCCCATTAGTAAAAGTATAACATATCCAACTATCACTCTAGGAAATAATCTGAACTGCACCCTTTGTTATATTAAGGATATTTTCCTTTTCGAATAGCTGCAGTAAATGTTCATGACAAGTAAAAAATAGCACTTGATTGGCATGTAAACTTTGCAAAAGTTCAATTACTTTTTGTGTTCTTTTGGCATCAAAATTAACAAAGCTATCATCAATGATGATCGGGAATTGAAATTTTTCATATAATGTTGTTGCTAAGGCAAGCCGTATAGAAACATATAATTGTTCCGTTGTCGCTTGACTGAGTTCATTTGCCTCAAAAATAGTGTGGTCCTCTCTTTCCACTAAAAAGCCTGTGCCAGTTTGTTGCAGATGAATTTTTTTATAATTTCCATTGGTGAGGAAGAATAGATATTCCTCTGCTTTCGAAATCATTCTTGGTACGTGGACCTTCTTATACTTTTCAACGGTGTTTGATAGTATTTCTTGGGCGAGACAATAGACTGCCCACTCTTTTGCCGACTCTTCTAATTCATACTTCTTCTGTTTATAGTTGTGAAGAATAGTCGAATAAACTCCACCTTCCTCTAGTACCTGAATTTCGTATTTAAGAGCGGCAAGTTCTTCCTGCTGTTTTTTTAATCTTGTTTGTAAGTGTAGAACTTCATGATTGTGTTGGGCTATGATTTCATCACTATTATGGATGTGCAAAAAGGTTTCCCAAATCGGCCTAGGTAGGAGGGAATACTCAAGCTGATTTTTAAGTGTTCCAAGTATTCCCAAGAGTTTCCCTTGTTTTTCTGCCTTCTTACCAAGTTCGTAGAACTCCTGCTCTGTTTCTACCCCCGCAGCATGTAGAAGCTTGTTATATTCAGTTTTTAAGTGCTCAATTTCATGCCCCTTTTGTTTTACATCTGCCGCAAGTTCTGCAATCTTCCTCTCTCTCTCTTGACTTTTTATTTTCTTTTCATGCTCCTCTTTTAATCTGTTCCGTAATAGATAGGCTATTTCTTGTAAAGCCAACCCTTGCTCTGATAAAAAACGTGTTGCAAATTTATTCAGTTCTTTATAGAGCTTAGCTTGTTGATGATTAATTTGCTCTACTTTCGTTTGGTATTGATTTTTTTCTCGAGAGGTAGTTTTATATTGTTCTATAAGCTCGAATGCTTCCAATAGAAACGGAACCGCGATATATTCAGGTATGTTTAACTCTAAACTAAGTGATAACAGCTTTTCTTTGTTTTGCGCAAATTCCAATTCCCATTCTTCAAACTTGGTAATTACCTTATCATATTGTGATTGCTGTTGTTTCAGCTTCAGCTTAAGTACTTGAACCTCTTCGCGCCGGAGAGTATCCCTCTTTAAATGCTCTTCGAGTTTTGTCAAATCCATATATTCTGCTGAATGAAGCTTTTCTACTAATTGTTTTTCCTTTTCTTTTAATTCTACTAGAGTCTGTTGCATCTCCTCTGCTTTCGACTCTTTTGAAGCTTTTGTCATGAAATAAGCAGTTAGGATACAGCCAATCAATCCTATAAATAAAAGTACCCACTGATTCGTCAATAATCCATAAAATAGTAGTCCTAGTAGAATTCCTTCAAAAAGGAAAAATTGGAGCCTTTTCTGCTTTCTACTATTCACCCATTCCTTTTGATCTCGATCATAACCCAGTTGGTAAAATTCAATCTTGTCCCTTAATGCTTTCAAATCAGCTTCTACACTCTTCTTATCGTTACCATTAAACACTTGCTTCTCAATGAGCTCCCTCTCCTGTTTTGCAAGAAGGTTGCTTTCTGCCATTCGGACTTCTTTTTCTATCTCCTGCAATACTCTTGTTTCTTCCTGAAAGCGTTCCTCTAACTCTTCCTTTACTTCTTGTAATTTTTGTCTTTTTCTAGAAGTGATTTCTACTTGGTTCCTCATATAAATATTTGTATTAATAGCAAAAACATCTTTTTCTGCTATAGGCAAATGTAGTTTCTCTCTAATTACTGAAAGCTTTTCATCACATTCAGCAATTTTCAGTTCGCATTGCTGTTTCTCAATTGTCAATTGTTCCATAAGTGGGACTTGATCAAGTAAAGTTAAGAGTACAGACTCACTTTCAAGTAAAGATCGTTCAGGTCTCATTTCAGCAAGTTCTTTTTTTTCATTTTCGATTCTTTCTGATAGGCTGATGAGCTCTGCCTCATATGGATGGATGAGCTCTAATAATTTTTCTAATCTTTCCAATCCATGAGTAGGAAATGAAACCCCTCCTAGATCACTAAGCTCCTTCTCTGTCCATTTTTCTTCTCTTACATTTGACTCTATTCTTTTCCACTCATGTAATTGATTTATCTTGCTCCCCAGTTCCTTAAGCTGACCATTGATCTCTTGCATTTCCTGAAGAAGCATCTCTCTTTTTTCTAGCAAGCTTTCATATTCTTTATTTTTCGATGCTGCCTTTTTCAGTTCTAGATTGATTTCATTAAGTGCTTGTAACTTTTCATTTATAATAGGCTTCTTTCCCGATGGTTTAAATCTGTTATCCAGTTCTTTCTGCAGGAAAGACTCCGTTATGGATAGCCGCTCCGTCCCCAACGTTCCAGCAGAAAATAGGAACTTCCCAATATCTTCACCTTTCATTTGATGAACGTTCTGAAGTCCGTGAATATTAAAGGAGAAAACAGCCTGGAATAAATTTTTATCAAAGCCGGCAACTAGTTCTTTTAGAAGCTCTTCCCCGCCCATCATACCGTTATCCATAACTACTTTCACATCACCTGCTGCTTTTCCCTTTACACGCTCAATAACGACAAATCCATGCTCTTCATGATAGACTCTGATTTTTCCGCCATAGTTGTTGCTATGTTTTGGTTCGTACCTAAGTTCAGTTTGTTGTTTTGTTGGGAATCCGAAAAGAATACCGTGGATAAATGCCATAATAGTTGACTTCCCTGCCTCATTTTCTCCATAGAACACTTGGAAATCAGCAAGGTCTTTAATGATTACATTTTCTAATTGTCCATAACCATAAATGTATAACTCCAGAATTCTCATAGCATCTACTCCTTTCTTCTAAGCTTCACTAAGTAATTCTATTAATAATTTCTCCGCTCTTTCTATTAGTTCTTTATGTTCTGCTTCATTTAAATGTGATACATACTTTCTGCCCAATGGGTGCTCATATAAAGGGGCTAATGCGTAATCAGCATCCTCATACTCTTTAATTGTTTCAAAAAGCTCTGAATAAAAATTAGCTTCCATTTTTAATTGCTCTTTATCAAATAGCTGACTGTCGGCTATATGTATGTCAACGGTCCATACAAAAGAGGCTTCGTCTTTTTCATCCTCTAATAGAAGGTCTAGAAGTTCACCATCTAAGTTCCTTTTTTCCCGCTCATCATTTAATTGGACGTTTTTTAAGAAGAGAGTCAATAAAGTCCCCTGTTGATTCTTTCGCACTTGGTTGAGGGTCATTTGACATAATTGAAAAATGTCGTTAAAGCTGTTGGCTGTTGTAGCATCGACTTCTGTCTCTTCCCAAACAACATCTGATGTTTCAACAAAATTCAGCTTGGCATCGAGATCAGACAATTCCACATGATAATAACCCTTTGAACCTGTTTCCTTTTTATTTCTACCTTGAATATTTCCTGGATAGATAATCGGTGGAGATTCAGCCAAAATAGCCCTTTTATGAATATGGCCTAATGCCCAGTAGTCAAAGTCTTTTTCTAATAAGTCCTTAATTGCAAACGGCGCATAATTATCATGCTCAGACCCCGAACTTTCATTGCCATGAAGAATACCAATATGGAATCCAATATTATTTAACTTTGAATAGTCATCTATTTTCCTAGTGAACACATGCCTGGTTGGATAGCTGAATCCGTATAAATGGACGATTTCTCCATTCCTCGTGTGCAACACTTTTGTTTCTACATTACTAGTAAATACATGAACATTTGCTGGCATGCTTAACTGTACCCATGTACCATTTAGATGATCATGATTTCCATGGACGACATAAACGGGGATTCCATTCTCTTCTAACTTCAGCATTTCACTGCGAAAACGGGATTGTGCCCGTAAGCTCCGATCCTCTCCATCAAATAAATCTCCCGCTAAAATAACAAAGTCAACCTGCTTTTCAATGGCGTCTTTCGTTATTTTCTTCAACGCTGTAAAGGTGCTCTCCTTCACCCTTGTAAAAATACTTTCCGGTAAATGTTTTAACCCGACCATAGGGCTGTCCAAATGCAAATCCGCTGCATGAATAAACGATATTTTTTTCATAGGATAATCCTTTCAACGTCTTTTCTTTATTGTAGCACCTCTGAAATACGAATGCACGTTCTACCAAAAAAGAGGCACTCTCTTTGAGCAGCCTCTTGAAAGATTATTCGTTTTTTGTTAATTGGAGTGCTTTTTTAATATCTTTAAAGGAATTTGACTGACCATACATTAGGACGCCTCCGCGGTAAACTCTTGCACCAAAGATAGCTAACACTGCAATTGTGACGACGAGGATTGAAATTCCTAGGAGCGCTTCCCATAAAGGGATGGTCAGCATTCCTACGCGAAGAAACATAATCATTGGTGTGAAGAATGGGATATAGGATGTAATCGTAATGAAGGGAGCATCAGGCTTGCCCAGTCCAAACATGGCAATCATAAATCCTCCAACCACAAGCAAGGTCATCGGAGTGATCATTTGTTGAACATCTTCAATGCGACTAACAAGCGAACCTAAAAAGGCTGCGAGTGTAGCATAAAGAAAATAACCAAGTATAAAGAATATAACCGCATAAATAACAGTTTCAAATGGGATATCTTCAAAACCATAGACGCCGAAAAACCCATCCTTCAAAGAATCCATATTTTTTGAAAGAGAATAATAACCGACTATAAGAAAAGCAGCAAGTTGCGTAAGACTTAATAAACCAATCCCAATTATTTTTGCAAACATCTGCTTAATCGGCGAAACACTAGAGATCAATATCTCCATAACCCTCGATGACTTTTCAGTTGCCACTTCCATTGCAATCATATTTGCATACATAATGACTGAAAAATAAATAATGAACAGTAGAACATAGACCAGTCCTCTGGCCTGATTTAATTCCTCTTCCGTTTTTGCATTTTTCTCAAGTGCAAATTTTTCGAATGATACCGGCTCATACAACTTTTGAAGCTGCACTGGCGTTAAGTTAATTTGTGAAGCGGCAAGCATTGCTTTAACTTGCTGTAATCCTGTTTGAAGATCAGAAAACAGCGCTGAGTCAGCAATACTCATAGCTTTAAAAGTGGCTTCTGGTAATTTTTCCTCATTGAAACGTAACTGAATGACTCCCTTATACTTTCCTTCTTCTACCGCCTTTTCTGCCGCATTTTCATCGCCTTTATAAAGTGACAGTTTAATATCCTTATTAATAGTGTGAACCTGCTGCTTTAATGGCACATAGAGCTGGCCGGTTTCATCGAGTACAGCTATTTGGTCCTTTCCGCCATCTTGATCAAATAATGCAATGATGTTATTTATATTCGTCAAGGCCAGGACAATCACGATTGTCAGAATGGTCGTCACAATAAACGATTTGCTTTTTAGTTTGTTTAAATAAGTATGAAACAGAATAATCCAGAAGCTATTCATAAGAATTACCTACTTTCTCGATAAAAATATCATTTAAAGAAGGCTCTTCAAGGGAAAATCTCCTAATGAAACCATTCCCCACAATCTTTTTAAGAATTCTATCGGCAATGTCCTCTCCTTCGATTTGTAAGTGTATTCCTTCTGTTGTCAATTTTGTCTTAATTACCCCAGGGAAGTCTTTCAATGAATCTAATGGAAAGTCTGCATGGATCACTAAGTTCTTTTTTCCGAAAGCTCGCTTTATTTCTTTTAATGCTCCATGAACAACAGGGCTGCCTTTATGTAAAATGCATAAATGTTCGCACATTTCTTCTACATGCTCCATTCGGTGACTCGAAAAAACAATCGTGGCTCCATTTTCCCGTAAGGATAAAACAGCATCCTTTAACATTTCCACATTCACAGGGTCAAGCCCGCTAAACGGTTCGTCTAGAATTAATAGCTTAGGCTTATGTACGACAGCCGCAATAAATTGAATCTTCTGTTGGTTACCCTTGGACAACTCTTCTACCTTTTTATTCTCATATTCTTGGATTTTAAAACGCTCAAGCCATAATCTTAATTCAGAGAGTGCTTCAACCTTGGGCATTCCTCTTAACCTGGCTAAATATACTATTTGTTCACTGACTTTAAGCTTAGGATACAAACCCCTCTCCTCAGGTAGATAGCCGACCAAATGACTGGTGGTATAATCAATTGA
Source organism: Neobacillus sp. PS2-9 (assembly GCF_030915525.1). NCBI lineage: Bacteria > Bacillati > Bacillota > Bacilli > Caryophanales > Bacillaceae > Neobacillus > Neobacillus sp. PS2-9. The sequence continues at coordinate 4,045,056 of NZ_CP133269.1, forward strand.
TTTTCCATCCCAAGTAATTCTTCCCCCACTACTATCCAGTAATCCTAAAATCATTCGGAACGTTGTCGTTTTCCCCGCACCGTTCGCCCCTAGAAAGCCAAACATCTCTCTATCGGGAATCGTTAATGATAAATGGTCCACTGCAGTAAATTTTCCAAACCGTTTAGTGACATCTTCAAGTTTAAGTACCATGTTACACACTCCTCTCTGTTTTTAATACGTATTATCCATTTTTCGGTTTCACTTTTCTTTTGCACAATTTAGTAAACTATGCAAAAATAATAGTAAGAATTTTTGAACAAAGGGGTTTTATGATGAAAACGTATAAATTAACCGCGTTTGAAGCGAATGGTGAAAAGATTTTAGATGAAGCCTTTCAAGCAGAAACTGATCAAGCAGCCAAAGAACAAGGGGAAAAACTATTATCAGAAAAAAACTTATTAGAAAAAACGCACCGATGCACCTCACCTAGCGGCAAGCTGCTTCTTTTCCACTCTTAATTGAAAGTGAACAGAAGGGTAGCGGAGGTCTAAGTGACCATCATCTATCGAAAACATCAACTACGGTCGTATAGCGGGGATCTATGCGACCGTTTTCTTTTGAAAAAATCAATCACGGGTTCATAGCGAGGTTCTACGCGACCTTCCTCTTTCGAAAAGCTCACTCATGGGCTCGTAGCGAGGTTCTACGCGACCTTCCTCTTTTGAAAAGCTCATTCATAGGCTCGTAGCGAGGTTCTACGCGACCTTTCTCTCGAAAAGCTCATTCATGGGCTCGTAGCGAGGTTCTATGCGACCGTTCTCTTTCGAAAAGCTCATTCATGGACTCGTAGCGAGGTTCTACGCGACCTTTCTCTTTCGAAAAGCTCATTCATGGGCTCGTAGCGAGGTTCTACGCGACCTTCCTCTCTCGAAAACTCATTCATGGGTTCATAGTGAGGTTCTACGCGACCTTCCTCTTTCTAAAATATCAAAGACGGTCGCGTAGTTAAGCTCTTACACGACCGTCTCTAGTAATTTATTTTCCTATAAAGACTGGTTTCCTTTTTTCAATAAATGCCTTGATTCCTTCTTGGTGATCAAGGGTTTCGCGCATTTTTTGCTGACCGTGCTTTTCTAATTCTAAAATTTTCAGTAGCTGTGGTCGATTTTTTTCCGCTAATATTTTCTTTGTTTTAACCATTGCTTGAACAGGACGACTTAACCAATCCGTTACCCTCGCTTCTAAGGCTGGCTGTAGATCACCTTCCGCTACTTCCTGAATAAGTCCCCACTTCAAGGCTTCCTCTGCACTCATCATTTTTCCGTCCCAAATCACATGTTTAGCTCGGGTTTCACCTAATCTCTTTTCTAAAAAGAAATGCGCCCCTCCATCCGGTATTAAACCGATTCCAATAAAATTCATTGCAAGCTTACTAGTTTTATCTGCAAGAATATAGTCCGTTGCTAAAGCTAAACTAAATCCTAATCCTGCAGCTGCACCTGTAATAGCACTAATAGTTAATTTAGGGATGCTATAAAGAGTAATAATTAATTCGCTAATAGCATCCATCACAGGAAAGAAGTCGCTCTCATTCATATTGGAAAGCATGGTTTTAATGTCTCCACCTGATGAAAAGGCTCTTCCTTTTCCTCTTAATACAACAATATCAACATCATCCGATTCACTTATTTCTTTAAGTTTACAGATTAACCCCTTAATTAAATCAGCATCCATTGCATTTAACGATTCTGGTCTATTCATTTCTAATGTGGCTACACGACCGTTGACCTGTAGATTCACCTTGTCCGTTACAAAATTCATTGTAAGCACACTCCCCCCATTTTCTTCATCCACTCCCATTATATATGTAATGAAGAAGAATAAAAATAAGCTTTCTATATATTTTGAATTTTCCTCACTACTATTCTTGTAGTAAAAAAGGACAAGGGTATGTTCCCTCGTCCTCAATTGTTAGCTTTTTCTGAGTACTTCTTTTTGAACTTGTTCGCGCAATGTCATCTTTAGAAATTTACCAACCGAAGTTTTCGGAATTTCTTCCAGGAAAAGAATGTCATCAGGAATCCACCATTTTGCAAATTGCGGCCTCAAAAAGTCAAATAAGTCTTCTTTCACCACTTTGCTCTTGTATGCGTCTTTTAATACTACACATGCGATCGGTCTTTCCTGCCACTGCTCATGTGGCACGGCCACAACCGCTGCTTCAAATACTGCTTCATGGGCCATCAATGCATTTTCTAAGTCGACCGAGGAAATCCATTCTCCCCCACTTTTAATTAAGTCCTTCGTTCGGTCAACAATTTTCACAAAACCTTCTTCATCGATCGTGACCACATCACCTGTATGAAGCCAACCGTCACGGAAGGCATCTTCTGTTCGTTCATCCCTATAATATTCAGAGGCAATCCACGGGCCTCTAATACACAGTTCACCCATTTCTTTCCCATCCCAGGCAACTTCTCCATCCTTACCAACGATTTTGATCTCTAATCCAGGTACAAGCGTCCCCTGCTTAGCTCTTAACTCTAATCTTTCCTCTGGTTCAAGTTCTTCTTGGTAGCTTTTTAATGTGGAAATGACAACTAGGGGACTCGTTTCTGTCATCCCATAGGCATGCATAAATGGTACCTTATGCCGTTGTTCAAATGCCTTAATCATTCCTTTCGGTGCAGCAGAGCCTCCACACAGAATTCCTCGTAAACTACTCATATCATAGGTCCCTTCATCTAGCTCTTTTAATAATCCGAGCCAAATGGTTGGAACACCTGCTGTTATAGTTACTCTTTCCTGCTCAATTAACTCAGCAAGTAGTTTTGGAGTAAAGTATGGTCCCGGCAACACTAAGGATGTCCCAAACCACACGGCCGCAAAAGGCATTCCCCATGCATTGGCATGAAACATAGGTACTACTGGAAGGGCAATATCCTTTTCACTTATTGCAGCACTATCCGCTAGGCCCAATGCCATACTGTGGAGAACAATTCCTCTGTGGGAATAAACGACACCCTTTGGATTCCCTGTAGTGGCAGATGTATAGCACATACCAGCAGCATCATTTTCGTCTATATCATTCGGGTAATGAAATTCTGGATTCGCTTCAGCTAATAGCTTTTCATAATGATAGACTGGGGATAGTGATGTTTCAGGAAGCTCCTCTTCATCCGTCATAATGATAAAGGCTTTTATATTCTTAATATCAGGAGCACATTTTTCAAGTAATGGCAGAATGTCTGAATCAACTAGGAGAACTTTGTCTTCAGCGTGATTAATAATGTAGGAAATATGCTGAGGGGATAGTCTAATGTTGATGGTATGGAGGACAGCACCCATACATGGAATAGCAAAGTAGGCTTCTAAGTGGCGGTGATGATTCCACGCTAAGGTTCCTACTCGGTCTCCTCTTTCTACTCCTAATTTTGTGAGGCTGTCTGCAAGACGTCTCGTTCGTTCTGCTATTTGCTTATAGGTAAGTCTGTGGATTCCTGTTGCCGTCCTTGAAACTACTTGTTTCTTTGGAAAATACTTTTCTGCTCTTTCCATCATTTGCGTCATCGTTAAAGGTGTTTGAATCATAGCGATATCCCCTCCATTAATGAAAGCTTCTCATCATAGAATTCTATGATGATCATCCTATTAATTATTCTTCATTCAGATAGATATTTCCTTTATAAAGAACACAACTTAAGAAAACCCAAGCGCCTTGATCAGCCCCGATCAAAAAGACTGGTCGATTTAGTCGAGCACAGGCCTAGACCTAGTCGCATTTAAGTGCACAAAAGTTCTTATCTTTAAGTATCCAAGCAACCTTCCTATATGTATTAGAAACTTCTACTACTTACCGATCGCGTTATTTTTCATTTACCACGGGCATTAGAAACTTTTCCTATTTACCGCTCGGGCACTTTTCCCCTTCCCACGGGCATTAGAAACTATCCCTATTTACCGGTCGTACACTTTTTCTCTTGGCTCGGGCACTAGAAACTATCCCTATTTACCGCTCGGGCACTTTTTCTCTTGGCTCGGGCATTAGAAACTTCCCCATTTACCGATCGCCCACTTTTTTCTTGGCTCGGGCATTAGAAACTTCCCTATTTACCGCTCGGGCACTTTTTCTCTTGGCTCGGGCATTAGAAACTTTCCCTATTTACCAGTCGGGCACTTTTTCTCTTGGCATGGGCATTAGAAACTTTCCCTATTTACCGCTCGGGCACTTTTTCTCTTGGCATGGGCATTAGAAACTTTCCCTATTTACCGCTCGGGCACTTTTTCTCTTGGCTCGGGCATTAGAAACTTCCCCTATTTACAGCTTGCCCACTTATTCTCTTGGCGTGGGCATTAGAAACTTTCCCTATTTACCGGTCGGACACTTTTCCCCTTCCCACGGGCATTAGAAACTTCCCCTATTTACAGCTCCCGCACTTTTTCTCTGACCACGAATATTAGATACACTTCCTTTCTTTTACCGTTCGGAATTCTTTCCATTGAATCGGGACATGATATACCACACTATCAAAGACTGGCTTTGACAAATTTTATACTTTCTTGCCTTCAAAAAAAATCCCCCTGCTAGTTTAAGCAGGAGAACCTTTTTCGGTGAATAGCTCTTCTAGGATGTTGATTTTATCCTCAGTATATTTTTCAAAGCTATCGTTATAAGTTTTAGGATCTTTAGGGTTAGCAAAGTGAGTAATTTTCCCGCTTAACGGGTCAATAAATTTACTCGCTGCCCCACAGCCGAGCCCGATGATTGTTTGCTGTTCCTCCATAATCATAATTTTATAGATACTTTCTTGATTTGGGAGAGAATAGCCAACATTCTCTAGATTACCAAGGATGTTCTTTTGTCGGTATAAGTAGTATGGCACATACCCATGAGCTGTGGTCCAATCCTGGGCTAGCCCCATCATCTTTTCAACCTCTTCACGATCTGCTACCTTATACTTTTGTTTATTCTTGGTCATTTCTGATGCCCGCTTGAATGAAAGTGTATGAACAGTCAGTGATTCAGGCATTAACTTCTCTGTCTCGAACAAAGAGTGAGTAAATTCAGGAATCCCTTCACCAGGGAGACCAATAATTAAATCCATATTAATATTGTTCATGCCCATTTCACGAGCTAAGTGATATTTATTAATCGTTTCGGTTACCGTATGATGTCTGCCAATGGCTTTCAACGTCTCCTGCGTATATGACTGCGGATTGATACTAATCCGGTCAATATTCCACTTCTTAAGGACTTCTAATTTTTCAGGAGTAATGGTATCCGGACGTCCCGCTTCAACCGTAATTTCACGAATGTTTTCTACATCAGGAAAAGACATATACATTTCTTCATATAGCATATCCATCTCTTCAGCAGTAATACTCGTTGGGGTACCTCCCCCATAATATACAGTGGTGATACGAACACCTTTTTCTTTTAACCATGCTCCAATTCTCTTCATTTCGTAATGAAGTCCACCAAGAAAGGAATCCACAGATCCTTGACGTCCATTGATTGCATAGGCAGGAAAAGTGCAGTATGCACATTTCGTCGGACAAAATGGAATGCCAATATAAATACTGACTTCTTTTTGAAGCGAGTAGAGATCGGGAACGACAGTAAGCTGACGGTCGACAATATGCTGCATTAGTTCAATTTTCTCATCAGATATTAAGTAATCATCCTTTAATTGCTGATGAGCATCCTTTAATGGAATCCCTTCTTGAACTTTTCTATGAAGTAATTTTGTTGGTCTTACTCCTGTTAAGATACCCCACTTTTGGATAATACCAGTAAATCCTTGCAAAACGGATAAATAGATTTGGGCAACCGCATTTTTTATTTGCTTAAAGTTTTCCTTTTCGGAATTTGTGGGGGACCACTCTTTTTCATATTCAGCAACTACTACTTTTTCCGCCTGGTCCTTTAACTCAGCAGAAACAGAAATAGTTTCCTGAACATTCATCTTAAACTCTATACATATATCCGCTTCCTCATTTATTGCTTTTATAATCTGCGATTCTTCAAAGAACAAATTAGCAATCAACTGAAGCGGACGATTAAATCTTTCATCCTCTAACCCTATTATAGAAATTCGCAAAAAATCACCTCTAGGAAAAAGCAGAAGCGCCTTAACCGGCGCCTAAGCTTTTCATCTCAATCTCCCTTAAGTGTACAAATTCATGAAAATAAGGTCAATACGGTGGAAATTATTCAATAAATAATAGACTCTGTTATTATTCATTGTTGATTTTCGTTGCAGGTATGAGAATTCATAGGCGGAGAATTTCCGGCTAATGTATATAGAGGAAGCTTAAGAAGCAGAAATAGGCGGAGAAATTCCGATTAACTGCTCTAAATAAGACAAAATCCAAAGATTTGGATAATATAAACGGAAAAACTTCCTTTATTTTTAAGGAATTATGGGTATTTTTCAATTTAAACGGAATTTTACCGTTTATTTTTCAAACACAGTGAAATCAACAAGTACAATTTTGATAGAACTAAAAAAAATATCAAAGGCAATTGCCAATGATATTTTTTCAAATTAGTTTTTTATAATCTTCATTTTTCTTAAAAACTCAATTGGCTGTTGCTTTCGAAAATGTTCTTTTACCATATAAGCTACACCATTTTCATTTTCCGACCTCGTTACCCAATCCGAAGCTTTTTTTACATCGAAATCGGCATTCCACATGGAAACCCCAAGGCCAACCGCCTCAATCAATGGAATATCATCGGTTCCATCGCCAATATAAACCATTTCACCTAAACGAATTCCTAATTGACTTCCTAGGTAGGTTAATCCGTCTAGCTTGGAGATACCTGCTGGAACGATGTCTAAACGCAGTGAATCTAGTTCAATGATATCAATTTCATTAAACATTTTACCCAATGCCGTCTTCGCATCAAGGAGATCATTCTTGCTTTCAAAATATACCTCTATTTTTGGCGGTGTAACTGGCTGGTCATGTAAGTACTCACTTAGAGATGAGACAAACTGCTGCGAATAAAACATGGGATCACCTGAAGTGAATATCGTTTTTGCTAACAGTTGATTGTTTAGTTTAAATTTATTGGCTAAAGAAAATTGTTCATGAACCAAACGAATTTGGCATGGTAATGCCTCTAAAAAGCGGATCGTATCATAGGTAATATCCTCATTAATTCTTTGTACGTATACTGGTTTTTCGGCGGAGTTTGCAATGAAAGCACCTTGATGTGTAATAAGTGGTGATTTTATTTTTAACGCTTTGGCTACCTTTTTTGCTGAAGGAAAACTACGTGAAGTGACAAGCGTGACATAAATGCCTTTTTGTTGTACATACTCAATAGCTTCTTTTGTTGATTTATGAATTTTTCCATTCGTTTGAAGAAGCGTACCATCAATATTTAACGCAAGTAAGCGATAAATCATTAATTTGCCCCCTGTCCTTGGTGAAATTGCCTTATTACACTTTTATGACTTTTCACTTCTGAATAGAACAGTACAAAAAAAAGAGGGCTCAGTGATACAAAGAAAAAGACCCTCGGTTTCTAGTACCGAAGGTCAATGGGTAAGATAGCTTACATTTTTCCGTATAAATCCTCTAATGGTTTCATAATGATTTGATTTAGTTCACCAATAATCATACTCATCCGTTGTTCCGCCTGCATCAGATTGGCAATTTTAGGATTCTGCTGAACGAGTCCAACTGTGGACTGTGCCTGTTGAACCTCTTGCTCAGAAATATCTTGGCCCATCATCTGCTTTTGGGATAAGTTCATTTGAATTTGACGGAATTGATCAAACATTTGCTTTGCTTGGGGATCTGCGTTAACTACTTTATACGCCTCTTGTAATTGGGTATACTCAGCACTTTGGCGGATCGCTGTTTCTAAAGCATAAGCGGTATCATGTAAATTCACTGCCACTTTCGTTCACTCCTTTTTTTGAATGGCTTTGTTAAAGTTGTCTGTTGATTTCCGCTCCAGGCGCGAGCGGTTCGTGGGCGTTTCGGCGAGCCTCCTCGGCGCTCACGCCTGCGGGGTCTCCCCTGAACCGTACTCCCACAGGAGTCTTCGCGCCTTCCGCTCCAATCAACAGAGTATAAAAATCAACAATGATCTTCAACACAGCCTTTTGAATAACAATTCCTAACAACTATAACAAACTATTCCGATAAACGCGAGAATGTTAAAATCACCTTACCGATTGAATGAACATAGCATACTATATCAGCAAATACCCAGAAGCCTAGTAAATGAGGAGTGTGTATGTCAGTTCCGTTAATCCCCATTACGATGATTCCAACAAAAATAGATAATGAAAACAAGTACCTTTTACAAATGTCAGATTCACTGGTTGCTCAACTACAATTAAATAAAGGGCAGCGTCTAAAAGTAACGATCGGACAAAAAACAATAACCATGTACGTGCAGCAATTCGCAGGAGCAGTGAACGAATTATTTTTATCTGAATCTACTCTCGAAGAATTTCATCTTCCAATTAAAAAATTTACATTACAAGCCATGTATCAACCGGACAATCAAGAACTGACCCTCGGACCTATCATTGGTTTATTAACCAATTTCCCTTCCACTAACACTAGTGACATTCATTTTCGTTCCATCCATGCCTTCTGTGAAGAGCTGCATCAGGAAGTAACTGAGCGTGGTGGTTTCTTTTACGTGTTTACTTATGATCAACCTATGGGCCAAGGGTATTATTTTGAAAATGAAAAATGGACCTTAGCTAAACTACCTTTACCAAATGTGATTTATAACCGTATACACTCTAGAAGACTCGAGAAACAGAAGTCCTACCTGTATTTTCGCCAAGGACTCGAACAATTGATGATTCCTTTATTTAATGACCGCTTTCTCTCCAAATGGGAAATTTACGAACATGTAAAGGAAGAAAATCAGCTTACTCCTTTTATTCCGGAGACTAAACTCTTTTCTAAAGATCATCTGAAAGAGTTCGCTAATAAATATCAGACGATATTTCTAAAGCCTATCCATGGAAGTCAAGGAAGAAACATTATTAAAATAATCAAAAATACTGAAGAAAACCACTATACACTTCAAACCTCCTTATCCGTTCCGTTAAAAAATTTGTTAGCACAATATACCATTGATGAGATTTACCAACTTTTAAAGCCCATACTTAATAATCGCATCTATATTATTCAGCAGGGCATTGACTTATTCACCCACAATTCTTGTGCAGTGGATTTTAGAGTCTTGTGCCACAAAAAGTTAAATGACAATTGGAAGGTAACTTCAACAGTTGCGCGAATTGCAGCAGAACATGAATTTGTGTCCAATATCGCAAGAGGGGGAACCATTACGAGACCTATATATGCTTTACAGAATGGGATGACTCAAAAAAAGGCGGTAGAAGCTATTACCCTTATGAAGGAATTAGCAATTGAGACTGCTTCAGTCATTAGCCGACATACTGAAGGTTTATTTGGCGAACTTGGAATTGATATAGGCATAGATCAAGCTGGTAAACCGTGGTTAATTGAAGTAAATTCTAAGCCTTCCAAGAACTTTGAGGATGGCTTAGGAAAAATTAGACCGTCTGCCAAAGCAATCATTCAATTTTGCACAGAACTTGCTTTTGACTTTGCGGTAGTGAAGGAGGATTTTACTTGATTACGCTTGGAATAATGACTTTAACTATGGATAGTGAACAGTCTTATATTAACGATATAGCTCGTCATGCGAAAGAATGCCAAATGGAGATTTTCCGGTTCTCTCCATCCCAGATTGATCCACTCACGCTTATGGTTAACGGGAGAAAATATCAACCAATAGACCAATCCTGGGTCGAATGTGAATGTCCGATTCCCACCATTATTTATGATCGATGTTTTTACGGAGATGATGACCATTCCAAACAATGCATGCCAATTGTCTCCTGGCTAAAAAGCAGACAGGAGATTACTTTTTTAGGATATGGATTACCAAATAAACTTGAATTATATCATTCATTGAAAGAAACACTTCTATCTTCCTACCTTCCTGTAAGTCAAGCCGTATCAGAACCATCCCTAATCATACAAAAATTATCTTCCATTCAAAGAATTATTTTAAAGCCAGTTAACGGGTCACAAGGGTACGGTATTTATTACTTGAAGAGGAATGACAAAACCTATCAAGTAAAAACAGAAAAGAACAAAGAAATTATTACGCGTATTTTTCCAAATGAAACGAAACTTCTTCTTTGGCTAAACACATTGCTAAAAAAGCATAAGTATCTACTACAACCATACCTAGAGTTAACCAATAATGAATTACAACCATTTGATATACGTGTTCTTCTTCAAAAAAATGAAAAAGGGGGTTGGGTTGAAGGTGGTAGAGGGGTCCGTGTAGGCAGTACTGGGGGAATCTTATCAAACTTAAGTGCCGGTGGCTCGGTGTTCCCTTTTAATACTTGGCTAAAAACGTTACCCACTATAACTGCCGAGTATATCCGCCAAGAATTAAATTATATTCTTACGAACCTCCCATCCATTTTAGAACAAGAATTTATGCCTTTATTTGAAATTGGAGTAGATATAGGCGTGGCAAAAAATGGAGGGTTATGGATTCTTGATATGAATTCAAAACCAGGAAGAAAAGTTCTTTTACAAACCCAACCAAATGTTCAAGATGTACTCTCGCGCGCTCCCCTTCTTTATGGAAAATACCTTTCTCAGTCGGAAGAAACAGAAAGGAAGATCTATTATGAGAAAACATTATCTCATTGAGGTAGTTGATAATGACCAAATGGTTGTTTTTTGTCCATCAGCTATACTTCGAGACACACAAATAAAAAGTATTGCTTTTGGTTCAAAATCTGTGGAGGTTGATTTTCTACAACATCCAGACAATGAAGAGACAATCGTAATGAGTCGGAGAATTCAAAAAGCCATTCAGCTTCCCTCCTTTAAGGTTCCCCTTCATGCGTTCATAGACAATCAAATCCTCACCATCGGTCCACTTGTGGGCATATTTACGGCAGGTTTTACAACTGATCCATTCCTTCCAATGGGTGACAGGACGACTTTTTTTGCAAAACTGCTCTCTGTTAATAAAACCGTAGGTGCCCTGCCTTTTGTCTTTGGAGAGCAGCATATTAATTGGGAACATGGAACGATTGAGGGGTATTTTTTTCATCAACATTCATGGGAAACAGTGGATGTGCCGTTTCCAAATGTAATTTATGACCGACTTCCCAATCGGAGAAGTGAAGGAAATCCAAAACTAATTATGGTTAGGGACAGATTGCAAAAGGAATATCTCATTCCGTGGTACAATCCAGGATTCTTTAATAAGCTTGATATTTACGAGCGACTTCAACAGGACACATCTGTGACAAGCTATCTTCCTGAAACCTTTCCTTTTATCTCATTTTCTATTATTGAAATCATGTTATCCAAATATGGTCATATTTTTATAAAGCCCAAAAATGGTAGCCTAGGGTTAGGTGTTCATCAAATTATTTATGACAAATTAACTGACGATTATTATATTCGATATCAGGACAGAGAAGGAACAAACCGCTTGCGCAAATTCTCTACTATTGAAAAACTATTCAACTCTGTTTTTGCGAATCAATCGCTTGAAAACATGATAGTTCAACAAGGAATTCACTTGCTCAGAAACGAACAGCGTTCTATAGACTTTCGTGTTCATACGAATAAAGATGAATTTGGGAAATGGCATATGACCGCGATTGCTGCAAAAATTGCTGGTGCGGGCAGCGTGACAACACATACCAGGAGTGGTGGAGAAATTAAAACACTGGAAGAGATTTTTACGAAAGAAGAATGCAAGATATACACAGAAAAGTTGTCTACAGCAGCTCTGATGCTCAGTTCGGCTCTTGATCAAGTAATTGAAGGAATTATTGGTGAGATTGGATTTGATATAGGGATTGATCGTAATGGAGAGGTTTGGCTTTTTGAAGCAAATTCAAAACCAGGCCGTTCCATTTTTAGTCATCCTGAATTAGAAGAGTTTGATTTGCTAACCCGTAAGCTTTCGATTGCATTCGCCGTTTTTCTTACCGAGCAATCTTTGTTACACCCTGAGGAACTTTTCAAATGATTTCTAAAAATGAACGTCCACTGATTGGAATTATGACTGCAAAAAAAGCAAATGGAACGTTAGCCGGTAATGGACTCCTCTTTATAGAATTACAAAAAAAGCTTATTTCATTAAACGGAATAAGCTTTGTTTTTACTCCAGAGGATGTAGAAGATGAACGAATCATTGGCTATTCCTACTCCCTTGAAAAAAAGTGCTGGAGAAAAGAAACATTCCCCTATCCAGATCTAGTTTATAATCGCATTCCCTTTCGAAAATCAGAACAAGACGTACCAAGTCAAAGAATTTTTTCTAGGTTAAAAGAAAAAAAGATTCCGTATTTTAATCCTGGTTTTATCGATAAGTATGAGCTCTATGAACTGTTAAAAAATCATGATGTCCTTCACCGCTTCCTACCACAAACAAAACAGGTCAATCACAGGCAAGAATTGGCTTTCTTTCTAAACAAACATACAAGCATTTATTTAAAACCAGCACAATCAGCTAAAGGTAAAGGCATATTTCGCTTAAATCGGATTGGCCCGGAACAACTCCAGTTTGAATCCATTCAAATGACTGAAAACTTTCGTTCCTTAGATGACTTTTGGGAGAAATGGAGTAAGGAACTGCTCGACAAAAACTATTTGGCACAAGAAGAAATACAATCTGCAAAATATGAAGGGGCCCGATTTGATTTTCGTATTCTAGCCCATGCAGAATATGATACCTATATTCTTACTGGAGTTGGTATTAGGCAATCCCACAAACAAGTCATCACCACGCATATACCATCTGGAGGAAAACTCCTTCCATATAAGCTACTGCAATCAGAGGAACATGATCAATTCTTTCAACTGATTGTCCCTTATATCGGCAACGCATTATCAACCAAGTTTGGCTATTTCGGTGAATTTTCTATTGATGCCTGTATTAGTGAAGATGGTAAGTATTATATCTTTGAGGTAAACTCGAAACCGATGAGTTTCGATGAACCCCATATTGAAGATAGAAAAATAGAGCAGCTTTGCCGCCTATTTCTACAGTTGATAAAAAATTAACTGTAAATTATATTTAAATACTCATTTATTAGAGGTAATCTATTAGTAAAGGAACTTTAATGGGTGGAGGTTATTAGCATGATTATGCACTTTCAGTTTAAAGCGTTATTTGATAATAAGAATATTCCTGGTTGGAATTTTTCCTTTTACTATAAAAAACAAAGATATACAGGCATATATCATCAGACAGGAAAGGTAGAATGGACAACAAACACTCCTGAACAAGAAGAGATTGAGTCCCTAACGAGCCAAATTCATGAGTTAATGCTTTATCATGTGTACGAATAATTCTGAATGAAAATGTTTCCTTTCCATAAACTATTGTTAGAAATGTGGAAGGGACTGGTGAAATGAAAGGAAGAAAGAATAATCCAGTAGATCAGGGTTCTGCCTATGAGGGTCGGGATCAGGCATTTGTTGATGTGGACCGGATGATTAATGAGGGTCTCTCCGGTGGGTCCGTGCATTCTCGCTATGAATCAACAAATATTGAAGAAGCACGTGAACTCCCTGAAGAGCAACCACCATATGAATGTGATTAAATTAAAAGAGAAAGAGCTGACCTCAAATAAAAGGTTCAGCTTTTTTTATTGTCCTACTACCTTTGTTATAATAAAAGGAATTAAAAATTATATAGAAAATCTAAATAAGGGAACTAAATTATGCTAAAAAAATTATTGTTACTTTATGAGAATTCGATTTTGTTCACTGAAAAACCAAAAAATCCATCAGACCAATTATATGTTTTTTTTAATGACATTGGAGATGAATGGATTGGAATCCCCAAGAATGAGATCAGTGATAAGGAATTAACCCTTTTAAAAACGATCTATACATTTGTTGATTATCAAGCAGACTTGGTCCCATCAACCGCTAAGGGATGGTACGATTTTTTATTGTTAGACGGGCCTCCTCCCATATTCCCATCTGATAGCTATTTTCGATTAATTCAGTTTCATATTAACGATAGCGATGCCAGTCAGATAGAAATGGAATCGGCTTTAAAAGGTTTTTTCACGGAAGAGGTCAACATCATCTGGGAAAGCAGCCGGCGAGGAATTGTCATAGAAGAAAAGAAACAAGTATCTTTATCAGAAGAAGAATTAATATCCATGTCTGAAACATTGGAAAGTGATTTTTATGTAAAAACTTCTTTCTTCATTGGGAAATTCCATCCCATTTCAGAGCAACTCCGGTTAAGATTTCTTCAGGAGAAGGAATATTTTTCTTTTGGAATGTCCTATTTAGGAACACATGATATTTTTACTTTTGAACATATATTTCCAGCGTATTTAGCTGCCCACTTGCCAATGGAATTAAAGAATAAATGCATTCAAGGAATCTCAGAAGTATTTACTGAGGACCAAGACTTGTTTTCGACTATAAAAGTTTTTCTAGAAAGCAATTTAAATGCGAGTTTGACGGCAAAAAAATTGTATATTCACAGGAATACGCTCCAATATCGTATCGATAAATTTCACGATAAAACAGGGATAGGTTTAAAGGATTTTTATGGAGCCTTTACGGTTTTCTTAGCCTGTCTACTTTTTGAACAAAACCATAAAAAATAACAAAGTGCCTAAAAAAAGCGTTTTCATCTTTGTGCAACTTGTCTATTCTGATTTATTCATTTTACCTGTAAACTAGGTTTATCAAAAGTACTAGGAGGAATCACTAGTGGCAGAACTTAAATTAGACCATATTTATAAAATTTATGATAACAAAGTAACAGCAGTTCAAGATTTCAATTTACACATTGAAGACAAGGAATTTATCGTATTCGTTGGACCATCTGGTTGTGGTAAGTCAACAACACTTCGAATGATTGCAGGACTTGAAGATATTTCAAAAGGTGATTTTTTCATTGATGGAAAAAGAGTAAACGATGTAGCTCCAAAGGATCGTGACATCGCGATGGTTTTCCAAAACTACGCTCTTTATCCACACATGACTGTATATGATAACATGGCTTTCGGTTTAAAGCTACGCAAATTCCCTAAGGATGAAATTGACCGTCGTGTCAAAGAAGCAGCAAAAATTCTAGGATTAGAAGCTTACTTAACACGTAAACCAAAAGCTCTTTCAGGTGGTCAGCGTCAGCGTGTTGCTCTAGGACGTGCGATTGTGCGTGATGCAAAAGTATTCTTAATGGACGAACCATTATCAAACCTTGATGCAAAGCTTCGTGTACAAATGCGTGCCGAAATTGCAAAATTACACCGCCGTTTAGATACAACAACTATTTATGTTACTCACGACCAAACAGAAGCCATGACAATGGCGACAAGATTAGTCGTTATGAAAGACGGGATCATTCAGCAAGTAGGTTCACCAAAAGAAGTGTATGAAAAGCCTGAAAATGTGTTCGTAGGTGGTTTCATTGGTTCTCCTGCTATGAACTTCTTTAATGGTAAGCTAGAAGACGGTAAGTTTGTCATTGGAAAAAATTCAATCGCTGTTCCAGAAGGAAAAATGAAATTCCTTCGTGAGCAAGGCTATGTAGGAAAATCAATTATCCTTGGGGTTCGCCCAGAAGATATTCATGATGAGCCAGTATTCATTGATGCCTCTGTAGGTACAAAAATCTCTGCAACAATTGATGTAGCTGAATTAACAGGCGCAGAATTAATGGTTTATTCATCTCTTAGTGACCAAGATTTTGTCGCACGCCTCGATTCTCGTGCAGATGTTCACCCTGGAGATACAGTAGACCTTGCTTTTGATCTAAACAAAGCTCATTTCTTTGATGCTGATTCAGAATTTAGAATCCGCCCATAATGTTTTTTATAAATCAAGAGGCTGACTCATTTGGGGTCAGCCTTTTATTCTTTTATGAAAATAAGTTCATCGTTATCACAGACTGGACACCGGTATAGATGAGGGCATTTCTGTCCAGAATGGGAATCGGGGTACCCGTCTTCCATTTTCATTAAATCAATCTCCATATATGGGCTATAATCATCGTAATAATCACTTAGCCTCCCACTTTCCAACATTGGATTACCACACTTGGTACACAATAAATAAACTTCCCTCAAGCCATTACACACCGGGCAGATTGACATATGCTTCACCCTTTTGATTATGATTTATCTTAGTTTGCGTTAGATTAACCACCCTATGTAGTGGAATAAATTACTAAATAATATCTCGAATAAGTCCTTAAGAATGATTCATAATAAACATTACAAAGCAACACAACAAAGCAACACAAACAAAGCGGTGGATGAAACAAACAACCATTTATAATATGGGTTAGGCCTAAGGTGGCAATATTATGGTTCAATTCCATACTGACCCCAAAATTATTAAGAGGAGTGTTATTCAACTATGGCAAGTAACAACAACTCTAATCAACTTTTAGTACCAGGCGTAGAGCAAGCATTAAGTCAAATGAAGTATGAAATCGCATCTGAATTTGGTGTAAACCTTGGTGCAGATACTACTTCACGTGCTAACGGATCTGTAGGTGGAGAAATCACTAAGCGTCTAGTTGCAATGGCTGAGTCTCAACTTGGCGGCGGGTTCCAACGCTAATTTTTAGTAAAACCAAGACAAATTAATAATATGGCTAAGCCCTCTCCTTTATGGAGAGGGCTTTCACATGATTTTATACCATATTTTCAGGCTTAATCCATTCTTCAAACTGTTCTGATGTAACATACCCCGTTTTTATTGCTGCTTCTCTTAATGAGCTATTTTCATTAAAGGCAAGCTTGGCAATTTCTGCCGCCTTTTCATAGCCGATATGCGGATTTAAAGCTGTAACAAGCATGAGTGATCGTTCCACATGTTCCTTTATGACCGCTTCGTTTGCTTCTAGCCCCACCACACAATTTTTGTTAAAGGATCGGAGTCCATCAGTCAGCAACCTGACTGATTGAATTAAGTTATAGATAATAACTGGCTTAAATACATTTAATTCAAAATTCCCTTGGCTTGCTGCAAAGCCAATTGTTGCATCATTTCCAAACACTTGGCATGCAATCATCGTTAAGGCCTCACTCTGAGTTGGATTTACTTTTCCCGGCATAATCGAACTTCCTGGCTCATTGGCTGGAATGCTGATTTCCCCGATACCACTTCTCGGCCCACTTGCCAGCCATCGTACATCATTGGCAATTTTCATTAAATCGGCAGCTAAAGCTTTTAGGGCTCCATGGACAAAGACAATTTCATCATGACTAGTTAATGCATGGAATTTATTTTCTGATGAACGGAATGAGTATCCCGTTAGTTGATTCAACTGCTCAGCCACCAACTGACCAAATTGAGGGTCCGCATTAATTCCTGTACCTACTGCCGTACCTCCTACTGCTAAGTCAAGTAAATATTGATTTGCTTCCTTAATCATCTTTTCATTTTTCTCAAGCATATATCTCCAGCCGCTAATCTCTTGTCCCAGTGTCAATGGAGTTGCGTCTTGTAAATGGGTTCTTCCAATCTTAACAATCTTTGCAAAAGCTTGTTCTTTCTCTATTAACGAATTTTTCAGTTCTATTATTGTCGGTAAAAGTTTCTCGGTAATCATCATATACGATGCAATATGCATGGCTGCTGGGAAGGTGTCGTTAGAACTTTGTGACTTATTAACATCATCATTAGGATGTATTTTCTCAAGGATTTCTTGCTCTTCTAACCACTTGTTTCCAAGATGAGCTATTACCTCATTAACGTTCATGTTGGATTGAGTACCACTACCTGTTTGCCAAACAACCAATGGAAAATGTTCATCATATGTGCCATTAAGGATTTCATCACATACATAATTAATTGCGTTCTGTTTATCTTCACTGAGCTTTCCTAGCCTATAATTGACCATTGCTGCTGTCTTTTTTATAAAAGTGAGCCCATAGATTAGTTCTAAGGGCATTTTCTCGATACCAATTTTGAAGTTCTCGCGGCTCCTTTGTGTTTGTGCTCCCCAAAATTTATCAATTGGAACTCGTACCTCACCAAGCGTATCCTTTTCTAATCGGAAGTCCTCCATTATCTTCACCCCACTATTATTACTCATCCATTATGTATACCCAATTTTACCCAAATTATTATAATAAAGGCGGTGTTAAAGAACATTGTTGATTTTTATACTCTGTTGATCGGAGCGGAAGGCGCGAAGACTCCTGTGGGAGTACGGTTCAGGGGAGACCCCGCAGGCGCAAGCGCCGAGGAGGCTCGCCGATACGCCCACGGAAAGCGAAGCGCCTGGAGCGGAAATCAACAGACAAGTTTAACAAAGCTATAATAAAAAAAACTGCGGACATTTTGTCCACAGCCTATGCTTTATAAATCGTATATCCGATATAATAAGAAAGAATTAAAAAACTACCAATTAACAGTACAACTGAATACTCACCCATATCCATCCCACCTTACATAATAATTTAAATACCTAAACATTTTTAAATTATCATAGAAAAACCGATGATCAAGTGATATAAGTTACACTTTAGTGAATGAGGAGTGAATTTTTTGTGAACATTTGCCTTTTAGGTGCAACAGGTAGAGTTGGATCTGTAATTCTAGAGAATGCCCTGGAACACAAGTTATCTGTAAAAGTACTCGTTAGAGACCGATCTAAATTACAAGTAACGTCTGATGGCCTTACTGTGAGGGAAGGAAATGTTTTAAATGAGAAGGATCTTGCCTTAACCATGATGGGAAGTACCGTGGTTATAAGTACACTGAATACAGATAAAAGTACAACTCTTTCAGAATCGATGCCACTAATTATTAAACAAATGAAGCACCATGGAATTAAGCGAATAATTACAGTTGGTACTGCTGGAATTCTTCAAGCACGGTCTGCTCCACATCTCTACCGCTTTCAATCTTTGGAGTCCAAGCGAACGAGCACACGGGATGCAGAAGAACATTTGAAGGCATATTTATTACTCAAGGATTCCGGCCTTGAGTGGACCATTGTCTGCCCTACTTATTTACCCATAGGAGTAAGGGTAGGACAGTACAGGTATGAACAGGACTTCCTTCCGGAGAATCCATCTTCCATTTCGATTTATGACACTGGGGATTTCACCTTTCAACAGCTGTTTTCCAATGAATTTATAGGAGCTAGAGTGGGATTAACCTATTAAAAAAAGTGGAGTAACCAATTTGGTTACTCCCTTTCTATTGTTATCCAGCTAATTCTGAACTTCCCTGCTGAAGTTGATACATCTGATAATATTTACCTTTACTGGCCATAAGCTCCTCATGATTGCCTTTCTCCACAATAACCCCTCTGTCTAACACCAAAATTTGGTCTGCATTCCGAATAGTTGATAATCGGTGAGCAATGATAAAAGTGGTTCTTCCCTTCTTAAGGACATCCATTGCTTCTTGAATGAGTGCTTCTGTTTCAGTATCAATACTTGAAGTCGCCTCATCAAGGATAAGGATGGCGGGATTAAATGCTAAAGCCCTGGCAAAGGATATTAACTGCCGCTGTCCACTTGAGAGAGTACTTCCCTTTTCAATCACTGGTTCATCAAAACCATGTTCCAGGTTTCTAAACACTTTATCCGCCCCAACATCTCTAAGTGCTTTTTCCACCGTTTCCCTTGAAATGGAAGGATCGTTTAGGCTTACGTTTGAAGCAATAGTTCCGGTAAACAAGTAAGGGTCCTGCAAGACAATCCCCATATGGTTCCTAATGGTTTGGCGAGGAATAGTTTTAATATCCTTTCCATCAATGGTTATCTGCCCTTTCTGAACATCATAAAAGCGGAAAAGTAAGTTCATAATGGAGCTTTTTCCGGAACCAGTATGACCTACTAAAGCAATCGTTTCACCATGGGTCGCCTCAAAGTCAATGCTCTTTAATACATATTCCCCTTCTTTATAACCAAAAGAAACATGATCAAACTTTACATTTCCTTTAAAGCGGTCAGTTCTCACATTGCTAACATCTTCCCCAGGTTCATCCATTAATTTAAACACCCGTTCACCTGCAACTAATGCCTGTTCTAAGTTAGCTAATTGATTGACAATCCCTTGAACCGGCTGAAACAAACGATTAATGTAATCGACAAAAGCATATAGCACCCCTAAGGAAATAACGTTAGCTGGGAGTAGTGCTTGTGCACCAAAATACCAGATGAAGGCTACAAATACTAAATTCCTTAAAATCCCGACTAAATTATGTGATGTTAAGCTATTCAAGCTTAATAATTTATTTTGATAGTGAAAATGTTCCTGGTTAAGCTTTCCAAACTCTTCTTTTGTATCCCTTTCTCTGCTAAATGCTTGAATAATGCTCATTCCCTGGATTGATTCATTAATCATCGCATTTATATCACTGTTTCTTGATCGTATGACACGGTTATATTTCGCTGCATACTTTCTGTAAATAATAGTCCAAGCATATAAGATAGGTAATAATAATAAACAAATCGCAGCAAGTTTTACATTTAGAATGAACAAAGCTGCATAAATCCCTGTAATATAAATGGCACTTGTAAAAAATGTGGCTAAAACTGTGACGTAAAGCTCTCTTATTGCTTCTGTATCATTTGTGATCCGTGCCACCACTTTACCGGCGGGAAAGGTATCAAAGTATTGAATAGGTAATCGTTGAATCTGTCCAAAAACATCCTCACGCATCTTTTGAATAATACGGTTAGCTGACTTTTTCAAGAAAAACCGTTCCCCATATTGAAAAATGGCTGACAGTACTAAAAGACCAAAATAGAGAGCTAATAGTTGAAAGATACTCGGAATTTCTGGCTGATAAAATGCTAATAATTCTGAGCCAGTCAGGATTTCCACCTGATATTCAGCCTTATTGTTTCCTTTTTGAATAGTTAGCTTTTCTCCCTTTAAGCTTCTTTTTCCATCGAATTTAAGCTTTTGGTCTACGAATACAAATGTTGAATTCACCTGCAAAATACGAATGGGTTTCCCTATTTCTTGATTGCTAGTGTGATATTTCTCTCTTATATAATATTTCCCATTAAATTTGACAGCCTTTTTGCCCTCTTTTGTTTCATACCAAGTGGACTCAATCCCTAAAATATGCTGATCAATGATATTTTTTGCAATAAACGGTCCAGCCAAATCAGTTACAACCGAGATGGTCAGCATGAACAATGCAGCAACAATAATTTTCTTATAACCCAAAGCATATTTAACTAAACGACGTCCTGTTGTCATGCTGTCACCTCACTCTCTACTTTATTTTCAATCTGCTGGCGTAAAAATTGTTCCTTATACCACCCGTCTTTTTCTAAAAGCTGTTCATGTGTTCCTTCTTCGATAATCCGGCCTTCGTCCAAGACTAAAATATGATCGGCATGCTGTACTGCTGACATTCGATGAGTAGTAATAATGGTCGTTTTTTCTTGTCTAACTTTACGAATATTCTCAATGATTCTTTTTTCCGTTTTGGCATCTACCGCTGACAAGGAATCATCTAGAATAAGTATTTCTGGATTTCTAATTAATGCCCTCGCAATGGATATCCTTTGTTTTTGCCCACCAGATAAAGCCACTCCTTTTTCACCAACAAGAGTATTTAGACCATCAGGAAGCATGTCTAAGTCTTTACGAAAGGCAGCTAAATCTATAGCCATTTCTAAATCTTTCTCACTCGCCTCTCGTCTACCAAAGAGGATATTTTCTTTCACACTTTTTGAAAAAAGCACATGATCCTGAGGCACATAGCCTATCCAATGGCGAATCTGGTTAAGTGTTTGTTGCTCTAACGAAACATTGGATATGGACAACTCCCCTGATCCTAATGGGTATTGCCTTAATAATTGTTTAATAAAAGTTGTCTTTCCGCTACCCGTTTTCCCAACGATCCCTAATGTTTGCCCTTGGAACAGCTCAACATTTACATTGATAAGATTATTCTCCTTAGAAGATGGGTAACGGAAGGTAACCTCTTTATAGTCAATTCGACTAGGATTTGATACTTCAACCACTTGAACTGGATTTACCACATCCTCTTTGTAACTAAGAGTTTCATTAACACGGTCTAATGAGGCATTTCCGCGCTGCATGACATTAATTAACTCTCCTATTGCAAACATCGGCCAAATTAGCATTCCTAAGTAAACATTAAAAGATACAAGATTTCCTAATGTAATTGCTTGGTGGAAAACTAGATAGGCTCCATATCCAAGTCCAATTAAATAACTAATTCCAACAAGCACTTTGATAGTTGGGTCAAACAATGAATCAATCTTTGCTACTCTGATATTTTTTTCATACACATCTTCCGTTAATTGATGGAATCGCTCACAATCAGCCTTTTCTTGAACATAGGCCCGAATAACCCTTACTCCAGCGATTGATTCTAAGACACTGTCATTGAGCTCACCAAAAGAATCTTGGGCTTCCATAAAGCGAGTATGAAGTCTTTTTCCATACATTTTCATTAGTAGTGCCATTATGGGGAGTGGAAGAATGGCAGCTAGAGTTAGCTTCCAACTAATCATAACTCCCATCGTGATAAGTAGAGTCAACATCCAGACACTTGAATCAACAAGGGTTAATATTCCAAATCCAGCTGTAATCGAAATAGCCTTTAGGTCATTAGTGGCACGTGCCATTAAATCACCTGTACGGTTTTGTTCGTAAAAGGCTGGTGTCATCTTTAACAAATGGTTCATAAAACGGGACCTTAGCTTTCGCTCAACTAAAAAGGCTCCTCCAAACAATTGATACATCCATATATAGGTGATAGCATAGGAGCTTACCATGATGATTAAAAGAATACTAAGATAGTGTATAATTTTTTCTTTATTCATTACACCGATATGAATATCATCGATTGCCATACCAATTATTTTTGGCGGTATTACGTCTAGAAGACCTACTAAAATCAATAGCGTCACAGCTACCACATATCGTTTCCAATTCTCTTTAAAGAACCAGCTTAATTTTTTTAATACCGAAAACATTTCCGAATTCCTCCCTTTGTTAACCTATCCGCCCTCTGGCTCCTTTTTTGTGTGTGCTAGTCTCACTTCTGAAATGATTAACATCGTTCATTCCTCCTATAGATTAATATTCATAAAGCCTCTGTTAAACTTGTCTGTTGATTTCCGCTCCAGGTGCGAGCGGTTCGTGGGCGTTTCGGCGAGCCTCCTCGGCGCTTGCGCCTGCGGGGTCTCCCCTGAACCGTACTCCCACAGGAGTCTTCGCACCTTCCTCTCCAATCAACAGGGTATAAAAATTAACCATGTTCATAACACAGCCTTTATAAAAAAAAGCATACTGCAAATGGTGCAGTATGCCTCCTTTTAAAATGGGACAAAAAAACACAAGTTGCGCAGCGAAGTAAACGCAACCTGTGTTTGGTTTAATCACGTCAAACAGAAAATAATTAACAGAAAACGATTGATGGTAAGGTTACATTCACATATTCAGTTGTTGAATTTAAATTGTTCTTTTTCATGTTGTAACCCTCCATTTCCTTTTTTTTCTTCTTTGTTAGATTATCATCGACGGTTTTTAAAGTCAATTCCCATTTTTCAGAAACCTTCAAACTTCTGCTTAATGCCCTTTACCTTTTCCTTTATGCTTGTTCTTTTTATCCCACTTTTCTTTTTGTTTATTCCATTTATTTTCCCATTTTTGGACTTCGTTATTAAACTGCTGTTCGATTCCCCGTTTACTCTCTTCTTCTTTCTTTTTCTTCTCCATCAAAGTAGAAATATGGGTCACTTTAAAGCTTTGATTAGGTTGGTTTCTAAGAGCGTCCGTCATCACATCACGGAATAACACCGCTGAACCTGTACCGCTTGTTGGAGTTATATAATGACTGGCATCTGTTTTGTCATAGCCAACCCAAAACGCTCCAACTAGTTGAGGAGTATAGCCAACGAACCATTGATCTTTCAACCCATTGATCCCTTTAATTGGCACCTGAGTGGAACCTGTTTTCCCTGCTGTTTCCCTACCAGGTATTTGCGCCGCTTTTCCTGTTCCTTGTTCCACTACACCTAAGAGCATGGTAGTCATATTATCCGTAACTGATTTTGTCGTCACTTTCACTTTCTTTTCTTTCCACTCGGCGACAACCTGACCATCTGCGTCAACAATTTTTTTGATTACATGTGCTTCTATACGGACGCCATTATTAGGAAACACGGAAAAGGCTTCTGCCATATCAAGAGGGGAAACCCCCTTATGCAACCCGCCAAGAGCAAGTGATAGATTACGGTCAGCTTTATCCAAGGAAATACCAAACCTTTTGATTGAATCCAACCCTTTTTGTATCCCAAGTTGATTAAGTAGCCATACGGCAGAGACATTTTTCGACTCTTTCACTGCCTCATACATCGGTACTTCGCCCTCATATTGATGGTCATAATTACTCGGCTGGTAGCTTCCGAACTTCATTGGCTCATCCTTTAACATATCAGTAATTTTCCAACCTTCTTCAAGTGCAGGCGTATACACGGCTAACGGCTTAAAAGAAGATCCTGGTTGTGCTTCTAACTGTGTAGCACGGTTATATCCTCTGAAAGTGTGCTCGCCCCTACCACCAACAAGTGCTCTGACTCCTCCAGTTTTAGGGTCAACGATGACACCACCACTTTGAACAAGCCGATCGTTTCCTTTAGGGAACAAGGTATCATTTTCATACGTTTTCTCCATCGCTAC
This sequence comes from Neobacillus sp. PS2-9, assembly GCF_030915525.1. Taxonomy (NCBI): domain Bacteria; kingdom Bacillati; phylum Bacillota; class Bacilli; order Caryophanales; family Bacillaceae; genus Neobacillus; species Neobacillus sp. PS2-9. The sequence continues at coordinate 4,069,773 of NZ_CP133269.1, forward strand.
TTGCACTTTTGGGTCAAGCTCCGTGTAAATTCGGTATCCCCCTGTTAATAAATCATCTTGTGATAAACCATATTGTTTAATTGCTTCCTCTAACACTTGATCAACATAATAAGGGAATTTTCCACGAAACGGATCTCCTCCCTTATCATTTAAAACTACTTCCTCATGTAAAGCTTGTTCATATTGCTTACTCGAAATATATCCTTGTTTTTTCATTTGTAATAAGACGATATTACGACGTTCCGTTGCACTTTTCATATGGTCATACGGATTTAAAGCAGAAGGAGCTTTAATTAAGCCTGCAAGTAATGCAGATTCACTAACAGTTAAATCTTTCACCTCTTTAGCAAAATATTTACTCGCTGCTTGTTTAATTCCATATGCTCCATTCCCAAAATATATTTGATTTAAATACATTTGGAGGATTTCTTGTTTTGAATATTTTCTTTCAACCGCAAGGGATAAGAAAACTTCCTGTATTTTTCTGTTCAATGTTTTTTCAGATGTAAGTAGTGTGTTTTTTGTTAATTGTTGGGTAATCGTACTACCCCCTTCGACCATTCCTCCTGCTTTAAGGTCCCGAAAGAGAGCCCTCGAGGTACCTATCAGATCGACACCATTATGTTGATAGTATCGATGATCCTCGATGGCAACAACAGCATTTTTCATTGACACGGGAACTTCCTTAATAGGAACTCCTTCATTCTTATTAGCTGAAACCTTACTTGCCACTTTTTCATTCACATCATAAAAAACTGTGGGCTGTGGCAGTTCATTTTTCAATTTAGATATATCGGCACTATTTGCAAAGTAAGAAATAATTCCAAAAAAACCTAGGATGATGATTAATACAAATAAAACAATGAATTGAAGCAAATGCCACTTTTTCCAGTTCTTAAAAATATCTTTAAATATCATTTGATGACTTCCTTCTCTGTAAATTATGACAGGTATAATTTTCGATGATTCGCAATGTTTTATGACGGTTTCAATAAAAATAATTCTCTGTTAAACGTGTCTGTTGATTTCCGCTCCAGTCGCTTCGCTTTCCGTGGGCGTTTCGGCGAGCCTCCTCGGCGCTTGCGCCTGCGGGGTCTCTCCTGAACCGTACTCCCACAGGAGTCTTCGCGCCTTCCGCTCCAATCAACAGGGTATAAAAATCATCAAGTTTCTTTTACACAGCTAAAAATAAAAAAAGATGGACAAGTGCCATCTTTCTTCATTCGTCATTATAATTAGCTTTTTGTTATTTCTTTAAAGCGTTGTTTTGTAAGCTTTTCATCGAAGCTACTAAAAATCCTATAGTTTTGCTCATCTAGTATTCGAAAATGTTTACTAAGTATATTTTGTTGAAGAATAAATCCATTCTTCTTATATACTACTTTCCACCAAATTCGGCCGCCAAGTGTTTTCGTTTTACGAAAATCTATTCCTTCACGTGCGACAGTTTCCAATACTTCTAAAGGCTCATTTCCAAATAAGAATTGAACTGTTTCTGTTTCACGAAAAAGAGCACATATAGAAACAGCAGTGGACCAGTTGGCAAGAACTCTTCCCTTCTCAATTTGTACAAGTGTTTTTTTTGAGACACCAATAATTTCTGCCATTTTATCCTGAGTATATCCTGCTTCCGTCCGAATAAGACGAAGCTTTTCAGAAACCTGCATAATAATTTCATCCCTGGTCACATATAAGCCCTTCCTTCACTAACATCTAGTGTAATTTTACACAACTTCCGTCTCTCGTTCAAATATTATGAAAAAAACTGCTATCCATTCAACTGATAGCAGTTTTATATCTAGGTTATTTATTTATGTTTGGCGGAAGTCCACACTGACTTGAACAGGAATTTTTAAGTTCACATGCAGCGCATTTCCCTTTTTTAGATTTATTTATGAACTTTACTAAAGCCCATGTTGCATATCCAAAAATCGCTGCACCAATAATAATATTGGCAATCATAGCTCTCACCTCTTTTTAGAATTAACCAATTCCCAACAACATACCACCTTGGTAAATGATTAATGACAATACATAGGCAATCACAAAGGCATAAATCATAGAAAAAGCTGTCCATTTTTTTGAATTAGTTTCTTTATATATCGTTGCTACAGTTGCTAAGCATGGAATATATAACAAAATGAATACCATGAAACTATAAGCAGCAAGCGGTGTGTAATAATTAGCCAGCAATGCTTGCAAACCAGCATCATTTGGAACAAAATAAATAATATTCATCGTTGAGATAATCGCTTCTTTTGCTAGAAATCCAGTAATTAACGATGCCGAAGCCTGCCATGTTCCAAAGCCAATTGGATCAAAGATTGGAGCAATTACGTTTCCAATTGCTGCTAAGAAACTATGATCCATATCTACATTTAGTCCTTTGGGGCCCGCATAGGATAACAACCAAATAAATACAGAACCTGCAAAAATAAATGTACCAGCCTTTCTTACAAACCCTTTCCCTTTATCCCATGTACTTCTCCAAAGAGATTGAAACTGTGGCAACCTATATGGCGGCAGTTCAATAACAAACAAGGAAGTTTCAGATTTTAGTAAGGTAGTAGAGAATACTTTGGCCAATACTAAGGCAACAACAATCCCTAGAACATAAAGACTTAACACAACAAATGCTTTATGAGCGGCGAAAAATGCTCCGACAAATAAGGCATATACAGGTAATCGTGCGGAACATGACATTAACGGGGTGAGCAGGATCGTTAACAAACGCTCACGTGGGGTTTCAATTGTTCGTGCTGCCATGATTCCAGGTACATTACAACCAAAACCTATCATCATCGGAATAAATGCTTTTCCGTTTAGTCCAACCGATTCCATAATTCGATCCATTACTAGTGCAACACGAGCCATGTACCCAGAGTCCTCAAGTAATGAAATGAAAAAGAAGAGTATAAAAATTTGTGGAACAAACACAAGTACGCCACCGACACCTGCTACCAAACCTTCAATAATTAATGCATGAATAAATGCTGATGCATGAATGGCTCCTAACACTTTCTCAAAGCCAGCCGTTACAGGGCCGGTTAAGAAAGCATCTAAAACGTCTGATAAGGGAGTTCCCAACCAATCAAACGTTAACATAAACATAAAATACATTAACAGCAAAAAGATCGGCATACCAAGGTATCGATTTGTAACGATAGAATCTATCTTTTCAGACAAAGGTATTACGGTATCACTTTTTCTAGCCACTTCAGCAATGATTTTTTCAATAACTTCTTTTCTTTTTAGATAAATAAAGTTTGTTAATGATTTAAAGTCGGTCTGTTTTTGTAACTCCGATTCTAATTTTCCCATAATAGCTTTAAGCTTTTGTGGGTTGGTTAGGCCATTAACATAGTTTTTTACATATTCATTGCCTTCAAAGTATTGGACCGCTAAAAAACGTAGAGAGTGATTTGTTTTTCCAGTTAATTCTCCTGAAAATGCAGTAATTGCTTCCTCGAGCTCTTTACCATAATAAGTGAGATTCTTTTTAGTTGGTTGGATGGATTTCGCTCCGATTACATCTACAAGCTTATCGCACCCTTTCCCACTTCTTGCCACAACAGGCACTACTGAAACACCGAGAATCTCTGAAAGTTTCATATAATCAATTTGAATGCCTCGCTTATTAGCAACATCTATCATATTTAATCCGATAAGTGCAGGCTTTTCAAACTCAAGCAATTGGAGTGTTAAATGGAGATTCCGCTCCAATTGTGAGGCATCTAAAATATTCAATAAACGATCAACTGATTCATTTAAAAAGAAGGAAGTGACAACACCTTCATCTTTTGATAATGGATTAAGAGTGTATACTCCAGGTAAATCTATTAAATGTCCAAGGTTTTTCTTAAATACTCCAACCTTTTTTTCAACTGTTACACCGCTCCAGTTCCCAACATATTCATAGGAACCTGTTAAGTTATTAAACAATGATGTCTTTCCTGTATTTGGGTTTCCTATAAGAGCAATTTCCATTAGATTCTTTCCACCTCAATCTGAACGGCTTCCTTGCGGCGGATTCCAACGCATTGTCCGCAGGACTCTATCATAATTGGGCCACCAAACGGCATGACGCATTTTACACATACTTCTGAGCCTTCTGTGATTCCTAAATCAAGCAATCGTCTTTGAACTAGGTGACCAACATGAGAAAGATCTAATATTTTCCCTTTATCTCCCGCTTTTAATGAACCAAACATGTATATCACCCTTATCTAGGTTAATTGAGAATGATTATCTTTCTATATTGCCATTTTAACACTTTTTTTAGGTAATAAGCATATTAAATTTGACAAAGTTTCGAAAAAATTTCATAAAAAAAAGGAAGAGCGTCTCGCTTTTCCTTTTTTTTACTAACCTGGTTTATTTGAACAGTCTTTTTGGTAATGCACTGATAACTAGAATAATGATAATGGCACTGATAATAAAACTTGGGAGCATATAGGTACCATTATATAGCAGGGAGTAAACAGCTACTGGCTGCCCTTTTGGAGCATACTCTCCAAAAAATACAATTCCTGATACAACATGGCAAAGGTAACGAAGAACACTTCCTAAGAAGGCTCCAAGTACTACGTAGGTCATCCATTTTCCTTTGTTCTGATCATTAAGTGCATTCTTTATTTGTGCTGCAAAAATACCGGCGAAGCCCACAACAGTAAAGGCAATAAAGTAATCAATAATTCCTTGAATCAGGGTATAAATTTGTGAATATCCAAGAATAAATTGTAACAGGCCTAGTAAGAATCCTGTAAGGACGCCACCTTTAACCCCCCAGCGATAAGCCATAAGAAACACCGGGACCATGGCAATCGAAATAGATCCGCCTTGTGGCCAAATTTTAAATGAAAGGATATTCCCAACATAATCTAATAAATAAGCAAGTGCGGTAAACACCGCTACTTCTGTAATAAAAAGCGTGTTACTCCTGTTCTTGTTCATTTTTGTTTCCCCCTTTTATATGTAAATCCAATAAAACAGTCCACAAAAAAAGCAATGCATGACTATTAGGAATGTCTGCATTGCTTTGCTATCGGCAAACCACATCCCTACGCTAGCGTTAACTAACAGGTTCATAGGGTCAGAACTCTACCGTTCACTCTCAGCCGCATAAAAGCAGCTCCCCTTGTGGAAATATTCTATTGTTTTCCCTTAAAAATATACTACTGTTTCTTTGTTTTTACAAGGAATATCTACATGCTGGGCCTTATAGAAACAATAACTTAAAAGATAAAATACGAAAATCCACCTTCGTTTTATTTATAGAAATTATTGGGAAATATTTTTTTTATTTATATCTTAGAGGATTTTTGCCTTTACCCTCGAATTTACATGGTAATCAGTTTTGTTAAAACCATAGGGGGACACAACAATGTTTACGGGAGAACAAACGGATTTAGTTGCTTTTTTTCAAAAAAATAAAGAGAAACTAGTTCAAGAGTGGGAAGATTCCATTGTGATTAATCATGGGGACCCCTTCAAGTTGAAAATCAGGGAAAATGGGGAAGCCCTACTTAATGTAATCCTTTCAATGCATAAGGTATCTAAAGAGGAACTTATAGAAATCGTAAAAAAGATTGCCATAGAAGTTTCAGAAGAAAGGGTACTGGCTAATATCAATATTGGTGATTTTGTCTACAATGTTAATCTCGGTCGGACCATTCTATATAGTTATTTGAGTAAAACAGGAATTTCCTGGTCAGATTTGCAGGAATCCATAAATAAGATCAATTTTTGTTTTGATAAATTTTTATACTATGCAGTTTCCCATTATTCAGAAGCAAAAAACAAGATTATTGAAGAAAAGACGATGTTCATTGATTCAACTCACCAGGACCGATTAACCCTTCTCGGTCAAATGACATCAAGCTTTATTCATGAATTTAGGAATCCGCTCACTTCAGTTCAAGGATTCATCCAATTACTTAAGGCAGATTATCCAAACATGAGATATTTAGATATCATTTCAGGGGAGTTAGACCAACTTAATTTTCGAATATCCCAGTTTCTTCTGCTTTCAAAGAAGGAACTTATTGGGAAAGAAAAAATTGATTTCAAATTGAATCAACTTATCGATGAGGTGTTAAATTTCCTTTATCCTAGTATATTGGATGGAAAAGTGAAAATTAAAAGAGATTTGAGCAAAGATTTCACTTTGAATGGATATGCTGATGAAATTAGACAAGTCTTTATTAATATTATTTTTAATGCAATTGATGTTCTAAATCATCACGAAGTGGACTTACCTACAATTGAAATAAGCACCTGTGTGGAAAATGAAGAGTTGATTAAAATCAGTATATCTAATAATGGACCTGCCATTCCGGCGGAATTAAGAAAAACCATTTTTGAACCCTTTTTTACAACTAAAAAGCTAGGTACTGGTCTTGGATTATTTGTTTGTAAAGAAATTATTGAGAAACATAAGGGAGAATTAACATGCGATTCCTCTCTTGATAAAACAACTTTTTCTATCTGCTTACCTGTACTATCTTAAAAAGGGACAAACCTACCTCCTTTCAAATCCCACTTTTAAAAAGCAGGGATTTTTTTATTTCTTCCTTATATACATCTTCCGCAATATAACCATTTTGCATATGATGTACTAAAAATTTGGGGAGACTAGGCGTATGTTTACATTAAAAGTTGATAATGAAATTGAACTTCAGTTGTTTCAACACCACCACGCTTTAAAACTTTATCAACTGGTTGAAAAGAATCGAGACCATTTACGAGAATGGCTGCCTTGGGTGGACTCCATGAATTCCCCTTATCAATTTGAATCGATTATCCCCATCTGGCTCAACCAATTTGCTGAAAATCAAGGGTTCAATGTTGGAATTCTCTTTAAGGGAGAACTCGTCGGTTCCGTTGGCTTACACCAAATAGATTGGCATAACAGAACGGTTAGTATTGGCTACTATCTTTCCCAATCCGCAGTAGGACATGGCGTCATGACACGTTCCGTTCAAGCTTTACTTAATTATGCTTTCTTCGATTTGGGTTTAAATCGGGTAGAAATACGCTGCGGTGAAAATAACAAAAAAAGTCGTGCCATTCCTGAAAGGCTTGGTTTTGTAAAGGAAGGCACAATAAGAGACGGTGAACAATTATACGGTAAATATCATGACCTCATTTGCTATGGCATGCTTGCTCGCGACTGGAATGGTTTTGTCTCGAGTTAAGCTATTTTTTTTATAGATTGATTCACCTTAAAAAAAAGACAAATTAACATTATTTGGACAATCGGATAGAACGGAAATGAATAAAAAATCATATACCCTTCTCTATAATGATACACACCAAGTTCATGGGCGAACCATTCAAGAGTAAACCCAAAAAGTGACCAGCAAAGAATGTAGAAAAAGAAATACTTGAATGGTATCTTAAACCAGTCCCAAATATAAATAAAAAAATATGAGGATGGGCCAAACATGGTATAAGAGAAAAAATCAATCAACTGAAAGGAAGAATTATCATTTACATTGTAAAAATTAAATGGTTCGATACTAATGGTATGATCGAAAAAGAAACCAACAAAAATACCAAATAACACTAAGAAGAGGCTTATATTAAATGAAAAACGCTTTTTCATAAAAAAAATGGCCCCGAATCCAACAATATTCATAATGATGACAAACCATTCATTTTGATTGAATGAATGATCATATATGGTCATATTTCTTCCTCACTTTCTTTATGCTCTAGAAATTTAAGAACATAAACCAATATCACAAAAAAACTTAAGTAAAGAAGGACAGATAATATCAAATGCCAATGTATATAAACTAAAAGCTTTGCCTTAATGGCTGTAAATTCAATTAAAAAGAATGAAGCTATCATCCCTAAAACGAGGAGTGTTTTCGCCTTGTTTTTTTTTATTTGTTTATAAGCATTAAGGAATATTAAAAAAAGTAGTGGACATACGCCATCACGATAGAGAATGAATGCAAAGAAACCTTCCTTTTGATGTGTGTATTCAATGAAATGCTTATTTAACGAAAGGATAGTCATTGAATTGATCAGCAGCATCGAAGAAAGAAAGAAAAGATTCAACTGATTCACAAAAGATATTTTTTTCGATTGAAAGGTAAAAATAGCTGCTAAAATTAAGGTCATTAGTGTTGAAAAGAAAATAATCATTTTTCCCCCACTTGGCACTAGAAAATTTCCTTTATTATTCCACATTGTAGAAAATTTAAGCATTATCATATTCCATAGGAAGCGATTATAAGTTTATTGCCTCTCTTCAAGTAGAATTACGGAGTTAGGGCATAATGAAAGAAAAGTAATCGTAAGTGAGGTGGCACCCTTACTATTGTAAGGTGAGATATGATTGGGATAAATGTAGGGATTATTGTTATCCTAGTTGCTTTTACTGCATTTTTTGTGGCCTCTGAATTTGCAATGGTAAAGGTACGAACAACAAGAATTGATCAATTAATCGCAGAAGGCAATACAAAAGCAGAGAAGGCGAAGAAAATACTCTCCAATTTGGATGGATATTTATCCGCTACTCAAGTAGGAATTACTATTACCTCCTTAATACTCGGCTGGCTAGGGGAGCCAACCATAAGAATATTACTAAATCCCCTATTTGAATGGATTCAATTACCCTTTTCAATAAAACAGATCCTCTCGTTTATAGTGGCCTTTGGTGTTATCACTTATTTTAATGTTGTGGTTGGAGAACTCGCTCCTAAAACATTTGCTATTCAGAAAGCGGAACAAATCATTTTGCTGTTTGCTCCAGCACTTATTTTGTTTTATAGACTAATGTATCCTTTTATTTGGGCCCTCAATAGATCAGCACGCTTTGTTACCGGTCTTTTCGGGATTGCCCCAATCTCTGATCAAGACATGGTTCTTTCCGAAGAGGAACTAAGGATGATACTTTCCCAAAGCTATGAGAGTGGAGAAATTAATCAATCTGAATATCGCTATATGAATCGAATTTTCGAGTTTGATAATCGGATTGCGAAAGAAATTATGGTACCAAGGACAGAAGTGATCACCCTTTCTAAAGATGCTTGTATGGAAGAAATTATTAATATTGTAAAGGAAGAAAAATATACAAGATATCCATTAATTGATGGGGATAAGGACAATATTTTAGGTGTTGTAAATATTAAAGAAGTACTAACGGATTGTATCCAGCAAAAATGCAATGGTAAGGAACCCCTCCTTCCATACTTGAAACCAGTCATTCATGTGATAGAAACGATTCCCATTCAAGAACTATTAGTAAAACTGCAAAAAAACAGAAGCCATATGGCAGTGTTATTAGATGAGTATGGTGGCACAGCCGGTATTGTAACCGTTGAGGACATACTTGAAGAAATTGTGGGAGAAATACGGGATGAATTTGATTTGGACGAGCTCCCTCTTATTCAGAAAAAGGGAGAAAACCACTACGTGCTGGATGGAAAAGTACTAATTAGTGCGGTAAATGATCTTTTAGGTACCAACCTCGAAGAAGAAGAGGTTGACACGATTGGAGGCTGGTTTTTAACACAAAAATTTGATGTACATGAAGGAGAAAGCATTGAAATGGAAGGATTTGTTTTTCAGATAAAAGAAATTGAAGGACACCATATACTATATATTGAAGTTAAAAAAGCACCAACGTCTTCTGTTCAGTAGGAGGCGTTTTTTTGATCATTTTTTTATTATAAACCTATATTTTATTATTCATATTTACATTGCTTTCCCATAAAATGTTGATAACAACTGCTAATTAACCAGAACGTTTGACTGTATAGTTTAAATTATTTATAATTATTGTAATTTTAATTATGTTGAGGTGGTATGATGGGGCTGTCTATCGTATTGGCGAAATAGCCGAAATAGCGCATGTGTCAAAGAGAACGATCGACTATTACACGTCTATTGGCTTATTAAAAGCAGAACGCTCTAAGTCAAATTACCGCATCTATTCGGATGATTCATTAGAGGATCTAAAATTTATAGAAGAATGCAAGAGTCTGCATTACCCTTTAGACGAGATTAGAAGAAAGCTAGAAATGAGAAAGGCAAAGAATATTCGTGAATCAGAAGTGGATAGACATGTTAGTGCAGTAACACAGCAAATGAAGCAGCTTCATAGCGATTTATTTGATCTCATACCAGTTTTAGAAAACTTGGATGAACATCAGAAGGAAAAATTAATGAACAACTTGAGCCTGCTCAGAAATGCACTAAAGACGTCACTGATGAAAGTAACGAGTTAATTTTTTTATTATATTGGGAGGTGACTCCTTACTCGTCTTACAACGGGTTAAGGGAACTTATTTGGACATATTTAACTTGGTTATTATAGCCATTTTAATTGCTTTAACTGCTTTTTTTGTAACTTCAGAGTTTGCAATTGTAAAAATAAGAAGTTCAAGGATAGACCAGTTAATTGAGGAAGGAAGTTCGAAGGCAGTTTCTGCAAAAAAGGTGATTTCAAACCTGGATGAATATCTTTCTGCCTGTCAGTTAGGAATTACAATCACTGCCTTAGGTTTAGGGTGGATTGGGGAATCAACCATTGAGCATATGCTAAGTCCTCTTTTCCATAAAATAAACATTCCTGAGAGTGCAACGCAGGTATTATCGGTAGGAATTGCGTTTGCAGCCATTACCTTTTTGCATGTAGTGGTTGGAGAGCTCGCACCTAAGACTTTGGCCATTCAAAAGGCTGAATTAATTACCTTAATTGTGTCACGTCCACTCATCCTCTTCTATAAAATCATGTACCCTTTTATTTGGGTACTGAATGGGTCTGCACGGGTTGTTTCCAGTCTATTTGGACTGAAGCCCGTATCAGAGAACGAAATTGCTCATACAGAGGAAGAACTTCGAATCATCCTTTCTGAAAGCTATAAAAGTGGTGAAATTAACCAATCAGAGTTTAAGTATGTAAATAAAATTTTTGAGTTTGATAATCGAATTGCTAAAGAAATAATGGTCCCTCGGACAGAAATGGTTTCTTTATCAAAAGATGACTCATTAGAAACATTTCTACAAGTGTTACGAGAAGAAAAGTTTACAAGGTATCCAATTATTGATGGAGATAAAGACCATATTATCGGATTAGTGAATATTAAAGAAGTGATGACTGATATAATAGGCAATGAAAGTCTTTCTTCTCAAACATTAGAAAACTATACTCGACCAATTATTAGAGTGATAGAGACGATTCCTATTCATGACCTTCTTGTAAAAATGCAAAAGGATCGAGTCCATATGGCTATTTTAATGGATGAATATGGTGGTACTTCGGGCCTTGTAACCGTTGAAGATATACTCGAAGAAATTGTAGGGGAAATTCGTGACGAATTTGATATGGATGAAATTCCAGAAATCCGTAAAATAAAAGAAAACCATTATATCATAGACTCTAAGGTTTTAGTTACCGAGGTTAATGATTTATTGGGAATTGAAATTGATGATGAAGATATAGATACTATTGGTGGGTGGATCCTAACTGAAAATTATGAAGCAAAAGAAGGAGACACCTTTATTCACGACGCCTTTACCTTTAAAATCCTGGATATGGAGGAACATCATATCCGGTATATTGAAGTCACAAAAATCTCTAATGATGGCGAAGCTGTAATTCAGCAAATGGCCGTACCGAATTCAGAAGTACTTTCATAAAATAGACCAATCAGATTGGTCTATTTTTTTTGCCTAAATAACCAATTTATAGGACATATATCCAATCAATTAGCCCGCTTTTTACGTATTTTATTGTAAAGGAGGGATGAAGAATGAACCATGTTTCAGTTTTATTTTTAGCTTGTATTCTGGCTGGGTTTGCCCTAATGAAAGTGGCAACAGTTGGATTCTTATCAAGCTTGTCATCATTTATTATTATTGTTGGTGCACTAGTAGTTATCGTTTTTGCTCTTGCAATTATTTACCTTGGCCTTAAATCGCTCACAAAAATGTAAGCGTTTTAAATAATTTTTAAAAAAGGGATCAGATGAAACCCCTCTGATCCCTTTTTGTATCAATATTCAAAAATTATCTGTCTTTTAATATGATGAGCTCCTCTTCCGCTTTAGCTATTTTAACTAAATGTGAATCAAGCCGGCGATTAATGTGCTGAATTTCTTTGCTCTGTGTGTCCTCAATACGTTGTAAAGAATCTTTAATATCAGATAAGTCAATTTGATTGACCTCTACTCTATGTTCAATGCTATCCATCTTTTCTAGTCTGGAAAGCCTCTTTTCAATGTTCTCTAAAGTTGTATTAAATGTATGAATTAAACTTTTAATATCCGTGATATTTTCCGTTAATTTTTCAAGTTCTTTTTCCATCTCGAACACTCCTTTAACTTTTTCTTTTTCTTTTTCTTTTATTTTAACATCGTTTTCACTATCAACATGTTACAAAAACAGCAACAATGAAAAAGTGAGCAATAATAAGTCTAAGGAGGTTCTACATCATTCCTACTTCAATTTCCAAACCCTCAGTACATACCCTCCACACCCACATTGGTCAATAAATTTTATTCTTACATGTTCTGCATACAACTCTTGGATTAAGGGCTGTAAATAGTCCATCGGATTACCAAATACAACAGATGTAACTAGATTAACAAAACAGCCAACTTTAGTTTCTTCTATTGATAATAATGCATCACTTATTATCAGGTCTACATCGTGCTCATATTCATCATGCTCTAAATCCTTCGTCCAATCTTTATTCATATAATCCTCCATGCATGTGAATTTTATTTGTAATTTAATTAAACCCTTTTTTTTAGTCAAAGTTATTGTTTTATCTCACACATGTGAACAATTCGAATCGAAAAAATGAACATTTTTTTAATTAGGTAACTGGTGTGCGTTAACCGTGAATTTTATCACAGGCAAAACAATAGAAAAGTTATACTCTTTCACTATAAGGAAAAAGGCAATTAAACAATCATTATTTGCCTTCACTCTGGCCTTAAATTGATAATCAACTAGGAAAAGGTTGGTGTATAAATATGTTTATTTCAATCGACGAAAAAGCTACCTCATGGTTTACGAAAGAATTTGAATTCAATAAACCATTCAGTATTCGCATGTTTCCTCAATATGCAGGATTTGGTGAGAAGCATAAGGGTTACAGCCTTGCTTTTTCTGCTGAGATTCCTGCAAATGCTGGATATGTAAAAGAAATCAATGGAATTACCTTTTTTGTAGAGGGAAATGATGTGTGGTTTTTTGAAGATACGGAAACATACCTATCAGTTGATGACTTGGTGGATGAGATTTTAGTTACGTTCAAGGAAGAATATAAAACTACAATTAATTAACGTTCCAATAAAAACAAAAGGTATCCACGTTTTTACTAGTGGATACCTTTTGTTTTTGACGTAAATTAATTTAATTTACTTGTTTATCTAAGCTTGGTGCCATTAGTTTTGCACTTTCAAATACGGTTTTAAGTTTTTCTTCACCTTGAGCAAAAGTTGCATCTGCCGCATCTAATGATGGTGCATCCTTTTTCAGTTCGTCCGCTTTAGCTTGGTAAGATGCTGCATAGTCCTTCACAGCCGCCTCAAGGTCAGCTTTTTGATCTTTTAGTGAATCAGGTACTTGCACACTATTTAAATCAGCAGCAACAGCTGCTGCTGCTTCACTGGCTTTTGCTTTTTCCTCAGCCGTTGGTGCATCCTCAGGTTTAGCATCTGGTGCAGCTGCTTTAGCTGCCTTTGCTAAGTAAGCATTTAAATCCCCATCTTTTGCATTAATTCTCTTTCCAAGATCCATATAGAATCTCACTAATTCTTTTTTAACGTCAACTTTCGGTGCTTCTGCTTCTTTGGTTACTTCTTTCTTTTCTGTTGTTTTCGTTTCATCAGAGCTTGAACAAGCAGCAAGTCCGATTGCCATTGTAAATGCTGATACTACTAATAAAAACTTCTTCTTCATCGTTACTTCCCCCAATTTCTCTTTTTGTGCATTGTTAATTCTACAACAACTTATCTGACGAGGAAAGTTTTTAAAGGTTACAAAAAAATGTACTTTTTTATAAAATTCCTCTCACTGAAAGAATATATGTAACGTAATATAAGTTTTTTATATTTTTTACGTTACTCGCTTTATTTTTCAGAAAATTAAGAATAAGTTGTGAACTATCTTACAATAATAACTATTTTTGTATATAATAAACATGACATAAGTTTTCTATTTTCTCCTCGTTCCATTACTAAAGTCCATTCATTTTTTGTTAAAGGGAGGTTGGACATCTTGGAACATACAAGACCACAAATATCGTTGTTTCATTTAACGTTTGATTTATCCATTCTACTTACCACAACTATTGTCGCTATAATTGTTTTCCTCATTGCCTATCTATTGACAAAAAATTCTTCCTTACACACTCCAAATAAATGGCAAAATCTCATGGAATGGATTTTAGAGTTTGTTAAGGATATTATGAATAACTCCATTGGAAACTCTAACAATATATTCATCTTATCCACTGGTGTAGTCTTACTAATGTATCTACTTATTTCAAATCTTTTAGGAGTACCATTTTTAATTGTTACTACTGAAGAACATCCTGTGTCTTGGTGGAAATCTCCTACTGCAGATGCACATGTAACCATGACCCTGGCTATAATGATAATTGCCTATACACATTTTATTGATATCCGTATGAATGGATTTAAACATTTTGCTCTTAGCTTTTTCAAACCCTTTACATTCTTTTTTCCTATCAATGCTGTAGAACAACTTGCAACAACCTTAACCTTAGGGTTACGTTTGTTTGGAAATATTTATGCAGGGGAAATCCTTCTTGCCCTGTTAGCAAATGCAGTAAATCATGGTTTTATTGTTGCTGCTCTGGCATCTATCCCTATGTTGATTTGGCAGGCATTTTGTATCTTTATTGGCGCCATACAGGCTTATATCTTTGTCACTCTGACAATGGTTTATATTGCTCACCGATTAACATAATAATATGAAGGGAGTTGATTGTTTTGGGCGACTTTTCATTATTCGGACTTCCAGTTTCTTTAGGGACCATGATTTATCAAGCTATCATTTTTACCATTCTTGTTTTTATACTAAAAAAGTTGGTTTTTAAAAAGATGGTGGATATTCTTGAGAAGAGGAAACACCACATCGAAAGACAGCTACTTTTAACTGAACAGTATAAGCTGGAAGCGGAACAACACTTAGAAGCGAGCAAAGACGTTCTTAAACAGGCAAAAAAAGAGGCAAGAGAGATCCGAACGTATTCTGAGAGTGAAGCAAAGCAAATTATTCATGACGCTAAAGTAGAGGCCAAAAATATAGTAAAAAAAGCAAAAGAAGAGGCCTTTTTGCAACATGCCCGACCCTTTTCACACTCAGACCAAATAAAAGAGGGGGCATAATGTATGAAACACAAGTTCACTAAATATTTAGGTAGAATTACGGAAAACCTAGAAATTGGACTAGAAGAGAAATGGATTTATGTTCACTATACAAAAGGATCAATTGAAAAAACAGCGTGTCTGTTAAAGAATGAAAATAAATCAGAGGAAGCATATCTTGAGGCTTTTCTTGAAGAAAATAAGGTGTCTGAGGAAATGAGAAAAGAAATTAAAACATTTTTTATAAACGGACAGTCACAAAGCGATAAACATTGGAAGGATTCGACAAACTTTCTAATGAAAGCCGTGTCCTTGAATATGGTTTTTGGTATAGCTATTGCTATCTCCGTTTTTGCTGGCTATAAACTAGGTGATTTATTAGATAATCGTTATGATATCTACCCTTTATTTACTCTAATTGGGATATTTCTAGGTATTGGTGTTGGAGGGGCTACCGTTTATTCATTGGTCCATAAATATTTTCTAACCTCACAAAAAAATGAGATACCTGAACCAAAAGTGGAACAAATTAAAGACTATCCCGTTATAGAAGTTAGTATCGATGAGGTTCGAAAAGCGGTTAGAACCTTTTCCGATAATTTACCAAAGGGTGTCTATAGGACCATCCTGGTTAAAGAGGATCATAGTATCGACTTCAACCAACTTGCTCCCATCCTCGGAGGTGTCCCATCTAAAGATTTCTATATGTCTAAAGAAACTTATGATTTATTTGAAGAGCATGAGAAACAAATCCCCATCGAAATGGATATGGTGCAAAAGGCTGTTGACCAATATGTAAAGGACCATAAGGAGTTTCCTATGTTAAAATTTGATCCGCAGCACAGAGTGAATTATTATCAGTTATTACAAGACCACTATCTAAAGAAAACACCCGAAATCCAATTTTATCTCACAGACCTAGATGGATTAATCACACATATAAAACCAAAGAAAAAAAACTCCTCTCTATCTTGAGAGGATTTTTTCGGCTTAGATTCTTGCAATCATATATATCGGATGTTTTTTTTTGCTTTTTTTTCTGCTAAATTGAGATAATAGCATTAGTAAATATTATAAAGGGGTACAAGTAGTATGCAAAAGCAGAAAAATAAATCACAGCATTTAGCAACAATTTCTCTTGCTGTGATGGGAGTAGGTTTTCTAGCTACCCTTCCATTACAGCATTCAATATGGGGTATGATTTTACAAGGAGGGTTTGAAGCGGGTCTTGTAGGTGGTTTGGCTGACTGGTTCGCAGTGACTGCTTTATTTCGGCACCCATTAGGTATTCCCATTCCACACACAGCACTTCTGCCAAAAAATCGAAAAAGAATTATTGCTGGAATAATCTCCATGCTAGAAAATGATTGGTTAACAAAAGAAAGTATCCGAAGTAAAATTGAGACCATTCCTTTTACTGAAAAATTATTTGCTCTTTTTCAAAAAGAAATTACTTCTCAAGGGGTTAAGGAAAATCTCATTACACTCATTCAGCATTTTATTATGAAAGTCGATAGTAAGAAAATAGCGCCAATGATTGAAAAAGAAATAAAGCAACATTTAATTAAATTAGATAGTAAGGACTATCTTCCACTTCTGATTGATCAAGTGATGGTCAGAAAATATGATGAAAAAACACTTGATTATATTCTAAAAGAAATCGACGAATGGGCTCAAAAGGATAGTACAAAATATAGGCTTGGCGGAATGGCAGTCGATGCCGTTGAAAATATTAAAGCAGATGGATTTATGCAGTTCGCTTTAAAATCCTTTAGCAGCCTTGTTAATGAAGAAAAGCTCGGTAATATTATTCAAAACCTTATTTTAAAAGGGGTTGATAGCTACCGTGACCCTTTTAATCAAAATAGACAATCATTAATCAGTCATATTCACACTAAACTGCATTCGATAAAAAATGATGAACAGTTGTATGGAGAACTAAATAATCTCAAAACACATCTAATTGAAAAATGGGAACCACAAGAACAATTAACTGAACTTCTAAATCAGTTTCAGAAAAAGGTACTTGATTTTGTTTCAGAACCTACCTTTTTCGATGAATACCTGCTTCCCCTTTTAAAAAATAGTCTTAATCAAATCGAAGCAAATCCTGAAAAAGTTAGTCAGTTTGAGGGTTGGATTAAGTCGCAAATTTCTAATTTTGTAGATAAAAATCACGAAAAAATTGGTAAGTTGGTAGAAGAAAACTTAGAAAAGCTCGATGATAAAACACTCATCAAAATGGTGGAAACAAATGTCGGAAAAGACCTTCAGTGGATCCGTGTAAACGGGGCTGTATGTGGGTTTCTAATCGGACTAGTATTAGTAGGAATTAAAGCCTTTTTCTAAGGAAGAGCAACCTCGGTTGCTCTTTTTTCATTTGGCTCTGTTAAACTTGCCTGTTGATTTCCGCTCCAGGCACTACGCTTTCCGTGGGTGTTTCGGCGAGCCTCCTCGGCGCTAGCGCCTGCGGGGTCTCCCCTGAACCATACTCCCACAGGAGTCTTCGTGCCTTCCGCTCCAATCAACAGGGTGTAAAAATCAACACTGTTCTTTAACACAGCCTTTCATTTAAAATATCGCCATTGTCCCTAAAAATCAATGTTCTAGTTCACATTTTTGTCACATATTTACTACTATAGGTACTATTTTTAGGTAAAAGGGGGTAGGAAAATGGGCGTAAAGTTTATTAAAATATCTGTCTGTTATTTTGTTGTTGGGGTATGTTTAGGTATGTATATGTCAATGACTGAGAAGTTTGATTTTAGGCCTGTTCACGTCCATATTAATTTATTAGGTTGGACGGCCATGACTCTTGCTGGACTTATTTATGTAGCTTTTCCAACAGCGGCGGAAACAACTTTAGCGAAGGTTCACTTTTGGCTCCATAATATTGCATTGCCCATCATGATGATCGGGCTTGCCTTTTTAGTATCAGGAGTAAAGGCTGCAGGGCCAGCCGTTGCGGTCGGTGGCACCCTAATGGTATTAGGCATCATCCTCTTTGCCATTAACATCCTTAAGAATGTGAAGAACTAATTGTCTTTGTTATCATACTCTAATTACATTTTCCAATATCAAGTAAAAAGACACCGGAAAATCCGGTGTCTTCTTAATATCCTCTAAAAACGTATTGTTCTTTTGGAGCCGTGGTCTTTGACCACTCTTTAACCTTTAAATAAGGAATATTCATTTTAAAAGGTTGATAATAAATCGTTGAGACTTCTCCTTTTACACGAATCCACTCATCATTTTTGAGGTTAGTTCCCTTTGGCATGTCAACAAGCATCCCGAACACACCTGAGTCTGCAATACAGTGAATGACTCCAAATCGGAAAACAAACAGCTGATTTTTTTCAATCGTTTCACTATCATTAAAAACAAAGCCCTTGAACTCAATTTCTTTCCCTAGGAAATCCCCCGAGTAATTATAGATAGTCTCCATTGCTTTTAAATAATTTTGATCATTTATAACGATTGTATCTTTGTTAATATATTTCTTTTTTTCTTTTTTCATTAACGCATCGTACGCTTCTTTCCCATAATAAACACTGGTATCAGGACGTAAGAATTGCTGCTGCATGAACGAATCCCCTTTCCCTTCATCATAAATAGGAAAGTGGAAACCTTTCGCCTTTACAATATTACTATCAAGCGTTGCGATTGGGAAAAATAATCCCGAAATAATAGGGAAGATAAAGATAGGATAAATGAAAAGCTTTTTGTACCATTTATCTTCCTTAGCATGATTATGTCCACAATGATCATGGCCACACTCATGCTCTTTAGATTGGTCCTTGTTCTGCATAAATATTTGAACAATTGTTAAGACCAACAGGGCATAGCCTGCGGTTGCAGATAAATAGGAATATTTCATATTAATATATTTATTAATATCTCCGGTTATATGCAAATGAAATAAAAAATAAGTAAATCCAATGAGTATTAAACTTCTTATCATAATATAATCACTCCTTAAAACAATAAAGAGTATAAAAAGACGGTAATTGTTACGCCTGTCACAATCATAAATACCAACCGTTTTTTAAATGTTGCCAACATCATCATTAAATTTTTGATATCGATCATTGGTCCAAATACTAAAAATGCTAATAGTGATCCTGTAGAAAAAGTCGTTCTGAACGAGGAAGCGATAAAAGCATCCGCTTCTGAACATAGAGATAAAATGAATGATAGTGTCATCATCACGAAGGAAGATGATACTGGACCTTGACCTATAGAAACAAGTGTAGCTGTTTTAACATACGTTTGTACGGCTGCAGCAATTAAGGAGCCAATAATTAAATACTTACCCATGGAGAAAAATTCCTCTACTGCATGCTCAAGTGTTTGCCATATTTTCTTTAACAAACTCTTCTCTCGATGTACATGATGGTGATGAAATTGTTCTTTAAATGGAGAATCCTTATAGCCATAGGCGATTAAAATACCAACTAGAATGGAAACAATGATAGCACCTAAAGCACGATAAAGCGCAATTTTCCAATCACTTCCAAACGCGATGAATGTCGCAAACAATACAACGGGATTAATAATCGGTGCAGTTAACATAAAGGCAATCCCAGCTGAAATCGGTACACCCTTTGATACTAAACGACTAACAATGGGAACAATCCCGCATTCGCATGATGGAAATAATATCCCCAGAAAACAAGCAAAAATGACAGCTAGGATTTTATTTTTTGGCATAATCCTCGCTATCATTTCTTCTGTAACAAAAATTTGAATGATACCAGAAATTAGAACTCCCAGCGTCACAAACGGCAATGCCTCAATTAGGATCGAGATAAATATAGTGTTCATTTGGTAGAATGATTGCGGTAATGTTATTCCAAACATAGTAGTCCTCCTATTACCTATAATCATGGAGTCTACTATACTCTTATTTTATTAGTACGTCCAACGAAAAATATGGTCTTAAGTGATAAATTTTCCCAAAACAATAAGGCTGATTTCATTACAAATAAATCAGCCCCTTCGGTTGCTATCTTTTCTCCAGGTTTTCTATCCTTAGTTTAGCTTTTTCTTCGTCCGTTTTCCTATAATCATAATTATAAATGGCTTCTTCCCAATCCCCATACATTGGATTAGGTAGAACGATAAATTTCTTTCCCCATATATCTTTGTATTTTTGAGTTTCCTTTATTCTTTCTTTGACGGATAATCCTTCAAATTCACTAAAATCGCCTAAATTATCGCCAAATAATAGGACAATATCATGTGTTTTGGCTACATATTGGCGCCTTGACTCTTTCCCTTTTTCACCTGGTTGAAGTAATAGGACATGTTCTCTATCTGCTTGTGGAGCACCCACCATTTTTAAGTTTTTAATTGTTGCATTTTTCTGTGCTTCAAAACGATTTGTTATGTAAAATATCTCAATTCCTTTAGAATCTGCATACTTCAAAAATTCAAGCGCGCCTGGAAGAGGTTTGGCTTCTGCACGGTTAAACCACTTACTCCAATCAAAAGGGTTTCCATTCCCTGAAACAGCATACGAAGCCAAGTATGGACTATTGTCTAGTATCGTTTCATCGATATCCAAAACAATAGCTGGCTTTAAGCTAGTGTGCTTCTTCTTTTTGCCTAAATAATCATCCAATCTTAATTTTCCTAAGTTATAACCTTGATAATATAAAGCTTTAGCTTCACCAGATTGTTGAAACCATAATACAGACATCGTATTTTGTTCATGCAACTTGGCTTGTGTACCTTGGATAGTTTGTGCCTTCGTATAGCTGCAGCATCCTAAAAATACTGTAATTGTCATGCAAATCGAAAACCATCTTTTCACTGAGGTCCCCCCACTTTTTTCTTGTTAGTATGGAAAAAAAAATCTTTTTTACTCACTTTACATTTTCCTATTTTTTCTATATAGTTTACTTATCAACTGATAAGCAAATTATTCCGAAAGGACCCTATGTCTAAAATGGGTAAAGATTTTAAGCATAATGATGAAATAAATCCTAAAGAAACCTATCAAATCATAATCAAAACAGCTGAGCGTTTATTTATGGAATATGGGTATCGCGCTGTATCCACAAGGCAAATTGCAGACCTATGCGGCATAAGCCAACCTGCTCTATACCATCACTTTAAAAACAAACAAACACTTTATGTGGCAGTGATCGAGCATGCACTCCATCACACTGAAAAGGATTTAAATGGGATCTTAACTCAATTTGCTGCCTTTGATGATAGACTCGCTCAAATTACCACCTACATGATGGTGCATTTTGAAATGGATATGTCACAAATGTTCCATGACATGCAGCATGAAATAAGCCCTGAAGATCAGCAACGAGTTCATCAATTGTGGGTAAAAGGGTTTCTAATGCCAATAGTTACAATGATTAATGATGGGGTCTCTAATGGAGAAATAAAAAATCCAGAAGAGATTGATTCAACTTCTACTGAGATGGCTTTTTTAATACTTAACATTATTAAATCCATTCTGCAGCCCTCAAACATTGGAAGCTTGCCAAAGAATGAACAAACCGCAATGATAAAGCATAAAGCCAATCTCATTGTTGAAATTTTTTTAAAAGGGATTAGTCGTTAAATAGAAGGCTGAATAACAGCCTTTTCTCTTTGCCTATAGCTTATCAATTGATAAGGAGAATTTTAGATTGGAGTGAACTACATTGGAGAAAAAATGGATAAAAAATTATGGAAATGCAGTCAGTGGTAAAAAAGGAAGATGGATTGTCCTTTTGGCTTGGCTCGTCCTTGCCGCTGTTCTAAACGTGACTCTTCCTCAAGCCAATTCGCAAAAGAATGAAATGGCACCAAATTTAGCGGAGGAAACTTGGTCGGAGCAAGCAAATAAAATTGCCGAGAAGGAATTTCCAGCAAGCTCAGGGACTCCTGCGCTCCTAACCTGGTACCGAGTTTCAGGGATTACAGACAATGATCTTTCACTTATTCAGCAATATACAAAGGATGTAACGGAAAATCCGGTTTCATCCCAAGATACAATTGTTCCGTTTTATCAGTTCCCACTCCCTGTACTAAAGGAACAGTTATCTAAGGATGGAACAACACTCATTTTGCCCCTAAGCTTTAAAAAGGGGGCAGACAAGGAAAAGATTGCAGAAGGAATAAAACAATTAAAAGATAAATCAGCTTCGATATTTTCACCAGATCCAACGAAAGCAAAAATCAAAGATGCAAACAAGTTAATTCTGCGGGTAACAGGTCCTGCAGGTATCGCACAAGATGCAACAGAATTATTTAGCCAAGGGGATCTTTCCTTACTGCTTGGTACAGTTGCTATCGTTCTAGTACTCCTACTTGTTATTTACCGCTCCCCTATTTTAGCTCTTATCCCTTTACTTGGAGTAGGAATTGCATACGGGGTTATAAGTCCAATACTTGGAGGAATTGGTAAAGCAGGCTGGGCAGTCTTCGATTCACAAGCGCTTTCCATTATGACGGTACTACTCTTTGGCGCAGGAACAGACTATTGCTTATTCCTTATCTCAAGATTTAGAAGTTATTTGGAAGTAGAAAAAGATAAACGTGTGGCAATGATCCGCTCCTTAAAAGGTTCATCCGGAGCCATTGCGATGAGTGGTCTAACCGTTGTCTTTTCATTGTTAGTGTTATTGTTATCAAAATACGGTGCCATCCATCGTTTTGCTATACCTTTTAGCGTATCAATTTTAATTATGATGATTGCCAGCTTAACCTTGATTCCAGCCCTATTAAGCATTTTTGGCAGAGTCTCCTTCTTCCCGCTCATCCCACGTACAACTGAGATGCAAGAAGAACGGGCACGTAAAAAAGGAAAATCCATCCCAGTAAAAATAAAGAAAGAAGGGTTTGGATTAAAGCTGGGAGATTTCATTATTAAAAGGCCGAAGCTTCTAATGACGGCTACCATTCTCTTTCTAGGGGTATTCGCTTTATTCTCAACTAAGATCCAATATACGTACGATACCTTATCTTCTTTTCCAAAGGATATGCCATCAAGAGAGGGATTTGACCTAATTGCAGAACACTTTAATCCAGGCGAACTTGCCCCTGTTCAAATCATCCTGCAAACAGACGGGAAAGAAAGTTCAGTTAAAACTGGTGTAGAAAAGCTGCCATACGTGGCACATGTCTCTGATCCAAATCAAGGAGCCCAGGATCAAAATATCGTTAGCTACAATGTGGAATTAGACGTTAATCCATACTCAAATGAAGCCATGGATTATATCCCTGACCTCCGTAAGAAGATTGAATCCATCATGAAAAATGATGGTATTGCTGATACTTCTAAAAAAGTTTGGATAGGTGGTCAAACTGCCGTACAATTTGATACCAGACAAACGACAACAGATGATGCATTTGTTATCATCCCCATTGTTATTGGTATCATTGCCTTACTATTATTAGTCTATCTTCGTTCAATTACTAGCATGCTTTATTTAATAGGAACAGTTCTGTTGTCATACTTCAGTGCGCTTGGCCTTGGTTGGGTCGTTCTGCATTATCTATTTGATGTAGACGCAATCCAAGGATTTATTCCTCTTTATTCCTTTGTATTTATTGTGGCATTAGGGGAGGATTACAACATCTTTATGATTTCGAGTATTTGGAAAAAGAGCAAGGAAATGCCACTGCTTCAAGCCATTAAAGAAGGGGTGGCTGAATCTGGTGCTGTAATTACCTCTGCGGGACTAATTCTCGCAGGAACTTTTGCCATTTTAACTACTCTGCCAATTCAAGTACTAGTCCACTTTGGCACGATCACAGCAATCGGTGTCTTGTTAGACACATTTATTGTTCGTCCATTACTAGTTCCTGCGCTTACTGTGCTCCTCGGAAAATGGGCATTCTGGCCCTCCAAGCGGAACTTGTTAGCAGTCGAACGGAACATAGAAAAATAACAAAGCAAAAAGCAGTGGAGAAAATCCACTGCTTTCTTTTCAATTAGCTTACACGTTTTTTCGTTGAAGATTGAAGGGATTCTTTCTTATGGAATCCTTTCATATAGTAAACTACCACCAAGAATACTAAAAATAGCGGCCCAATAACTAACGCAATTCGAGTATCTGGATTATATACCATCAAACCAATAACAAATGCTAAAAACGCTAAGGAAATATAAGAGGTATAAGGGAAGAACGGCACCTTATATTTTAATGTTTTTATTTCACTTGGCTTTAACGTTTTACGGTAACGAATTTGTGATAAAAGGATGACGGCCCACGTCCAAATAGCTCCGAATGTAGCAATACTCGTAACCCATGTAAAGACTTTTGCCGGAACGATATAATTTAAGACAACACCGATTAACAAGGCCCCAGCAGAAGCTATTACAGCCATGCCTGGAACCCCATTTTTCGTAACCTTACCAAAATTTTTTGGTGCTTCTCCATGCTCTGCAAGGTTAAACAACATTCTTGCGGTACTAAAAATTCCGCTATTGCAAGATGAAAGTGCAGCTGTCAGTACAACGAAGTTAATAATTCCTGCTGCACCTGGGATTCCAATTTTCTCGAATGTAAGTACAAACGGACTTCCCTTTGTTCCAATTTCTTCCCAAGGATAGATAGACATGATAACAAACAAAGCCCCTACGTAAAAAATAAGAATACGCCAGAACACAGAATCAATGGCCCTTGCAAGAGATTTTTCTGGATTCTTTACCTCACCTGCAGTAACACCTATCATTTCAATGCCAAGGTATGCAAACATAACCATCTGTAATGACAGTAAAACCCCCTTTATTCCATTAGGGAATAGACCGCCATGTTGCCATAAATTATGAATACCAGTTGCAATTCCGCCATTTCCTAACCCGAAGAAAATCATCCCCGCTCCGACAACGATCATCGCCAGAATGGTAACAATTTTAATCAATGCAAACCAAAATTCGAGTTCTCCATATGCTTTTACTGCAAGAAAATTAACCGTAGCCATGATGACAAGAGCTGCTAACGCCCAAATCCAGCGTGGAACATCCGGATACCAATATTCCATATAAATTCCAACGGCTGTAATCTCTGCCATACAGGTAACTACCCATAAGAACCAATAGTTCCAGCCTGTTATGTACCCAGCAAGTGGTCCTAAATAGTCTCTTGCATATTTACTAAATGACCCTGCAACAGGTTTTTGAATAGCCATTTCTCCAAGGGCTCTCATAATAAAAAACATGATTAAACCACTAAATGCATATCCGAGCAGAATCCCAGGTCCAGCCATTTTTATCGCTGTTGCAGACCCAAGAAATAAACCAACTCCAATAGCTGCCCCTAATGACATTAACGTAATATGCCTTTCTTCTAATCCGCGATGAAGTTCTTTCCCATGAGTGTTATTACTCATATCATAACCTCCCCTTGATCATCAAACCTCTAATATTCCCATTCTCCACTTTGTTAAAACTCACAATTCCCTTTAATAATAAACTTTCTTAAAATATAAATAATACTATTATTTTTAAGAAAATTCATTAATTTTTTCGCTCTAATCCTCCTTTTCAGAATGTGTTAGCGCTTACAAATTAGTATTTACGAAAATAAATACTATTGTGACAAATACTCGAAATTATCTTAACATTTTTGTGAACAAAGTTTTTTGTAGAAATACGAGAAATTTCCATGTTTTTTTTGTAAAATTAAACAAAGTAACTTTTATTTCTCGTAATCTTGGAGGAAACCGAATTGAATATGAAACACCATGATCCATTTAAAATTACCTTTGAAAGCTTAGATGAATTTGCCGATCTTATCAGCCAAGTTCTTAAATGCCCAATCACCATTGAAGATGCGAATCACCGCCTTCTTGCCTATAGTACACATGACGAACGGACAGATCCCGCTAGAATTTCTACGATTATCGGCCGAAGAGTTCCGGAAAAAGTAATCAACCAATTGTGGAAAGAAGGAACTATTCCAGCGCTTTTAAAAACGGATGAACCTATTCGTGTGAAAAGTATGAATGACATTGGTCTTGGCGATAGAGTGGCAATATCGATTTGGAAACAGGATGAGGTATTAGGATTTATTTGGGCAATAGAGATTGATAAAACATTAACAGATGAGGACTTTACCCTGTTAAAAAAGGCCGCAGATGCCGTAAAAAATAAACTGTTACAGCTACAAACTAGAAAAAATAAAAAAGAAGAACGCTCCCAAGAATTCTTTTGGAAACTATTAACTGGCCACTTAAAAGAGAAAGAGGAGATTATTCAGCACTTTCAAACATTGCAAATTACTCCCCCATCGTCTTTTGCTGTTTTTGTTTTTCAGTTCCAACAAAATATCACAACTAAAGAAGAACATGAAATTTCTTATCTATTAAAGACCGCTCAGCGAATGAAGATTTTACTAAATACCATTGACTGCAACCAACTGATCTTACTGGTACAAGCATCTCATATCGAGAATCCCTTACAAGAACTCGATCATTTTGCCGAAAACTTCCTCTCAAAAATGAACGACCGCTATGGAATGAGGAATATCCATCCGGTCTATAGCAGTATTTATGATGACTTTCAAAAAATAGGAAAAGCCTATAAGGAAGCATTAATTGTTTTATCAATAAACGAAAAATTCCCTATAGAAACGAAGGAGATCTTTAGTTATCAACGACTGGGAATTTATCAACTCTTTGAAATGATCCTAGAAAACAGAAAAAATGAAGCGTACGAAAATTACGCATTAAAAAGAATCAAAGAGTATGACCAAAAACATAAAAGCAATCTCATTGAAACGTTAGAGGTCTTTTTAAATAAGGATTCAAACATTAATGATGCAGCCAAGGAATTAAATGTCCATGCCAACACGCTAAATTATCGACTCAAACGCATTACAGAGATTGGTGAAGTTAATTTCAAGGACCCCAATCAAAAAATAATGCTTCTTCTCGATTTGAAGCTAGCCAAATACCAGGGGATTTGAACATTTTGTGAAAATCCCCAAAAAGAATGAAAATCTTTCTCCTTTCTTAACAAAGAAATTCTTTTGTAAACGTTTTATACTTTAGCCATAGCAAATCAATTCAATGTTTCAAGGGGAGGAAATAGATTATGTTTATTGGGGTTCCTAAGGAAATTAAAAATAATGAAAATCGTGTAGCTCTTACTCCGGCTGGTGTTGTTTCATTTTTAAATGCTGGTCATACAGTTTTAATTGAAAAGGACGCTGGAATTGGAAGCGGTTTCACTAATGAGGATTATGCTAAAGCTGGTGCTGAGATTATTGATACAGCAGAGCAAGTATGGACAAAAGCTGAAATGATCATGAAGGTTAAAGAGCCTTTATCAAGTGAATACAAGTACTTCCGTCAAGGGTTAATATTATTTACTTATTTACACCTTGCAGCAGAACCTGCTTTAGCAGAAGCATTAAAGCAGTCAGGCGTAATCGCCATCGCTTATGAAACTGTATCAGTAAACAGAACTCTTCCACTTCTTACACCAATGAGTGAAGTTGCAGGACGTATGGCTGCTCAAATTGGCGCACAGTTCTTACAAAAAAATAACGGCGGACAAGGTATCTTACTTGCGGGTGTCCCTGGTGTGAACCGTGGGAAAGTAACCATAGTTGGTGGCGGTATCGTTGGAACAAACGCAGCTAAAATGGCAATCGGCCTTGGGGCTGATGTAACTATTATCGATTTAAGTGCGGACCGTCTCCGTCAGCTTGATGATATTTTCGGAAACCAAATCAAAACATTAATGTCTAATCCATTCAATATCGCTGAAGCTGTAGCTGAAGCTGACCTTTTAATTGGTGCAGTCTTAATTCCAGGTGCAAAAGCTCCTAAGCTTGTGACTGAGGAAATGGTTAAGGCAATGAAACCTGGTTCCGTGATTGTCGACGTAGCTATCGACCAAGGTGGTATCGTTGAATCAATCGATCATGTAACAACTCATGATAACCCAACATTTGTTAAGCATGGTGTCGTACATTATTCTGTAGCTAATATGCCTGGAGCAGTTCCAAGAACTTCTACTATTGCTCTAACAAACGTTACTGTACCATATGCGTTGCAGATTGCAAACAAAGGGGTATTCAAAGCTATTTCTGAAAATGCTGCATTATTGCTTGGTGTGAACGTGGCAAACGGAGAAATCACTTACGAAGCAGTGGCAAAAGATCTAGGCTATGACTATGTAACAGTAGAAAAGGCATTAGAAAAAGAACTAGCTGCTAACTAATAATTGATTAATCCCCTCGAGACAACTCTTGAGGGGATTTTTTCTTTATAGGGAGATGGTATTAGATGCACCAAATGAGTTACCGTGATACTTGGGCCGAAGTATCGCTTGATCATATTCAAGCTAATGTGATTCAGTTCAGACAATTTGTCCAACATCAATCTAAACTAATGGCTGTTGTAAAGGCAGATGGATATGGACACGGGGCTGTATACGTCGCTAAAGCTGCCATTTTGGCAGGTGCTGACTATTTAGGGGTGGCTCTTTTAGATGAAGCTATTCAGCTTAGAGAGGCTGGATTAGTAACACCCATTCTCATTCTAGGTTATACGCCTCCACGATCAGTTAAAGAAGCTATTCAGTACAACATTACACTAACTGTATTTGATGATGAAGTATTGGACGAAATTATCTTCCATTCTGCTCAGTTATGTAAAACCGCATATGTCCATTTAAAGATTGATACTGGCATGTCTAGAATTGGTGTGACTTCCTCTGAAGAGGCCTCACTTCTTGCCGAAAAAGTTATGACTGCTGAATACGTATATCTTGAAGGGGTATTTACTCATTTCTCCAATGCAGACAATGAGGATCCCACTTATACTTATAAGCAGTTCCAAAAGTTCCAATCAATCCTGTCCTATTTGGACAGCAAGCAAATTCCCATTCCAATTAAGCATTGTTGTAATAGTGCTGCCACCATGAATTTTCCAGAAATGCATATGGATATGGTCAGAATTGGAATTGCCTTGTACGGTTTGTATCCAGATAGGTCTTTAAAAAGTCACCCCCTTCAACTAAAACAAGCCATGAGTCTGAAAACTAGAATTGCTGCTTTGAAAAATGTAGAGGCTTCTCAACCAATTAGCTATGGATGTACTTGGAGTCCAAAAAAAGATAGTAAGATTGCCACTCTTCCAATCGGATATGCTGACGGCCTTTCCCGTCTTCTTTCAAATAAAGGAACGGTTTTAATTCGTAATCAGCATGCTAAGATTACAGGCCGGGTATGTATGGACCAAACAATGATTGATATAACAGAGATAGAAAATTGCACGGTAGGTGATGAAGTGACCATTTTTGGGACCAGTCATTCCTCCTTTCAATCCGTAGATCAACTGGCAGAATGGATGGGCACCATCAATTACGAAGTTGTTTGTTTGATCGGAAAACGAGTACCAAGAGTATATTTATTTAAGAAAGACTCAGTTGATTTTGAAATAAATAAACATAAATGCTATGTTAGCTAAAAATAATCCCTCTTTTAACACAAGAGGGATTATTTCATTGGGCTTTATTGATGTGTTATTTTCATAAAAAAGGGAAAAACAATTTTAGAGCACCCGAGTATGATTCGTTCTGCATAAATCCTGCACATTTAGGTTGTATAATGAATCAGTAACTAACTACAAGGAGGTAATAATAGTGCAAAATCGTACTGTCTTATTTCTTTTCACCGTGATTACTGCCTTATTTTTAGCGGCATGTTCAAATGTTAACGGGAATGAACATTCAAATACTAATCATGGTGAGAAAAAAACAGAGCAAGATAAGGATTCAAGTAATATGAACCATAAAGGTATGGAAGGCATGAATCATTCAAGTACTGGTGAAGTACCAGAAGATTTAAAAGAAGCCGAAAATCCAACCTTTAAAGTCGGAAGTCATGCAATAATTCACGCAGACCATATGGAAGGAATGAATGGTGCAGAAGCAACCATTGTAGGTGCTTATGATACTACTGTTTATACAATTTCTTATACACCGACAACTGGCGGAGACAAGGTGACAAATCACAAATGGATTATACATGAAGAAATTAAAGACGCTAGTGACAAGCCCTATAATCCAGGGGACGAAATTAACGTAGAGGCAGACCATATGAAGGGGATGAAGGGTGCGACTGCTGTAATTGATTCAGCCGAACAAACAACAGTTTATATGGTTGATTACACACCGACAACTGGTGGAGAAAAAGTGACAAATCATAAATGGGTAACAGAAGGCGAACTTTCAGCTAAGCAATAATCATAAAAGTTTAAGGAATAGCCCTTACATATTTGGCTATTCCTTTTTCACTATAACTTATTTCAATTTCCATTATTAATTGGTAAAAGTAACTCTACATTGGTTCCTGATCCTTCTTTGCTAATTATTTTAATATCCCCTTTGTGTAGTTTTATAATACTTTTGGCAATATGAAGACCCAATCCAGAACCTCCAGTTTCTCGGCTTCTTGCTTTATCCACTCTGTAAAACCGTTCAAAAATATTGTCTATTTCTTCTTTTGGTATCCCAATTCCATAATCTTTTATATCAATGATTGCATGATGCTGATCCTTTTTTAAAAAGACTTCAATTCTGTCATTGCTATATTTAATCGCATTATCCAGCAAGATGATGATAACTTGTTTAATCTTTAATTCATCTGCACGAATGATGATGGGAATTTCTTCATAATGTAATGTTATTTCCCGCTTATAAACATCTTTTAGTTGTTTTAAAATATCTTTGCATAAATTAACCAAATTTACTTCGTTTATTTCTAATACATTTTCTTTTTCTAATGTGGCTAATTCTAAAAAAGTTTCGGTCATTTTTTGTATTCTAGTTGCCTCAGAATGAATGGCTTTAAGTGCTTCTTCCGCCATTTCATTATTTTCTATTCCATGTCTCCTTAGAAGATTAGCGTAGCTCTTAATGACTGTTAATGGTGTCTTTAATTCATGCGATGCATCAGAAACAAATTGTTTTTGTCTTTCCATATTTATTAGAAGCCTATTAATCATACGGTTAAAGGTTCTCGCCATGGTTTGGAGTTCATCTTTTGTCTTATTTTGAACGGTGATGATTTTAGGAACACCACTCTTTTCTATTTCCTCCATCGTTTTAATCATATTAGCTATCGGTCTCATTATCATATTAGCTAGCCATCTTCCTCCCAGCAAAGATAATAAAGCAGCTAATACAGTAGAAATAATTAAGATTGCCCTTAACATTTCTTTTCTCGCTTCTAGCCCCCTTAATCGTTCTCCAATTTCCAAGGTTTTATTTCCATTATAAAATGGAACACGAACAATCAATACTTCCTCTTCTCCATGTTCAGTAGAAATCAGATGGGTTTTAGTCTGTTTTATTAATGTTGATTGACCTTTAATTTTTTTTGAAAGTAACTTGTCATTTGTCACCTCATAAATCAGCTTGTTCTTTTGATCCATAATTCTTATATAGGAATGTTCTGTTAAATAATCTTCTAATTCCCTTTTCATACTAGTAAAAGATTGAATTGTATTAAGGTCTTTTACTATATCTCCTGCTTTTTGAAAAAGCATATCTTCTTCCATATTTACTGTTGTTTTCATAAATAATAAAAAAACACCGAAATTTATAAGGATTAATATGCAAAGCATCCAAGCAGTCGTTAATAAATTAATTTTTGTTGTGATCTTCATCAATAATCTCCCTTATGGTAAAACCAATTCCTCTTATAGTAGTAATTAATTGAGTAGGGAAGTCTTCATCAATTTTTTTTCTTAGATGTCTAATAAAAACATCAATTACGTTAGTTTCACCCTCGTATTCATACCCCCAAACCTTAAGAATAATATTATCTCGTGTAACCACTTTATTTTTATTGAGTACTAAATACACCAAGAAATCATATTCTTTGGGTGTTAATGTAATAGATTTTCTTCCTCTTTTTACTTCTCTTGTTTCTGTGTTTATGATTAGGTCATCCACTGTCAATATAGATTTCTCTTCGTAGGATTCTTCATTTTTAGGAGTATTTCGCAGGCATGCACGTATTCTTGCTAATAATTCTTCTATTTCAAAAGGCTTTGTGACATAGTCATTAGCACCCTGATCCAATCCCGCTACTTTATCAAAAGTAGTATTTCTAGCTGTTAAAAGAATGACAGGGGTATTACAATTTTCCTTTCTTAATCTTCTTAAAACATCTATTCCGCTTAACCCCGGCAGCATGACATCCAACAAAATCAAGTCCATTTTCGTTTGCAAGGCGGTTTCTAATCCTGCCTTACCATCATGTTCTACTGTTACTTGATAGCCCTCGTACTCTAATTCCACTTTTAAAACACGAGCAATCTGAACCTCATCTTCAATGACAAGAATATGTGTACTCATCTACACTCATCCCTTCTAACCAATAGTAAATAAACCCCTTTGTTACCTTAATTTCCGCTCAATACTTTTCCATCACAAGTCGTAACATTTCAAACAATAAGATATTAAAAACTAGCCAGACACAGCCATATACATAACCACCAACAATATCACTTGGCAGTGCATTATTCGATGCAATTGTTTCAATTGCTATACCTATTAATAAGATAAATCCAAAGATACTTCCCAAAATAGGCTTATAATTCTTTTGCGAATGTCGGTTAAGTAAAAATAAACATGCTCCATATATAATGAAGGTAATAGTAGCGTTTAGATCAGGAAATTTATCGGAATGATATTTTCCAGTGAACCCTATCAATTCAAGATAGCTAAAAATTTGTATGATTGTTTCATGAAACAGCATTGCTCCTAATATTGAAACAATGAGTAGAAGATATTCTAAGAGCTTGTTCCTTCCTTTTGTCCAAATTCTTATAATCGTTACACAAATCAATGCACCTAGAGCATATGGAGTTTTGAATACGAGAAATATTTTCATCCAGTTCATATAAACCACAGATTGAACCATGTATTCAACAATTTCATTAAATTGAGTGAACTCATTATATAAATAATCTTGAGCTAGTCCAAGCATCAAGGTAACCATTCCAATTAAAACTAAAGTAAGAAAAATAAGAAATATTTCAGTTGCTCTAATTGTTTTCAATCGTACAATCAATTGCTTCAACAAATGAATAATAGATTCCTTTATTTTAACTTTATAATATCGATAAGCTAAATACCCAAGTAACACTATCATAAAAACAATAATAAAAAACATAAAATACTTACTTGCTGATTGATGAAAAACCTCCCAACGAGGTCCCAAAACTTTTCCTAAAGTAATAAAACAAAATCCCCATAGAAATGATCCTGTGTAAGCGGGAATGAAAAATTTTCGGAAAGGCATTCTAGAAATACCCGAAATATAACCAGTAAAGTGCCTTATCCCTGGAATAAAATAGGCAAAGACCAAGAGTTTACTACCTGATTGATCAAACCAAGCGGCCGTTTTTTTATATCTCTCAGGTCCCAGATGAATGAATTTCCCATATTTTTCGATTAATTTATAGCCTCCAGCTTTACCAATCCAGTACGTTACGGTAATACCAACACCACCTGAAAGAAAGACAGTAAAGAGTGCCAAAGCGTAATTCATTTTCCCCTGAAATACGAAATAGCCAGCATAGCTCATTAAAAATTCCCCTGATATTGGCAGAGCTAAGAGTTCTAGAAAAATACCAATAAATAATATCAGATAACTGTGTTGTTCAAATAATGATATTAAATATGACATATTAATGCCCCCATAGTTTATGAAAAGGAAATCAACTTAAGTAGAACAATCGTGTTAGCTTTACTAACAATGTACCACCATTTTAGATTGGATTTTATTTTTTAATGGATAATTAATGTTTTATTAAGAGTACAAAAAGATTAATGGATAAAATAAAAAAGCTATTTCCCTTCGAAAAGGTTATTAGCTTTTTTCTGAATTATAGATTAAAGTTTTTTAACCTTAATAGGACTTACCATTAAAAGAGCAAGAATTAAAGTAATCCATGCATTGCTATAAGAAAAGAACCCCATTGCAGCAAGCGGCAATCCAGCTGCTGGAATTGGCAATCCGCTAAAATACCCAATGGTTGGTTTAACATTAAACTTAGCTAATCTTAACGCACCCATTATTGGGAAAAGGATAAATGCCAAAGAAGTTAAAATGGACGTTGATTCAATTGTATGAAATATCAGCGCAGGAGCAACACCAAAACTAACAATATCCGCTAAGGAATCCAATTGTACACCTATTTCACTGTTAACTTTTAATCCTCTTGCAACCCTCCCGTCAAGAAGATCAAAAATAGCTGAAATAACAATTAAAATAGAAGCAACTTCTAAAAATCCACTCATATTACAAGTTATGGAAAGAACTCCACACAATAAATTTCCCAATGTAAATAAATTGGGTACCGCTTTTGCTACCTGACTAAACAAGGTTGTCCCTCCTGACTTTAGCAATTTCACCACTTTAATTAGAATTTTCTATATATCCTTCCGTTTATTCTTTAAACCACATTTTGCATCTTAATGAAAGATTAATGATTTATTAGGGGAATATACAGGTTTATTTTATATCATTAACTTGCCCTACTTGATTGAAGTATTATTCTTGAATTCACTACAAAAACAACAAAGTTATTTGGGTTAAGTTGATATAAAACTTTGGGGAGGAAAAGCAATGAAAAGACTAATAGAAGCTACCATGCAAAGAGCCATTCTTATGATTGTGTGTGTTGTAATCATTTTGGCTTGGGGAGGAATCTCTGCTTACCAGATGCAAAAAGATTATTTGCCTGGGATTAACAATACTACTCTTTCAGTTAGTATGAGAGTTCCTGGTTTACAGGCTGAACAAGTAAAACAGCAAGTGACCGATAATTTGGCAAGTGCTGTCAAAGTAGTAGATGAACTTTCTAATGTGGAAAGCACATCTTATGATGGCGGATTATTTATGAGTTTGTATTTCCCAATGGATACAGACATGAAACTAGCGGAAGATCAAGTAAACAAAGCGTTGGCAAATGCGGATCTTCCATCAACTATTACAAGCACTCCTTCGGTAACACGTTTAACAACTAGTTCATTCCCGATTTTGACTTACAGTGTCACCAGTTCAAAATTGGATGAACAAACACTACGTTCAACTGCAACACAGGAAATTGGGAAACAATTAAAATCTGTTCCTGGTGTATCAGATGTATCAGTCATTGGTGGAGCGAAAGATGGATATGTATTAACCATCCGTATGAAGGACCTATTAAAAAACGGATTAACTTTGGATGATGTGAATAAATCTTTTGTGTTGGCAGTTCCATCCATGCCTCAAGGGAATATCGTAAACAATCAATTATCCATACCAGTTTCATTTGATGGATTACCATTAACAGTGCAACAAATGGAAAACGCAACAATTAAAAATAAGGAAGGAAAAGTTATTCCTATATCAGCGTTTGGTACCATCACTCATTCTTTAAATGACGTAAAAACCGTTTCCAGAACAAACGGAGCGCCGAGTGTAACTTTAAATGTTATCAAAACACCATCGGCCAATATTACAGATGTGGCTGACCAAGTAAAAGACCGTGTGGCACATCTTCAATTGGATACCGTAAATCCAAAAGATGTTTCGTTCAAAGTTCTACTTGACCGTGAAAAAGAATTAAACAGTTCTCTGTTCGGATTGGTACGAGAAGGTTTACTTGGCTGTTTATTTTCAATGATTTGTGTGTTCTTCTTTTTCCGAAATGTAAGAAGCACATTATTAATTGCGATTTCACTACCAATTTCATTACTAGCAACAACGGCCTTCTTAAAATCAATGGGTATCACGCTAAATATTCTAACCGTTTCAGGTTTGATTGTAGCGATGGGCCGAATTGTCGATGACTCGATTGTTATCCTTGACAACATGTACCGAAAGAGAGAAGAACAGAAGGATAAGCCCTTACTTGCTATTCTCGCATTATCTGTCGTTGAAATGATTCCAGCAATCTTAGGTTCTACGTTAACAACGATTTCTGTTTATATTCCTATTGCATTTGTTGGTGGAGCCATAAGTGCTTCATACAGCGGTTTTGCTTGGTCGGTCGTAATTGCCTTAATCATTTCATTCTTTGTTGCGATGCTTGTGATTCCTGCACTTGCTTTTATAGGATGGAAAGGCGGAAACGGGGAAAAACAAACCGTCAAACTCGACTCAAAAATGAAGCCAATTCTTCAATCAGCTTTTAAACATAAGAAAGAAATGATTATTGTATCGATCTTAGTGTTTTTAGCTGCTGGTGCTTATTCCGCTTTTCTTCCAGTAAGTTTATTACCTAGTGGAAAAATCGGACAAATTGCCATTAAAGCAGAATTGCCAAAAGGAAGCACCTTAATTCAAGTAAATTCTGAAGTACAAAAAATCGAGAAAGCATTAAAAGAAAATTCAAAGGTTACGGCATACTCAGCCAATTTCGGTTCAACCATGACACCACAAAGTGATGATGTGTTTGACCAGGGTGGCGGCTTTATAACCTATCCAAACGTCGCTAACCTTTCCGTCGTATTGAAGAATGACAAAGATGCTGATTCAGTCATTAAACAATTGAAAAAGCAACTTCCGTCATTATCTAAAGATGTTACTTTTACTGTAACAAGCCAAAACATTTCTGG
This sequence comes from Neobacillus sp. PS2-9, assembly GCF_030915525.1. Classification (NCBI taxonomy): domain Bacteria; kingdom Bacillati; phylum Bacillota; class Bacilli; order Caryophanales; family Bacillaceae; genus Neobacillus; species Neobacillus sp. PS2-9. The sequence continues at coordinate 4,106,712 of NZ_CP133269.1, forward strand.
TGATGATTCACAAATGCGTATCTTGTTTACTGGTTCAAATCAAGCGACTTTGGATCAAGTAGCTCAAGAAGCAAGAACGAACTTATCAAAAATTGCCGACTTAAGTGTTGATGGAAAAGTTGATTTAACGAACGGTGCACCTAAGTACAAAGTAACATTTGACCAAAAAGCAATTCAAAATAAAGGTGTAAAAGTTGCGGACATTCTAATGGTCATCAATCGTTATATGTCTCAATCGAAAGACGCAACTATTACGGTGGATCACAAAGCACTTCCTGTTGACCAATATTTAGATCAAATCGCATCAGGAACAAATGCAACGATTAGCATAAATGCAACTGCTGATGATGTTATTGCATCTCTATCTACTGAAACGTTTATTGGCAATAATGGTGAAATGGTCCGTTTTGACCAATTAGCAAAGATTACAAAAAATCAGGCTCCTTCAACGATTAGCGAACGAGATGGCGAACCATTCTCCCTTGTCACAGCACAGATTACATCAAATGATATTAGTAAAGTGTCAAGTCAAGCAGACAAAGCTCTAAGCAGCATGAAACTTCCTAAAGATGTAACGTACTCATTAGGAGGAATTTCAGAACAAGTAAAACAAATGATTTTCGATATGTCAGTTGCCGTTGCTTTTTCGATCCTATTAGTTTTACTAATCACGTCTTCCATTTTCAAGGGATGGAGAGCACCGTTATCTGTACTTTTAAGCATTCCACTTGCTTTAAGTGGTGTAGTCATTACACTAATTTTGTTCCATGGAGAATGGAATTTGGCCGCATTAATCGGTGTTCTTATGCTTACAGGTATTGTAGTGACGAACGGAATAGTGTTAATTGATAAAATTGAAAGAAATCGCAGAGAAGGAATGCCTATTAAAGAGGCAGTATTAAATGGTAGCCTTTCAAGGATTAGACCTATATTAATGACAGCAGCAGCAACAGTCCTTACGTTGTTACCACTTGCATTTTCTCATAATGCTGATACGGTCATTTCTCAAACACTTGGTATTGTTGTGATTGGTGGCATGATAACTTCTACAATCAACAGCTTTATCATCATTCCAATCATTTATGAATGGTTGCATAAAAAATCTGCTTCAAAAAATATTACAACAACTACAAAAACTATTAATTAGAATTTTATGTACAATTTTGTATCTGGCTTCATTAACAATGAATGAAGTCAGATAAAAGAAATGGGTGATAAAATGAATTACAATATATTTCAAGCAATCAATCAATTTGCAGGTAAACATCCCATTATGGATAGATTAATGGTTTTTACTACGCACTATGCTCTGATTGTTTACGCTATCGTTTTACTTCTTATGTGGTTTTTTGGCAAAGAACAACATAAATATTCTGTTGTGTATGCTGCAATAACTGGTGGGTTAGGGCTGTTTATAAATTTTATCCTAGGGCATATTTATTATGAACCCCGACCATTTGAAACACATAAGGTTCATCTGCTAATTCAACATGCAAAAGATACTTCTTTTCCAAGCGACCATTCAACAGGGGCTTTTTCCCTAGCACTAGCGGTATTGTTGCCCCAACGGAAAATTGGTTTAGGTATGCTTGTGTTTGCAATTTTAACAGGGATATCTCGAATTTACGTGGGACATCATTATCCATTTGATGTACTTGGCAGCTTGGTTGTAGGGTTATTTGCAAGTACACTTATTTACAAATTTAGTTCCTTATTAATCCCCATTCCTCAAACAATAATTAATATTTATAATCAAATCCCTTTAGTTCCGAAGACTAATCAAAAAGTAAAACATAATTGATGTTGAAATATCTTAAAGGGACAGCTAAAACATTAGCTGTCCCCCTTGTTTTATATGAGCTTCCATTAAACATGGATGTAAAATCATAATTTTATTTGAAATTGAAGATGCAAAAAAAGCCTGTCACCAAGGCATAATTATCCCTTGGTGACAGGCTCCTTCATTTTCAAAAATTCACAATAATATTTAGAGCAGAAAGTGTATTTAACCCTTTAGTGACTAGCAACTTTCTCAAGTCCACCAGGCTTGTTATGAACTGCAATTTTGTCAATGAGTTTATTGCTTTCCGTGTTTAATCCTTTTAGATTTACCTTAACACCATTTTGATGATACTTTATGACCACTTTATCAATGGCACCAACAGCAGAATCATCCCAAAGATGAGCATTTGATAAATCTAAATCAATTTCATTTATGTTTTCTTTAAAATCAAAACTTTTAACAAAATCGGTTACGGAAGCAAAGAAAAGTTGACCCGAAACATGATAAATCTTTTTATGAGAACCCTTAGCTGAAAGGCTCGTTACTTTCACTTTTGAAATCTTTGAAGCAAAGAAAATGGCACTTAGTATAACTCCCACCAAAACACCCATAGATAAGTTATCCGTCTTTACCACTGTAATAACAGTCACGATCATAACAATCGTATCGGTAACTGGTACCTTTTTTAATGTTTTTAGGCAAGACCAATCAAAAGTTCCAATTGAAACCATAAACATAACTCCGACTAATGCAGCCATTGGAATTTGTACTAGGAATCCTTTAAGCAACATGATTAGTGTCAATAAAAATGCACCTGCAACAAATGTAGATAAACGTCCTCTACCACCAGATTTAACATTGATGACAGACTGACCAATCATCGCACATCCAGCCATACCGCCAAAAAATCCTGATACAATATTAGCGATACCTTGCCCACGTGCTTCCTTATTTTTATCACTTTCTGTATCTGTCATGTCATCTACTATAGAAGCAGTTAAAAGTGTTTCCACTAGTCCTACCATAGCAATAGACAAGGAATAAGGAAAAATGATTTGAAATGTCTCTAAGTTAAACGGAATGTCTGGAATCAAAAATATCGGTAATTTGGAGGTCAATTCACCCATGTCCCCAACAGTACGAACATCGCTTCCTGTAAATATTGAAATTGCTGTAATTACAATAATCGCAACTAATGGTGATGGAACAGCTTTTGTAAAACGAGGTAGGATGTAAATAATAGCTAAAGCACCTGCGACCATGGCATACATCTGCCATGTTGCTCCTTTAAATTGAACTAATTGAGCTGAAAAGATTAATATTGCAAGGGCATTAACAAATCCAGTCATTACGGATCTAGGAACAAATTTCATCAAACGACCTAGTTTTAAAGCTCCCATGATTATTTGTAAAACTCCAGTTAGAATGGTTGCTGCCAGTAAATATTGCAAACCATGATCTTTAACCAGTGTCACCATTAATAAAGCCGTTGCACCCGTGGCAGCTGAGATCATCCCAGGTCTTCCACCCACAAAAGCAATCGTAACGGCAATACAAAATGAAGCGTACAATCCCACCATCGGATCTACACCTGCGATAATTGAGAATGCAATTGCCTCTGGAATTAAAGCAAGCGCAACAACAATACCTGCTAAAACATCTCCCTTGACGTTTCCAAACCATGAATATTTAATTGTACTTAAATTCAAACTTAGCACCTCTCCCTTTGTTTTGTTTTTTTATGACTTTCAACTCTCATGAAAGTCGGGTCCGTTGTTAACAAAACAAAGTATAAAGGATTGTGACAAATTTGTGAAATTAAATGAAAACGCACACATCTTGTCCCATCTTAGGTTTACGCCATTTTCCTTCGGTTTTCGGCATAACATCTATTTTACTAATAATTTTATTGGAAGTTATGGGAATATTAATAGTGTGACATTAGGAGTTCTCTTTGGATTCTCTGGGGAATTGGCGGGGGAATTGAACGAATTACGCCAATTATCGTTTGGTATAAATAAGGCTGCTGTATCGTTATCAGCAGCCTTACTCCTATTTATAAGTATTTCCGATGGACCCCTTTACCATCATAAGAGAATAGCATTCGTCTTTCTTCAATCATTGTTTCCATGTGAACAGGTCTGCCCCAAAGCTGCTGCATATATGGAAGCACTTTTTCAAGGTATTTTACGTCTAGTTCGATTCCCTCATACCAGTGTTTTACATAGAGCTCTCCATTTTTCATATAATCACCGTCAATCACCGTAAGGTATGGAAATCCTCCATTTACCCGCATGTTGACTAGCTGATCACGGATATGCTCCCATGCTTTATCCACTACTTTGTAATCACGTCCTTGCTTTTGAAAAAGGTACATATCCTCTCTCATCACAAGATCCTTATTTAAATAATTGCGGAGGAAGGATATATCGGACTCTACTTCACGGACCTCAAACATTTTTTCTCTGCCTGACCCTGGTTTTACCCCTCTGCGTATCATTTCTTCTGTTGGATTATTATACCGTTCTTCAATGTCCTCAAAGATTTTGATTCCAAGATAATAAGGGTTAATTCCAGTCTTTGACGGCTGGACAACGCCTGCATTTAATTTCGCAAATTCAATAGCTTCCCCACTGGTTAAATCCATTTCCCTTAAAATCCGTTGGTGCCAATAGGAAGCCCAGCCTTCGTTCATGATTTTTGTCTCAAGCTGCGGCCAAAAGTAGAGCATTTCTTCCCGCATCATAGTTAAGATGTCACGCTGCCAATCTTCTAGCTCCCTGCTGTAGGTTTCAATGAACAATAATAAATCCTTTTCCGGACGTGGAGGGAATTTCTTTTTTCTTGATTGGATTGTTTCTTTCTTTCCCTTGTCATCCAATTTCCAAAGGTCATCATAGGGTGTGGCAATAGTTGGATTTTCATCAACCTCTTCCTCATCATCCCCAATGGACCAGCTTAACTTCGGTCTCATGAGGGAAGGGTCAATATGCTCATCAATAGCTAAGACGGCATCAAGGAAGGTTTCTACCTCTTTTTTTCCATATTGAATTTCGTATTGATGGATCCTCTCCGCTGTCGCTGCCATACTCTCAACCATATCCCGTTTTGTATTTTGGAAACGGACATTATTTTTAAAGAAATCACAATGTGCTAATACGTGCGCGACGATTAACTTGTTCTGAATTAGCGTATTGGAATCCAGTAAAAACGCGTAGCATGGATTAGAGTTAATGACAAGTTCATAAATCTTACTTAGGCCTAAATCATAATGAAGTTTCATTTTATGAAATTGCTTTCCAAAGCTCCAATGAGAGAATCGAGTAGGCATTCCATAGGCCCCAAATGTATAAATAATTTCTGCCGGACAAATTTCATAACGCATTGGATAAAAGTCTAATCCAAAGCCATTTGCAATTTCGGTAATTTCACTAATCGCATACTCTAGTGATTTACGCTCTTCCGCATTCATTGCCATTCCCCCTTTTCCTCTTACCACAATGTATGAAGAAAAGCCGGGATTGATGAAAAAGAAGGAAAAAACAATAAGCTAGATCGCTTATTGTTTTTGAGATTCAACCGTTAAGTTGATTAATTTTTTGTTGGTAAGATCATGATTTACCTTTATGATAACAAAAAGGTTCTGATTATTTTCTTGTACTTTAAAACGAAAGCCGTCCTCCGCCTTTGATGCATCTATATTTTTTCGACCTAAATATTCATACTCCCTGATAGGCGCGCCTGGAAAATCAGCCTGTACAACCGCCATCGCAATTCTGCCGTACTTTTCATAATCTGGCTTCTGAGCATTGCCTGAATTAGTAAAACTAACTAGAAAAAAAGCCATCATTAATATTGAAACAATCGTTTTTTTCATTTGTTTATCCTCCTGCTTATTTGGTTGTTTTATTTTCCCCAATCATTTTTCTCTTATGAGTAAATCAGGGATTTTTCTGGCTTCTGCAGCTAGCTTAAGGCCTACCATTCGATTTCGTTTCCATTCTGTCTTAAAAACGGATAATGGAGGACTCGTTTCACCCACAAGATAGCTAATTTCTATGGTCATGGCAGGACGATGGTAGGTTGTAATAAACCAATCAGTAAACCCGCCACCTATTGCTTTCTTAGGTGGCTTTCCTAATTTATAGTCTGTTAATTTTGCGATTTTTTTTGCAATCTTTTTGTCCCTCTTGAGATGTTTTCCATTTTTATAGTTCCAAAAAATCTCTCTTCCCGCTGAGTGATAGGCCACTGCTATTGAAGGGTCCACCTCTTTAATAAAATTGGTTAGTGCAATGACTTCCTTTCCCTCAAGTGGCTTTTTCCCTTTATAAAATTGATAGTGTGGAGATGAGGGATGCTTAGGAAGCTGCATCCAACCGGCAGGGTATTGCCTATTTAAGTCAATCCCCACCCCATTAGCTTTCCATCTTGTAAAATCACTAGAGCCTTTATTCATGCTTTTAATACGGTCTCGTTGTTCTTTTGTAATCCTTTCGAAATGGTTTTGTTGAATTTCTGCACCATCTGGATTTAACATGGGAACAAACCATATGGAAACATCATTAAGGATAGAGGCAGAGGTTAAAGGGTATTTCCTTGATTCCTCATAAGCATCCGCATAAGACTCCAACATCTTCATTAAAAGCATACTTGTTATCCATTCCCGTCCATGATGGGTACCAACTAAAACGATATTCTTTTTCCCTTTACCGAGTTTGATTGCCCAAATATCTCTTCCAAAATGAGTGGTTCCAATGGATTTCACTTCTAATTTCCCTTTATGTATTTCCCTTAATTGATTGATGTCTTGTTCTAAACGTTCAAAGCTATAGGGTTTATTCGTTTGAATCACATTAGCTTCGCCAACCGTTTCAAAAGAAAATAGCATCAACATAATCACGCAAAGAATTTTCACATAAGAACCTCCATATTTACAATTAACGAAAGAATTATACAGGTAAAAGTTGAAAACCTTGTTAACAATGGGTGTCCAACATTTTCTGTGAAAGTTATCTGCAGAATGTCATACAATAATCTCAACTCCTAATAAGGAGGAGATAAAGTAAATGAATAAAGTGGATTACGATCGGGCGTTATATTACACACACCGGTCCGAATGGGATAATTTGCTTATATTAATGGTTCGGACAAAAGATCAATTTTTGTCCAAAAGAATTGAACAGTTCCTACATGCGTACAACTTTGAACGTGACTACACTGTAATTGAAACGAAACTCTATAATTTGCTTCGTTACATCGACCATGCAAACGAAACAATAGAAGCTGATGCAAATGAGATACCGATGTATAGTCTTTCCTGAAAAAACAAGTGGATACAGATTTTGTTGAGAGAAAATTTTTACAACCGGGCCAAAGAATTCCACCAAAAAAACGGCTTCCATTTCTGGAGCCGTTTTTTACCGATTTTTATCCTATCTTATCATTTTTGATTACTCCATTACGTACCGCAAAAAGAGCAGCCTGTGTACGATCCGCTAGCTCAAGCTTTGCTAAAACATTGGAAACATGGGTTTTTACCGTCTTTTCAGTAATAAATAACGATGAAGCAATTTCTTTATTACTTTTTCCACTAGCTATTTCCTTAAGGACTTCCAACTCTCTTTTGGTCAACTCATTCAAATGGTTCTTGCCCTCATTTTGTTTCGAGGTTAAATAGGTTAATAAATGAGTCGTTGCTTTTGGATGCAATTGATTTTCACCATTCATTAACATTTTTATTGCCTTCACTAGCTCATCGGGTTCTATATCCTTCAATTGATAGCCTGAGGCACCCGCTTCAATTGCAGGTATTACATGGTTCTGGTCCGAAAAACTGGTTAGTATCATTACCTTCATACTTGGATGCTTTGCTTTAATTTTCTGTGTTGCTTCAATTCCGTCCATAACCGGCATGACTAGATCCATTAAAACTAGGTCGGGCATTAATCGGTCTACTAACTCAACCGCTTCTTCTCCATTTTTCGCTTCTCCTACAATTTCAATATTTTCTTGTGTCTTTAAGAAAAACACCAAGCCTCTACGTACGACATGATGATCATCGGCTATTAGTATTCGAATACTCAAAATTATCCCCCCTTAAAACGGAATACTGACTCGTAGCTTTGCCCCTTTGTTTAGCTCACTTTCCAAATAAAAGGTTCCGCCTAAAGACTCCGCTCTGTTTCTCATGCTTTTTAGACCGAGCGATGGAAGCTCAGCACCTTCATCATAAGTAAACCCACATCCATTGTCTTTTATTTCTATGGTTATTCTGCTATCACTTCCATGAACTAATAAATGAACATCAGATTGTTGTGAATGTTTTTTGCAATTAGCTAATGCTTCTTGGCTAATTCTAAAAACAGCCTCCTCAATTCTGCTTGGTAGATTAATGACCCCGTTTATTTTTATATTTGTATTTAATCCTAGCATTTCACCATAACTCGATAGTGCACTAACAATGCCTTGCTCTAATCCCTTTGGGCGTAACTGCCAAATAAGCGCTCTCATTTCATTTAATGCCTCTTGGGCTAAATCTTGAATATAACTAAAGGTTTCTTTCACCTCTTGATCCGTTGTCATTTCTTTCCCCCCACGGGCAGTCAGGCTTAAAGAGAAAAGGAGTTGATTAACAGAATCGTGCAGGTCTCTTGCTAATCTATTTCTTTCTGCTGTTAAAGCAATGTCTTGTTCTTTTTGTGTTAGATTTATCCTTTTTATAGCTGAGCCAATCTGCAAGGCAACTGATTCTAATAGAGCTAGCTCCTCATTGTTAAAGCTTGTTTTATTCGGTGACCCTACATTTAATAATCCAAATTTTTCTTTCCCTGCTTTGAGTGGTACGGTCGCATGATGGGTTAATCCCCATGTATCCCCTAACTTATGTTCAATTGCATCTTCCAAGCGCATACATTCAATAATATTAGTTGCCTTATCTAGTCGACCTTTATTATAGCGATTAATACACCAGCAATCGCCGTTGCACATGGGAGCATACTTGTTGTCGGATAACGCGGGGGGAAGATTTTCTTTCGCAGCTAATGTAAAGGAGCCAGCATCATCAATAAGAAAGATCCATCCAGTTTGTAAACCGGTTACATGTAAAAGCTTCTTTAGAACCTCTGAAAGTACATTGTTTATGTCAGTTCCTTGGTTCAATAACTCGGCAATTTCTTTTAAAATTTGTAAATCCGAATGGTGACACGTACTCATAAACATCCCCCTGAAAATTCCAACTCTTGCAATTATTATAACGCTTTTCTTCTGCTAATTCCTTAGAAAAAAGTATGGTTTCTTCTCCGACTTAAGTCGTAAAGAATAGAGGCTGACTCCTATGAGTAACAGATTCCATATTCGGGTGCTTTTTTATTAAAAGACACGAGAATTGATGTATGAATTGGCATACGTCTTTTTCAATATTTATCAAGGTTTCTAAGAAATTTCATTAACTTTGACACAGTAATTGACATCATTATTATGATGGACAATAAGTTTTGTACAATAAAAAAAGTGGGGCAAAACTTCTGTCATTTGCTGTGCCGTTTGATCTTTATAAGCTGGTGGTTAAAAGCTGCTGATTTCCGTATCTTAGGATCAAGAGGGTCCTCACTTATCGGTTGAGGGAGCAGGTTAAGCACCAGATCTGTAAATAGACGGAAAAATTCCGCTTATTTAGTAATTCTTATAAAAAAAAGCTTAAACAGACGGAGAAATTCCGCCTATTGACTCGAAAAATGTGAAAATGAGGAGATTTTGCTTGGTATAACCGGAAAAACTCCGCTTAATTTACCCTGAAACGAGCACGATTCTAAATTTAACAGTCAAGCCCATTATTATGTGTAAATTCATTCCTCATGAAAAGCAATGTTAAGCAGATGATTTATTTTTGGTGTACTGGAAGGGGGTACCCCCTTCCAGTACACCAAAAATTCGCGCTTCGGGTCGCTATTTTTTCTCTTCTTTGTCCTGAATTATTCTTCTTCCTACTTCCTCGGCATAGTCCATTAAGACCGCTCCAATTAATCTGAAAGCTGACTGTGTATTAGGAAATATTCTAATTACCCTCTCTCTTCTCCGGACTTCCTCATTGATTCTTTCTAACGAGTTTGTACTTCGAATATGCTTATGATATTTCGGTTTCTCATTCAAGTATTGAATGGCATCTTCGAAGCCTTCCTCTAATATTTCTATGGCCTTGTCTAATTTTGAATTGCCACTAAATTGCTCAATGAACTCTTTCTTATATTTTCTGGCTTCCTCTACGGTCGCTACTTCAAATATTCTCTTTAACCCGATTTTGACTTCATCCATACCCTTTTTAGGCATATGGGTTATGATATTCTTTTTGAAGTGTACCGTACATCTTTGCCAGGCAGATCCTACAAACTCCGTTCCGATGGCAGCTTTTAACCCTTTGTGTGCATCAGAAATGATTAGCTTAGGTGATTGTAGACCTCTAGACTGTAAGTATTGGAAGAAACGCTGCCAAGCTTCAGTACTCTCTTTATGATCTACTCTCAAACCAAGAATTTCACGCCTATTGTTCTCGTCAACAGCCGTTGCGATATAAACAGCTTTAGATACGACACGGTTATGTTCTCTTACTTTGATATACATGGCATCTGCAAAGATATATGGGTAGTACATTGTGTTCAGGGGCCGACTTGCCCATTGATTCACTACAGGATCTAGCTTTTCTGTAAGAGTGGATACAAATGATTTAGAGACCTTATTCCCACAGAGTTGTTCCACAATATTGGAAACCTTTCTTGTGGAAACCCCATTCACCACCATTTCAAGCATAGCTAATACAAATGATTGGTCACACCGGGCATATTGTTCAAACACTGTAGTTGAAAACTCTCCACTACGAGTACGAGGTACTCTAAGCGTAATTTTTCCAATGCTAAATAATAAATCACGATCATAATATCCATTGCGGTAGTCACGACGTAAGCTTGAACGTTCGTAAGAACCGGCTTGTAAGAACTCATCGCGTTCTTTTTCCATAACAGAGTTTAATACAAGGACAATAGAAGCTTTGATGACAGCGTCTATATCAGAGTTCATAACAGAATCTTTTAAATCATCAATATTTAGGTTAAACTGTATTTGAGTCATAATTAATTCCTCCACATTGTTTTCGTCGCTGATAACATTGTAGCCATGAGGAATTAATTTGACTCATTTTCTTTTTACACAATTATATGGACTTAATCAATTTAACCGGAAAAACTCCGCTTATTTTACTATTGCTGGTTACTCGATTAAGGACAAGACATCCAATTCAAATGGGAGTGAGGTTTATTTAAATAAGGTATTTTTATTCCTAATAAAGAAACTCGCCAAATTACTATGGCGAGTTTTACTTTTTATATACCAATAACGATGCCAATCCGACTGTCATTTCAGCAAGTATTTTAATACAATCACTTCGAAACGGAACCCTTTACTCTTAGGAGCCAGCCTCTAATATTATGCTATTGGATATTGCTGTGCGAATGGATGGATGACAATTTCATCAATTAACATATGCTTCGGAGCAGACGCCATGTAAACAACTGCGTTTGCAATATCTTCTACTTTTAACCAATCTTTTTTCTCTGGCAAACCTTGTGTAGATTCCGCAAAGTATGTATCAACCATTCCAGGATTAATGGTTCCAACCCGTATTCCATATTCCCGAACTTCCTGGGCAACTGAGCCTGAGAAACCTTGTACAGCATATTTTGTTGCTGTATAGGCAGCCCCATTAGGAATCGTATACCGTGCAACATCAGATGAAATCGTAATAATGGTTCCGGTCCTTCTTTCCTTCATATGTGGAAGGACAGCCTTTGTGGCTAAGAACACCCCTTGAACATTTACCTCAAAAACCTTTTTCCATTCTTCGAGAGTAACTTGCTCTGTTAATTTAAAGAATCCAACACCTGCGTTATTTACTAGAAGATCCACAGCTCCGTAGACTTCAATTGTCTTATTTACTACACTCTCCATATCCTCTTCTTTTGAGACATCTGCTTGAATAGGATTAATATCGGGAAAGCCCATTTCCTTTAATTCTTCTGCTGTTTTTAAAATTTGGGAAGAGCTGCCAACAATGGTTAATTTCATCCCTTGTTCAGCTAGTTTTACGGCAATTTCCCTGCCAATTCCACGCGATGCACCGGTTACAATAGCAATTTGATTTTGTAGCATGATTGTTTCTCCTTTCGTGATGAGTTTCATTGTTGTTTTTTGCTCTTACCGTTCTTGAATCATTTTCATTTTTCTTTCCACTACATCCATAAATTCTTTTTCCACTGCTTGAAGTTTCAGCTTACTATCCTCCAAACGATCACTGTTTACACCAAAGTAGAATTTAACCTTTGGTTCTGTGCCTGATGGTCTTAAGCAAACCCATGTACCGTCTTCAAAAGTATATTTTAGCACATTAGATTTAGGCAGCTGAATCTTCTCTTCTTTCGTATTCGTTAACCGAATACCAGTTAAATAATCCTCCGTTGTAGCGGTCTTTAAGGAACCTAAATTAGTTAATGGCTCCATTCGGAAGGAAGCTAGTAGACTTTGAATCATTTCTGCTCCTTCTTTCCCCTTCAATGTTAACGAACGAAGGCCTTCCTGATAAAAACCGTATTTTTCAAACACCTGCATCATTCCATTATAGAGGGACAAGCCTTGTTTTTTATAAAAGGCACAAACCTCTGTGGCTAAGAGAGCAGCCTGAATGGCGTCTTTATCACGGGCAAAGTCGCCGATTAAGTACCCATAGGACTCTTCATAACCAAATAAGAAGGTATGGTCACCTGTTTCTTCATACTCCTTTATTTTCTCAGCAATAAACTTAAAACCTGTTAAAACGTCTATTGTTTCAAGGACATACGCTGAGGTGATTTTTCTTCCTAACTCAGAGGTAACAATCGTTTTTAAAACCACTCCATTTTGAGGCAATGTTCCCTTTTCTTTTTTCTGAGAAAGGAGATAATCAAGCAATAATGCCCCAGTTTGATTTCCAGTCAGAACGACATACTCTCCTTCCTCATTACGTACCGCGATACCAAGACGGTCAGCATCTGGATCGGTTGCAATTAGTAGGTCAGCCCCCACTATTAAGCCATCGCGGATAGCTAATTGAAAAGCAGCATGTTCTTCCGGATTAGGACTTTTCACTGTAGAAAATTCAGCGTCCGGAATCTCCTGCTCCTTTACAACTGTTACATTTTTATACCCTAATGCAGAGAGTGCAGCGCGAACCGGCTTATTGGCTGTCCCATGTAATGGGGTAAAAACCACTTTAACATTGGCCTCTTCTGAGAGATTGGGATTCTCTGAAATCGTTTTGAGTTTTTCAGTATAAGCTTGGTCTATTTCCGAACCGATTGTCTTAATTAATCCAGCAGCTCTTAATTGATCTTCACTGCCGACTTCAATCAATAGCTCGTTTTCTATTTCATTGACCTTTGAAATAACTTGATCAGCAGGAATAGGCGGAAGCTGACCACCATCTGATCCATACACTTTGTACCCATTATACTCCGGTGGATTATGACTGGCAGTTATAACAATACCAGAAAAGGCATGTAGGTACCTTAAGGCAAAGGAAAGTTCAGGGGTCGGTCTTAATTCGTCAAATATATAGGTTTGAATTCCTTTGGTAGCTAGTGTTTTTGCAGCCTCCAAGGCAAACTCAGGAGACTTATGACGTGAATCATAAGCAATAACAACCCCTCTTTGTTTTGCTTCTAATCCTTGTTCCTCTATGTATGCAGCTAAACCTGCTGATGCTTTACGAACCGTATAGATGTTCATTCGATTTGTACCTGCACCAATCTCACCGCGCATTCCGCCTGTTCCAAATTCTAAATTCTTATAAAAAGCCTCTTCTAGTTGTTTTTCATCATTCTTCCACTCATTTAGTTGAGCTTGTAATTCAGCATCTAAGCCTTCGAACTCCATCCAGCTTTTTGCAACTGTTTTCCAGTTCATTTGTTCCCCTCCTCATCCATCTATTTAATATTGTTTCTAAGTAATAGCCTGATACTCCTTTAAAAATCACTCAAAATAAGCCGACAATTTTTGCAAAGTGTTGAAATAGAAAAAAGCCTGATTTGCATCAGGCTCGGTTTGTTCCTATATTATTAATTCATTATCAGCTTTTGTGTAAATACTAAGCATAGAATGTCTCATGCCCTTCACACTGAGAAATTGTTCAAAATCAAAAGGGAAGGATAATCCAAATTCTTCAAGTGTGTCAACATTTTTATTGTATAGTGCAGCATATTGATCATCCAGCGGAGAAGATTCAAGAATGGAAATTAATGTTTGTATACATGTCATTACCTGAAAAGCATCTTTTAATGTGCTAAATTCTTCAGTAGGATGTAAAATTCCTAGTTGCTCAAATTGACAAATCTCTTCGTCACTAAAATAGAGGGGAAAAATATTAGAGTAAATGTACCTCACCAGTTCATTGATTTCTTCTTCTTGACTTGGTGTCGAGGCAAAAACAATTTTCACTTATAACCCACCTTTGCCGTCGCTATATTCTGTCGTATTATATAAAATAAGAATAACATAATTTACACCGATAATCGGTGGTAATTGTAACCACATTTCAAAGCGGAAGCGCCTTGGTAGCCCCGACAGGCAAATGTTCTTCGGCAAGAAAAGTCCGTATTTTGACTTTTATTGCCGAAGGTTATTTGACCCGAGGGGCTAGGCGCTGGAGCTAGACACATTTCAAAGCGGAAGCGCCTTGGTCAGCGCCGATATAAGGAGATATATATGCTTAAAACAATGCGTAAGGGCGAATGGTTTCATATGGTAATACCTAATGAATGGGAAGGAAAGACACCAGAAGAGGTGTTCCGTCAAATATGGGAAGCTCCTAAAAAATTAACTCATAGCTTTAGAATGGAAAATACAGTTCTATTAGATGGAAACCGGATCAATTGGACTTTACCATTACATTCCGGCAACGTGTTACAAATCAAACTGTTTGTTGATGAGCCACTTACAGTGATCCCTCAATTCCATGATATTGATGTAATCTACGAGGATGACCATGTAATGGTGGTAAACAAGCCCCCATTTATGAACACACATCCAAATGATATTACAACGGACCACACTACACTGATCAACGCCCTTGCTTTCTATTTACAATCAAAGGGAGAAGATAGAAATATTCGCCAAATCCACCGATTAGACCGAGATACTTCAGGGGCAATTTTGTTTGCTAAGCATGCCTTAGCAGGAGCAATATTAGACAAAATGCTGGAAAAACGGGAGATAAAGAGAACATACATAGCTGCGGTACACGGTCTGGTAAGACCAAAAAAAGGACGAATTAATAAGGCAATTGGCCGGGACCGCCACCATGCGTCGCGAAGAAGAGTGTCCGATACTGGACAGGAAGCTATTACTAATTATCAGGTACTAACTGAGGAGAAAAATAAACATTTTTCGATTGTAAGATGCTGGCTTGAAACTGGAAGAACCCATCAAATAAGAGTCCATTTAAGCCATTTAGGTCACCCTTTAATCGGTGATACACTTTATGGTGGAGAGGAAATAGTGAATCGGCAGGCATTGCATGCGGCGAAGCTTGAATTCAATCATCCTCTTACCCAAGAACTAATTACATGCCATGCCCCAATTCCAGATTTACAAAACCTGTTTCAATCCATCGATATTTACTCGTTGTAATGTGGAAGGAAACAGAGTATGACGAAAAGCCTCCCAATTCAGGAGGCTTTTCATTATCCAAGTTTATTTTTGTATTAATCGGCTTTTCTGAAGGCTCTCATTACAAAGCTTAAAAGAAGAACCAACACTGCAGCTCCAATTATTGCGGGAACTATAGCAAAGTCAGCTACATGCGGACCCCAGTTTCCTAAAATTGCTGTCCCGATCCATGCACCAACAAATCCAGCAATAATGTTACCTATAATTCCACCAGGAATATTTCTTCCAACAATAAGCCCAGCTAACCAACCAATCACTCCGCCTACAATTAATGCCCAAATAAAGCTCACTTTAGAACACTCCTTTTTAGTATTCATCATTTCACTTATTTATTAGCATTTACCACTTCTCAGGCAGTAGTGGAAAGTTAATTCTTGCTGCCTGTACTAATAAAGTACCCAGTTTTCTTTTTTATACTCCTAGGAGAACTAATAAGAAAAATAATTAAACAAACTGTATACATAAATTATTGAACCAAAGCAAAAATAAAAAAGAACTTTATTTGGCGAGATGTAGTTATCAGAAAATTCTAATGTTAAGTTTTTGTAAATTTCGTAAAGATGGTTTCTTTTTTCGACATATTTCATATAAAATATCTTAGGGTTGTACATATTTAATTTAATGGGGGTAATCCACATGGCATTAAAGAAAACTGATAAGTTCTCAGTATTACTTAGCAAAATTTCCGCTAATTTAACAGAAAGTACAAATTTCTTCACAGAATATAAGTTGAAAAACGTAAGTGACTTAAAAATTTTCTCTGAGAAAATGAAAGAACTAGAAACTAAGGGCGACTCTTTTGTACATGAAGTTATTAAAGAATTGAATGATGCCTTCATTACTCCAATCGAACGTGAAGATATTCTCCACCTAGCAATGAGTATGGATGATGTCCTCGACGGTCTTGAAGGATGTGCGGCACTATTCGAAATGTATTCCATAACAAATGCTGATAACTTCATGATTCAATTTGTAGATGCTATCCAAGGAAGCGTCCATGAAATCGATAAAGCTGTTGAATTACTTTCCAATAAAAAACTAGCTCAAATTCGTGAACATGCAATAAAAATTAAGGATTTCGAATCAAAATGCGATAATATCCTACGTCTGTCTATTAAGAATTTATTTACAGTTGAAAAAGATCCAATTCGTATTATTCAATATAAAGAAATTTATGAAGAACTGGAAGATATCGCTGACTACTGTCAAGCAGTTGCCAATACTCTTGAAACCATCATTATGAAGAATGCATAAGGAGCAAAAATATGAGCATTGTTTTAATCTCAACCATATTAATTGTTATTGGCGCTCTTGCATTTGATTTTATTAATGGTTTCCATGATACTGCAAATGCGATTGCTACCTCTGTTTCAACTAAAGCATTAAAACCACGCCAAGCAATTTTATTGGCTGCCGTAATGAACTTTGTTGGTGCACTTACATTTACGGGTGTTGCTAAAACAGTATCTAAGGATATTGTTGATCCATTCATGTTGCACAATGGTTCTGTTGTTATTCTCGCAGCATTACTTTCAGCTATTTTTTGGAACTTACTTACTTGGTATTTTGGAATCCCAAGTAGTTCTTCACACGCAATTATTGGTTCAATTGCTGGTGCAGCAATAGCAGCAGAAGGGTTTAATGTCCTGAACTATACTGGCTTTATTAAAATCTTAGAAGCACTTATAATATCACCGTTATTAGCTTTTGTGATTGGTTTTATCATTTATAGTATTTTTAAGGTTGCATTTAAAAACTTTAACTTAACGAAAACTAATCGGAATTTCCGTTATATCCAAATTGCCACTGCTGCATTACAATCTTATTCACACGGGACAAATGATGCTCAGAAATCAATGGGTATTATCACACTCGCTTTAATTTCCAACAACTATCTAAATCCAGATGCGGGTATTCCTTTTTGGGTACAATTGTCCTGTGCCGTTGCAATGGGATTAGGTACTTCTATTGGTGGATGGAAAATTATTAAAACGGTTGGCGGTAAGATCATGAAGATCCGTCCAATTAATGGTGTTGCAGCAGATTTAACTGGAGCAGCCGTAATTTTCGGTGCAACTGCAATCCACTTACCTGTAAGTACAACACATGTTATTTCTTCAGGGATTTTAGGGGTTGGTTCTGCTCACCGCCTAAAAGGAGTTAAATGGGATACCGCACAGCGAATGCTGATCACTTGGGTTATTACCCTTCCAATTACTGCACTTATTGCAGGACTTTGTTATTTTATTCTAAATTTATTCTTTTAAGATTGAAAAAGCAGCTGAACCTTCAGCTGCTTTTTTTTGTTTCTACTTCTAAATAATGGACTCTCACATATTTTAAATGTAAAAGGACAAGGTTGGGGCTGATCAAATATATGAAACAAAAAATCGCTGCAATGCTTCTTGGGAGTTTACTCCTAAGTCTTGGAGTAAATGGCTTTTTAGTACCATACCAGCTCCTAGATGGTGGTGTCATCGGGTTAGGGTTAATTATTCACTACTTTTATGGCTGGCCAACTGGACTGAGTATCATTTTATTAAGTTTACCTCTCTATGTCCTAGCGTGGTTTTTCGAGAGACGTTATTTTTTTTATAGCCTCCATGGGTTAATTATTTCATCCTTTTGCATTGATTTATTTTCATTTATTAATGGAAAGATTCATCTTGATATACTGCCAAGCACGGTAATAGGTGGAATTCTGGTTGGTATAGGAATTGGCCTTATGCTTCGCTATGAAACAAGTACAGGAGGAACAGATTTACTTGCTCAAATGTTAACCAAATTTACTTCTATCAATATCGGCATTATCATTTTTTTGATTGATGGACTAGTTATTACAAGCGGCATTCAAGTCGTTGGACTAGAAAAATTTTTCTACTCCCTTCTTACCATTCTCTGTGTTGGGTTAATGACAACAGTTACCGTTTCTCGAAGACCCGAAACAAATTAATGCACTTTACCTTTAGAAAAGAGGCTGGCTCATTGTTTGGCCAGCCTCTTTTCATTGCAAATTACTTCTTGACAGCCTAGTTTTGAAGTCCGGGAATACAACGATAAAAATGCTCCCTTTTCCCAATTGGGATTGAACCGTTATTTCTCCACCATGAGCGATGACAATCTCTTGGGCAATCGCTAAGCCTAAACCAGTCCCACCAATTTTCCGTCTATCCGAGTTATCCACACGGTAAAACTTTGTAAATAACTTGTCAATTGAATCTTTTGGAATACCCAATCCGTTATCACTAACGGCAATTTTTAATTTCCTATCACTTTTAAAGACTTGAATCTTTATATTCCCACCGTCCGGAGAATATTTAATAGCATTATTTATTAAATTTGTGAAAACCTGAATGATTTTTGTCTGATCACCAAGTATGACGGGATCGGCTACAAAGGCCTCAAGCGTAATATCATGGTGTCTGGTTGTCATCTGCTGAACCTCAATTACCTTCTCTAGGAGCGGTACCATTTCAATATACCTTTTCTCATAAGATTGTTTACCTGACTCCAAACGCTGCAAGTCGAGGAAATCATTGATTAAAGCTGTAAGCCGTTTGGCCTCATTAAAAATAGTGGTAAGATATTTTTCTTTTCGCTCTGGTTTTAATTCACGGTGCAGCATTAATTCAGAAAAACCTAAAATACTTGCTAATGGTGTACGTAATTCATGGCTAACCGTATTAACTAATTCTGATTTGATTTTCACAAGTGAATCTAATTCCTTATTTCTCGCGATCAATGACTGCTCATTTTCTTGGACCTTTACGACCATTTTTTGAAAGGCATATGATAAAGCACCAATTTCATCGTCGCGATTCATATAGGTAGGTATGACCGCATCTTTTCCATCAGCAATATCATTTGCAGCAAAAGTTAGTTGGGTTAAAGGCTGTCCAACTTGTTTTAACATTAAGCGAATAATCCTTAACAATAACAACAGAATGAAAAAGATAAATAAAACAAAACCAATTTGAATATAGGTTTTAATTCTTATTAGTTTTTGATAGAGATTTTCACTGTCTTGATCAATGTCATGCAAATAAGTATTCATGAATTGTCTAAATTGAATAACCCTCGCTGTTCCTTGGTTATTTGCAATGTTTACCACTTCTTCTTTATTTCCCGTTTCATATTCGTGAATGACTTTAGGAAGCGTGTCATTAAAATAATATTGTGTAAAATCATGAATAGTAGCTAGTAATTGTCTATCTTGCTTTGTAGTAGCATGTTTAGTTAATTTAATGACCCGACTCTTTATTTTAGGCTCTTGTGCCAGTGCATTATCTCTCAAAGTTGGATTATCATAGGCAATATACCCTCGAATATCGAATAATGCTTGATTAAAATAATCATTTACCTCCACTGCAATTTTCTGTTTTGCTTTTAGTTCATCACGCTTCGTAATATAGGAGTTATTTAGAAAGTTTTGTGTTGCCAATAATAGCGTTGAACCAATAACAAAACAAACAAGAAAGAGTCTGGTGAGTGTGACGAATCTTTTTACTAAACTTCTTTTAAAAACTAATTTACTTTTCATTAAAGATTTCCTCAACCATTTGCAAAAGCTGACTTGGAATAAATGGTTTTGTCATGTAATAATCAGCGCCTGCCTCAAACACCTTCTCTTGTTCAAATTGCTGACTTTTTGCAGATAACATCAAGATTTTTGTATGGGTATGTTCAACCATTGGCTTAATCTTCTGAATGACTTCAAGTCCCGTTAAAAATGGCATCATATAATCTAATATAATTAGATCGTAGAAACTTCGTTCGATGAATTCTAAAGCCTCCTGACCATCCTCTGCTTCATCTACTTGATATTCCTTCTCTTCGAACGTATCAATAATCAGCATTCTTAATATTTCTTCATCTTCCGCTAATAAGATTCTTTTCACTTCAAACCATCCTTTATATCTGTCTTAAGGAACGTGTCTGCCATGATTTGATAGGATTTCTTCAACCGTTCAAAATAGACCGGTGAATCCCAGGGCTTCCAACTAAACAAATAACTTTCTTTTTGACGGACAAGATTTCCAGTTACTTTCGGAAATGATTGTTGAATTTTCCCTTCTTTTGTTGTTACAACAGCTGTTCTGATTCCATTTGTTTCTACACTACCGGTTAATCCTTGTTTCCAAAAATCCCCCATTACTTCTCTTAGGCTCGGATCTTTAAAGTTTAGGAGCTGCCAAGGTATACGCACCTCAATATTTTTGTTGTCACCACTAATACTAATATCCGTTAATGAATCAAACTTTTTATTAGAAGGATTAGCATTTCCAAAGCGAAGTACGCCCGTTTCATAACTCTGAAACGGAATAACAGTATTCGTTGTGGGAATAGTTAGCTTCTTGTTTAACGCCAAACGAATAGGATGAAACATGCCATTTTCCTTCTTGTTAGCATAGGGCTCTTTTGGAACCATATTTAAGAGTGCTGCATACTGAAAATAGAAAGTGTCATAATAGCTATCTACCATTACCCGTGAATCATTAGGTCCATTTATCTTAACTAAAAAATCAATTCCATAGTCTGAACGGATCTTGGAATCCTTCGTTAATGCAATAGTAGACTGACCTTGGTTATCTATTGTATCTAATAACAAATAAATTCCATCCTGATTAAAGTCCACTGGCTGATTATACTTTAATAGAAAATACACATAGCCACTGTTAGTGGTCATACGTACTTCACGTAAAGAGTCCTTCCTGTTGTTTGAATGGTAAATAGGCTTAACGTCTGCTAAGTCCCAATCCTTGGTCTCACCATCAACAATAACCTCTGTTTCCTTCTTCCCTGGTTCAAAACCAAGTAATCCAAAGTGCTGCTCATTAGTTTGCTGGTTATCCCAGTAAGGCCTGCGATCCGGATTATCAAAATCCATGGTATTCCATGTACGCTTAAACCACTCATCTTGCCAGGTAAAAACAAGACCACCCGCATATCCTTCACCTACAATGGAGTGATATAACTGTCGATCAATCTTTCCTTGTTCTTCTTCTGAATGGAAACCTTGATTCATTCCATTGGTATTCTTGTGTGTTAAGCCTCTGGAGGATGGAACTCCGAACTCAGCCACTAAAACCGGCATGTTATGAGCTTCACGCAGTTCATGTAAATATCCTGCATAATTGCTTTTCTTCCCACTAGAATCAACATAGTTGGTATATTTCGGTTCATAGTTAAGAAAGTCAGGATAATATGGATAGATATGATAGGAAGCAAACAATCCTGCATGAAAATTGTTTGTTGCTACAATATGATTGGGATTAATTGAAACCATATCTTCTGTCTCAAGCGGCTCACTCGGATGATTCAACAAGTCTGTTGTTACCCAGTTGGTAAAGCTAAGCGAGTGCTGCCATCGATATTGTTTCGACTCATACTCTGAAGCATAGTCAAGTAACCCGGCGAGCCAAACTTCAAAAGGATTGCCTTTTTCCGTTTTAAAATATTTTCCACTGTATTGTCCAATAGCAGCATGCTTTGCATTTGTGTTGGTTACCATGGAAGGGTCCCACTCGGTTCCTATTATCATTCCAAGTACATAATTAGAAATATCATATTTATATACGCCCGATGCATGTCCTGGACGGGCCGGCAACTTAGCGTTTCCATGAATAATATCAATCATATTTTTTATTTCTAATCTCGCGTCCTCAATGTTCTCGGATGCATATGCATCTTGAGTACGAATTAGGTTTTCCTCATTCACCCATGTACCATGTATGATATACAGCGGTTTATTTGCCATTTGATTATATTCGTAAAACGCTTCATAAAACTGTGGAGGATGGAGGGTATAAACCCTGATTGCATTCGCATGCATCGCACCAATTTCTTTAAACCATCGGAAATATTCCTCTTTTGTAATGGCTGTTTCCCCAGGAAAATAACCGGGCTTACCAATCCCCATATTGACCCCTTTAATCAAGAAATCCTGCCATTTTCCATCCTTTTGTATTTGAATATAGGAATCTCCAGTTTTTGAATTAAGATTAATTCCCTCTTGTTCAACCAATTCTACTTTTTCTTGAGTACTTACCTGATGTAAGCCATATTTAAGAATATCCTTCATCAGTGGCACATAGGTACTCCAATAGAAGGAATCCCTTGCCCCTATCGTTCTTTTCCAAGTATCAAAGCCCTTTGTTTGATAAATTTCTGGAACCTCCGCTTCATCAGCATAATCACCGGAAAAATAATATGACGAATATCTCGCATTTTTGTGATATATGACAGCAGGGAACGTGGAGGGTATACCGTAACCTTGTAACTGTTTTTTGGCCTGCTTTGTTACTGGAAGGCTGTAATTGGCTAATACTTCGGTATGATTTTTGGGGTTTATAATATCAAACCAATACTGATAATTGCCTTTCAAATTACTTTTGAAATGTTTTTCCCCATTTTCCGTCAAACTTAAATGAAGTCCATCATCCTTCATCGCCTCTTTACTAATGACCACAATAATATTACTTTTACTTACAAAAACAAAACCCTCTCCAGTAAATGTCCATTTCTTGTTTTGTTCTTTATAATGTGTTTTCACCCATTCTGGAACCTCTGGTCCGTCAAGGTCTGAAAAATAACGGCCAATCCACCCTGACCATTCAACGTTTAATAAATTAGAAATTTTGTCCTTAGCCTGCTCTGATGTCGGACTAGCAAATGTATTAAATTCTGCTATCAATGTTTTACCTTTAGAACGTAATAGTGCCTTTTCGATTTGATTGATTTCGCTTGATGTTAATCCTCCATAGATTTTTTCTGATCTTTCACCAGAAGGTTTTTGAGCAAAAAAATCTTTCTCATACACTCCGTATTGGTCGGTTAAATAAAAAACATCATATGGGTTTAAGTTTTTCGGTAAAGAGGAGATTGAATATTTCTGATCCTTTAGTGGTTCAAACCCTTTATAATCAGCAGCCTTTGAATACGGTTGATTTCCGTTTTTAAAGTATTTCGCATTATTTAAAATCCAAACTAATCCCTTATGCTCCCGATAAGATTGGTTTGGAACCGTTTTGTCTAAAATGAGTACATTCAACTTATTTGAGGGCTGAATTTTCCAAAGCCAAAAGGGGCTAGTTATAAAGACGATTAATACTATGGTATAGATGATAAGATACGTTTGTTTTTTCATTCTGAAACACCTTTTCTTTTCATTTCTCCCCAGCTTTTATCACCTATTACCATCTGCCATATTCCTTCACATCTCCAAAGCACAGTTAGTGGACGATACCATAGCGTTTCTGTTAGGGAATATAGAAAAAGCTTTACTATATCTGATACTTTTGGGTATTTCGTTAAACTCCACTCTTCTAGTAAAACGGCAGCCATTGAAAAAATCGACCCGTATAAACAAGATAGAAGAAACAGTAAAATAGAATATTCAATGTAAATTCCCCCGAGGAATAAACATAAAATCATAAAAATATAGCCGGATAATTCCACAATCGGCCCAAAAAACTCAACAATCCAAAAGTACGGAAAAGCTAGGAATCCTATTGAACCATATTTAGGATTAAAGGTTAATTTTTTATGTATCCATAGGCTCTCAAATAGCCCTCTGTGCCAGCGTCGTCTCTGTCTCCGTAAATAGGTAAGGTCCTCAGGTACCTCTGTCCAACAAACGGGATCAGGGACATACACGATTTTCTTTTTTTGTCCTTTTTCCTTTAAAAGCCGATGCATACGTACAACTAATTCCATATCTTCACCAACGGTATCAACCCTGTACCCGCCCGCAGCAATCACCCAATGCTTTGAAAAAACGCCAAAAGCACCTGAAATGATTAAAAGAAGATTATGCCTACTTAGACCTATCCTGCCCATTAGAAAAGCACGTAAATATTCAATGATTTGCATCACTACAAGAGGCTTATCAGATAGCCCGATTTTATGAATATGACCATTTTGAATTTGGCAGCCATTCGCTATTCTCACGCTTCCACCTGAAGCAATAACCTCTTCATTTGAATCAATAATAGGCTTCATAACCTTTAAGAAGGCGTCTTGTTCCAAAACAGAATCACCATCTAGTGAGCAAAAATAAGGATAGTGAGAGAAATTAAGGCCAACGTTTAAGGCATCAGCTTTTCCTCCGTTTTCCTTATCGACAAGAAAAAGATTTGAAAGGATTTCAGATTGGTATATTTTTTTAATGGGTTTCGAGTCCACTTGCTTTCGAATGACTTTTTTTATTTCCTTCATTTCATAATGCTCAATCATCTTTTCAAGTGTGAGATCGGTAGACCCGTCATTTACAACAATGATTTCATAAGTTGGATAATTAACACTTAATAAAGACCGAACGCTCTGAATAATCCCTGCCTCTTCATTGTAAGCAGGGACTATAATAGAAACAGGCTTCGTATAAAATTCATCCATATAATCTTCATAAGCCTGTACTCTGTCCAGCTGGTATTCCTTTCTTAATTGAAATAAAGAGATAACTAAAATCACTGTGTAAAAAACAATAACGATTACCATATAAACAGCTATAAACCAAGCAAAAACTGCGACAATATCTCCCCATTGAAAAATCATGGTTATACTCCTTTATTAAGCCATTCCCAGGCCATATCTTTCGCGAAGACATCATTTGATGTTTCAAAGACGGAACGCAATACTTCTTTTCCATTAGTAAATTGATCAATGGCTTGTCCAGCTTGAGAACGGACCCACCATGATTGATCATGCAACAACTCAATTAATCTTTGAATTCCTCTTTCTTCCTTTAAAGAACCTATTAATTTGGCTGCAACCATTCTTTCTTCCCACTTATTGGAGTATAAAAGTTCTAAGTACGGCTCAACATTTTTCACATAGCCGATTTCCGCCAATGCCTTTAAAGCCCTTAGTTTAATTTCTCCTTTATAGCTTTCAAAAATCCTCTCTAAAAAAGAGAGATACGTCATATCTCTTTTCAGGGAAATGATATCAAGAATTGCCTTCTGTAGGGATATATTGCTTTTATGAAAATGGAGAATTAATTGATCGAATTGTCTACGTTCCATACGAATTAATATATTACGGTAATCGTATTCAGATAAATAGTCAAACTCCTGTGTAAGGAGTTCAAACATCTGCTTGGAGTGAAACTTGGCAAGAATTCTCAAGACATGGACAAGCTCCTCACGAGAAATTCGTTTCCTACTTAATAATCTTGAGACGTCTTCTAAAAGATGATTCATTTGAAAATCCTCAATATGATAAAGCGTATTCATCCGAGTACTCCATCTTTTGCTTTTAAGTTGCCTTTTATAATAATCCGTTAAATATAAGGAAGCGAGTTCAGACAAACGCGATTTTTCCTCTTCCCCTTCAAGTAAGGTAGTATACCTACTTAGCAACTCCTCTATCGCCTTTTGCTGCAGTGCTGTTTCTGGAGTAAGTCTCCTCGTATAACTTCCTTCTGTTAACATAAAAAAAAGGAGAGGGTTATATTGTACTTTGTAGTTACTAATCCTCTCCCTTCTCTTAATATCAACTGCTTTTCGAATAGTTAAGTATCCTAACAAAATAAACAACATGCCAAAGATGGAGAGTGTTAAGATTGAAAGAAAAAACAATTCAAGATTTTGCATCTTATTTCATCCTTTTGATAAGCCTCTGTATTCTTGCTTGCAGTTCTTTTATACTAAAAGGCTTGGTTACATAATCATCTGCACCGAGCTTTAGTGCTCTTTCAATATCAGACTCACTTTTTCTTCCCGTTAACATTAAGACATGCAAATTTCTATCCTTTTTTAGTCTTTTCACCTTTTGAAGTATTTCTATCCCGTCCATTACAGGCATCACACCATCTAAGATTAGAAAATGCTCCCCTGATTCTTCGATCCGTTTCGATTCAAAAAATTGAACTCCATCTTCGAATGCTTCCAGGTTTAATTCAAAATGGTCAAAGTCCATCACCTTAAGTATTCGTACCAACATCGTTCGAATGATGGCATCGTCATCAATAATCGAAACAAACAATGTCTTTTTAGATAGTTCGATTGGAGAATGATTAATCACTTCAACTCTTGCCCTACCATTTTTCTTTGCTTGATATAAAGCTTGGTCCGCTATTTTTAATGCCTCTTCCAGCCGAATATCTGGATTATGAATGGTAAACACTCCTGCGGAAAAGGTAACGGTAAATATCGATTCATTTTTTTCAAAATTTGTCATACTAAACTCTCTTAAGAGACGGGAAACAATCTCGACAGCATCATTTTGGGCAGTATTTTGAAAAAGGATGACAAACTCTTCCCCGCCATATCTAAATGCAATATCCGAAGTTCTTGTATGCTCCTTTAAAAAGTTAGCAAATGTGGAAAGAACATAATCCCCAGTGAGATGGCCGAATGAATCATTTATCTGTTTAAAATGGTCAAGGTCTATAATGGCTATACTAAATAGTTGTTTGTTCCGAATTAAATCTTTAATATTTCTATTAAAAACATCATTTAGAAATTTCCTGTTGTAGAGTTTCGTAAGCTCATCTAGCATCACTGATTGGTCGTATAATTTTTTTCGTGTTAGAAGCCGTTCTACCCTGACGGTTAATTCCTCCAAATCAATTGGCTTTTCAATAAAGTCATCTGCGCCCAACTTGTAAGCCTTCATTCTTGTTTCGCGGTCATTTAAAAGACTGATCATAATTTTAGGAACAAATTTCTGCTTGTTATGCTCATTCAAGTCATTGAGGACTTGAAACCCACTGATGTCAGCTAAATTTATGTCAATAATTACACAATCAGGATTTAAATCATAGTAATGGGCTATTGCCTTCTCTGGTGTGGTGTTTGCTGCAACCATCCAGCCTTTTTCCTCGAATGTGTCCTTTAACAAAATAAGCATAGAAACATCATCATCAATAATTTGGATTAGAGGGAGATGGTCGTCGTGACGAATTTCTTTGTTTTCCCCTATTTCATAGAAGTTTTCAAATTCATAGGAAAGATTAATTAAATCACCAAGAAAATTCATTAACTCTTCTTTTTCCCATTGTTTATCATCTGTTTCTTCTATCTGTTCAATTAGTCTCCCTGAAAGTTGGTGAAGCCCTCCCAGTTGAAGGGTTCCCGAACTTCCTTGGACCGAGTGAAGAAATCGATATACCTCTGAATTGGAAATTTGTGATTCTTCTTTTGCTTCAAACCACATGGAAAATTGACTCTTTATCTTTTGAAACAGTAAGTTTTTATATTTTGTAAAATCCATACCCTCTACACCCCTATTTGACTAAAGCAAAAATCCAAAAATAGTTCATTTCGTGTTCAACTATTATTCCCAATATCTTCGTTCCTTGTGTATATTGAGTTTATAATTTTTTGATTAATGATACAACGAATTACCTGCAAAAAAACGAGAAAAATGACAAATAAGGAAGAATTTTGTCGATTTTCAGTTTGTAGATAAAAAAAGACCCATTTACATGGGTTCTTGATGTTTACTCACTTTAAATTTTTTATCTTATTTGTACAGCTCTCCATAGCAGTAAGGATAGCTCCACGAAATTGTTCTTTTTCGAGAGCAGCAACAGCTTCGATTGTTGCACCACCTGGGGTACAAACATTATCTTTCAGTTCTCCAGGATGCTTACCCGTATCAAGAACCATTTTAGCTGCGCCGAGAACGGCCTGGGCTGCGAGACGATAAGCCTTATCTCTTGGAATTCCTTGTCTAACACCTCCATCAGCCAAGGCTTCTATGAACATATATACATACGCTGGTGATGACCCACTTATTGCAGGGATGGCATCCATTAGTTTTTCCTCTAGGCGCTCACTTTTACCAAAACAGTGAAATAATTGCTCCACTTCTCTGATTTCTTCCTCGCTAAGGACATCATTTGGACATAAGGCACTCATTCCTTCCCCCACTAGGGATGGGGTATTCGGCATTGTCCGAACGGCTTTTACTCGATAACCAAACCATTGTTTTATATCTAAAAGTGTAATGCCCGCTGCAATCGTTACAATAATAGCATCTTTCTGGATTTCTTCTTTAATTTCAGAAATAACCAATTCATGAAGGTCAGGTTTAACTGCTAAGATCAGTATATCTGAAAATCTTGCTACCTCTTTATTATTTAGGGATGTGAGGATTCCATATTTATTCTCCACTTGTTTAATGGTTTTTTCAGACACAGCACTAGCCATTATGTTTCGTTTAGGAATTACATTTGAAGTAACTAACCCTTCCATCATTGCTTGAGCCATTTTCCCCGCTCCGATAAATCCTATGTTTTTATTCATTTCTCTCAACACCTATCTTCTACTTATACATTTCATTTTCCAATATAATCACTTTCTCTGAAAAATTGGTCCTTCCAATATCTTTTGTATTTTCTACTAACCGATAAATATTATCGCAGCACTGTTTAGCCCCTCTCACTAATAGTGGAACACCAATAAAATCAATATGTATACCTCTAGAAAAAAAGCCTCCCATTGACATAACAAAGGGAACGGTTGGTGAAGTATTGGAAAATACAATTTTTTCATCAAATTTAAATTTCTCTTGTAATAATAAACTCATATCTTTCATTGCTGGAACAACATATTTATTTCTTTTCCGTCCTATCGTATAAACGGAGTGGCCTTCCTCATCAACCCCGTGGAAAATAAGTTTTCCAAAATCCTCCTTTGTTAATTTGTTGAAATATTTTACATTTAAAATTTCCTCCGTTGTTAGTTTCCGTTCAGATTGAGGTAATTGCTTTAAGTGATAGGCCGCAGCCAATGAAGTCGTATGTGTCCCGCCATAATCATTATAAATATAAATCATCATATCATCCCTTAATTTATATTACATAATAGTATGTTTATTTTTTTCATTCTCAATGCAACGGACGACAAAAATAAAAAAAGAGAAGCTAATCTATCGATTAACTCCTCTTTTTACATTTCTTTACTTTTGTAAATCTTTTGGAGAAAATGCCCCTGGAAGTAGGTCTCTTACTTGAATTTTTTGGACATCGCCTCTTAAATTTGTAAGAACAACTTCCATCTCAGGGTCACATAACTCAGAAATCACCTGACGACAAGCCCCACAAGGAGAAACAGGTCCCTCAGTATCAGCTACAACTACTAGTGAATCAAATTGTGTAACACCCTCTGAGTAAGCTTTAAACAATGCAGTTCGTTCCGCACAGTTCGTCATGCTGTAAGCTGCATTCTCAATGTTACAACCTTGAAAAACCTGACCATCTTTTGCTAATAAGGCTGCACCAACTTTGAAATTTGAATATGGCACATAGGCAAACTCTCTTGCTTTATTCGCTTCTTGGATAAGTTCTAATTTTACCATCCTATTCACTCTCCGCCAGGGAATTTTAATGTTGAACTAACTTTGTAATCCAGTCTAAAACAATACCACCAAAATACACACCGAATACCCCAACTACAGCTGAAAACACAGGAGGTGCAGGTAAAGGTAATTTTAAAAACTTAAATAGCATACCAACAATTAAACCAGCAATTAACGCCATAATAACATCTTTCATCTCGGTACCCTCACATTATATATTAATAATTACTATAAGAAAGCTCACCTTTACTAATTGACACACCAGAACTTGCTCCAATTCGAGTAGCTCCTGCTTCCACCATTGCTAACGCATCTTCACGACTGCGGACACCCCCAGATGCCTTTACACCGATTTCTGGACCTACTGTTTCTCTCATAAGACGGATATCTTCCACTGTTGCTCCACCTGTTGAAAACCCTGTAGATGTTTTCACAAAATCTGCTCCGGCTTTAACAGATAGCTCACATGCTCGTACCTTTTCTTCTTTTGTTAACAGACAGGTTTCAATGATGACCTTTACTATAGCTTTCCCTTTTGCTGCTTCAACAACCGCACGAATATCTCTCTCAACCAATTCATCTTGCTCATCTTTAAGCGCAGCAATGTTGATAACCATATCAATTTCATTTGCACCATTTTCAATAGCGTTCGTTGTTTCAAAAGCTTTTGTTTCTGGAGTAGATGCTCCCAGTGGGAAACCAATCACAGTACATACTTTTACTTCTGGAGTGTCTGCAAGCATTTCTGCTGCTGTACGAACCCAAGTTGGGTTTACACACACTGATGCAAATAAATATTCTTTTGCTTCTTTTACTAATGTAACAATCTCTTCCTTTGTTGCGTCTGCTTTTAATAATGTATGATCAATCATTCTTACGACATTTTGTGTCATTTTAAAATCCCCCATGTCTTTTTAATGAAATTTATATAAAAGATTAATAGTATTTTTATCACAATGTAACTATAACAAGTGAGTGAACATTTGTAAATACTTTTATGAACAAATGTAAAGAAATGTTCAAATTCTCGACCGACAACAAAAAAAACTGCCTAATCCGCTTAGTGGCAGTTTTTTCATATTTACTTATCAAGTAGGAATTTAGCTGTAAATTGATCCGTAATGAGAACATTTGCATATTTTCCTTTTAATGCCCCGTATATTCCATCTATTTTATTTGGTCCCCCAGCAACAAGAATGGAATACTCCTTATTCCTTAGCTCATCAAGATTAACTCCAAGCGTTCTTTCATTTAAGCTTTCATTACATATTTCCCCATTCTTATCAAAGAAACGAGAACAAATATCTCCGACCGCCTTCCCATATAGTGATTCCAAGTCGCTCTCTGTAAAATAGCCCAATTGGAATAGTAATGAATCTGTTTTTATAGGACCCATTGTAAATAAGGCAATATTCGCTTGCTTTCCTAATTCAAGAATCTTTCGAATATGGCGGTCAGCTTCCATTGCTTGTTTAACAACTACATGGTCTACAATAGCTGGTAATGGAAGATTGTGTGGGGCTGTATTATAAGCCTTCCCGAATAGATATAAGGTTTCAGAAGCATACGTATTTGTTTCAGCGTAACTTACTCCACCTTTTAATTGAACGACCTTTACATTTTTTACAAACTTCTGTTTCAATTCCGTGGCAACATGATAAATGGTTGTTCCCCAGGTGACCCCTATTATGTCATCATCCTTGACTATTACATCAAGATACGCCGCTGCTTTTTCGCCCAGATAATTTTTAATTATATGATCATCATATTGAGGAATAGAAGCTACCACAGCTTTCTTTAAATTAAATCGTTTTTCTAATTGCTTGCCTAAATTTTCAACATCCTCAGTAGGATCCATTATATTTATTTGAACAATCCCATCACTCTTCGCTTGTTGTAGTAATCTAGAAACAGTTGGACGGGAGACGCCCAACATTTTTGCAATTTCATTCTGATTATAATCCAATAAATAATATAATTTAGCTGCCTCAATAACCTTACCTATCTTTTCTTTATCCACCTGCATCACCTAAATAGTTATATATTTTCTTTATTGTAACAAAAAATAGGAGCGAGTTCATCATTACTTTACATTTGTAAAATTCAATTTGAACATTTTATCGTAAAATGATAACGACTAAAGTTGGAAATAGTATGATAAAAGGAGGTTATCCCATGGAAAAATTAGGAGGACTTCTGTATGCCTATAGAAAATCGGTCCTATTAGGATGGATCATAGCCATCGTCTTTTTTGGCATTTTCGCCTCAAAATTGCCCTCTGTTTTAAGCGGAAATGGATTTGAATATAAAGGTGAATATAGTGAAACAAGAAAACTGCTTGAAAGAGACTTCGGCCATGCAAAATCCTCTATCATCCTTGTTTTTGAAAAGGAACCAACTGTCAGTAAAGAAGGCTTTCAAGAATTCATCCAAGACACTTATAAAAATTTACATGACTTTAAAGCTGCCACGCAGAAGACGTCTCCCTTAGAAAGAGATGGGATGATAAAGGAAAATGTTGCTTATGGTCTTCTAACATTTAACCAAAAAGCAGAAAGTCTTGGAAATGAGATTCATCAACTAAAAGGTATCCTCCACACTAAAAAGGGCTTAAAGGTCACAATGACTGGAGAACCCATTATTGTTCAGGACCTAAATGTGGCGAGTCAAGAGGATTTGGCAAAAGCGGAAATGATTGGACTTCCTATTGCCTTAATCGTGCTGATTTTTGCTTTTGGTGGTCTCGTTGCTGCTTCATTACCGATTATCATCGGGATCGTCTCCATCTTAACCACTATGGGAACGGTCTATTTCTTTAGTTACAATGCAGATTTATCCATTTTTATATTAAATATCGTTCCCATGATTGGACTTGCCTTGAGTATCGATTTCGCTTTATTGTTTATCAACCGATACAAGGAAGAAGTAGCAACTAAACCCGTTCAAGAGGCAATTAAGATTACATTTGTTACTGCTGGACGGTCGATTATCTTTTCGGGATTGTGTGTGTTCATTGGATTGTCTGGCCTTTGGTTTATAAAAATTGATATTTTTCAAAATGTTGCCCTTGGCGGCATGACGGTTGTATTTATTTCTGCTTTTTGCGCATTAACTTTCCTTCCTGCCCTACTGGCTCTAATAGGAAAGAATATAAATAAACTAAGCCTGCTACGGGTATCCAACCACAAAATAAGTGTTTGGCATAGCTTTGCAAAATTTGTCATGAGACGCCCTTTTCTTATGACGGGTTCAGCACTTGTTATTCTTTTAATTGGATTAATTCCAGTGAAACAAATGATATTGGCCATTCCTGGAACAGAATCCCTTCCACCAAAGTACCCTTCAAGGGTAGCTTTAGAAACCTTTAAAGACCAATTCATTGCAAAAGAAAAGCGGGATGAAAAAAAAGTGACGCTGGTGCTTGAATCTAAAGGAAACATTCTTGAAACTCACAATTTAGAAAAGGTGAGCCAAGTGATACAAAAATTAGAAAAGGATCCTCTTGTCAATGCAGTAGATTCACCTTTTTCAGTCACAGGTGTTTCGGATAATGTTCAACTTCAGCAGTTTCTTACCCATGGGGACCAAAGAAAAGTAGCCCCAATCGTAGACTATTTTATAAGAGATAATAAAATGCTGTTAGACGTGTACTTAAAAACAAGTGAGCATTCATCAAAAGCACGGCAATGGGTACGTAACTGGTCCAAGAAGGATTTAGGAATGCAAGCCTCATTTGGTGGTCCGATTAAATTTGAGGAGGAAATATTCTCTGAAATATTTCAAAAAGCTCCCTATGGATTACTATTAATTGTCGTCTCAACTTTCTTTATTCTAATGGCAGCTTTCCGTTCGCTCCTTATCCCAATCAAAGCAATACTAATGAATATCTTAAGTCTTGGTTGTACGTTTGGGATTCTTGTGTGGATTTTCCAGCAAGGGCATTTGGGAGTAGAGCCCGTGGAAATTGCCTTAATTTTACCGGTATTTGTTTTCACTCTTGTTTTCGGTCTTTCCATGGATTATGAAGTTTTTTTAATCTCAAGGATTCAGGAGTTTTACTTAACGACAGGTGACAATAATGAGGCAACCATTTTAGGGTTGACTTACACTAGTAAGATTATTACTTCTGCAGCAGCCATCATGATTGTTGTAACTGGAGCGTTTGCCTTTACTGGAGTTATGCCTGTGAAGCAATTGGGAGTAGGAATTGCTATCGCCATTTTTATTGATGCTACGATCGTAAGGATGGTGTTAGTTCCTGCCTTAATGAAGTTATTAGGGGATTGGAATTGGTGGTTTTTTGGGTTAAATAAGCATAAAAAGTTGAAGCAAAGGAAAAAGCCAGCCTAGTGATGTAGGCTGGCCATTTTTAAATATTTTCAGCGTAATTTTCATTAGGATATTTGCTTAATACCGCATACAAGCTTACTGGCTCATTACCGTTATTTTTGAAGGACATTTCTTCTTCACTATTTACATGGATTAAGTCTGCTTCGGACACTTCAGATTCTTTCCCATCAATGACGATCGTTCCTGTTCCTGTTACGACAAAAATGTATACTTCTGTACCTGGATGCTTATGAATAGGGAGCTGTTGACCTGGTAGGAAGTTTAGAACGAAAGCTGTGGTTTCACCTTTTTTATACATAACTCTTTTGGTAAATCGCTCTTCACTATATTCCATATATGACTTAACTGAATTCTTTTCCATCAATAATTCCTCCTTAGCATCTTTCTACATTTATTTTAATTGAAAATCATTTTCAATTAAGTGAGCCACATCACATTATCTTGTAAGACACAAAAACTATATTTTTATAAGAAAAGCGGAAGCGCCTTGGTCAGCCCCGACAGGCAAATGTTCTTCGGCAAAAAAAGTCGCCCTTTGACTTTTATTGCCGAAGGTTATTTGACCCGAGGGGCTAGGCGCTGGAGCTGGACAATTCTCGAAGTCGATTTTTATACTTTCTGATTAATTACAAAAAAATCAGCCGTTTGGAACGACTGATTTTCATTTCAAGAAATTTTGACCTCCACAAGGGATGCGCCCTTTTTCAATGCCTGCTTATTAATTTCTATTAGATGATGTTTTTCAGCTGATAGGACTTTCTTTAAAGATTCAATAATCGCTTCCTCCGAAACAATTTTGGTCCTCTCTAGAAAAGCTCCTAACAAAATCATATTAGCCACCCGAGAATTTCCTAAATCATTAGCGAGGTCTGTTGCATTGATTTCAATCGTTTGAATATCCTTACGCTCCGAAGTCCTGACTACCAATGAAGAATTTAGAAATAAAAGCCCTCCCGAACGAACTCGCGGCTCAAACTTATCGAAGGAAGGATTATTCAAAACGATTGCAGTAGATGGTTTAGTAACAAGTGGGGATCCTACTGGTTCATCACTGACAACGACTGCACAATTCGCTGTCCCACCCCTTTGCTCAGGTCCATAGGAGGGAAGCCATGAAACACCTTTCCCTTCAAGCATTCCAGCGTAAGCAATGAGTTGCCCCATTGACATCACACCCTGCCCACCAAAGCCAGCAATAATAATTTCTTCTTGCATCACTTAATTCCCTCCCTCTTTATTTTTAAATACTCCGAGAGGATAAGCAGGAATCATATTGTCTTTTACCCAATCAAGAGATTCATGAGGAGCAAGTCCCCAATTAGTTGGGCACGTTGATAACACTTCAATCATTGAAAAGCCTAACCCTTTCTTTTGTGTTTCAAAGGCCTTACGAATCGCCTTTTTAGCCTTCATTATGTGTGGAACGTCATGTGAAGAAACACGCTCAATATAAGCAGCTCCATCAAGAGTTGCAATCATTTCTGATACTCGAATGGGTAAACCCTGCACACTTTCGGTTCTTCCATACGGTGTGGTTGCTGTTTTTTGGCCAATTAAGGTTGTTGGTGCCATTTGCCCACCAGTCATCCCGTAAATTGCATTATTGACAAAAATGACAGTTATTTTCTCGCCCCTCGCTGCAGCATGTATGACTTCACTTATACCAATGGAGGCTAGATCTCCGTCGCCTTGGTAAGTAAACACAAATCGATCAGGGAGTACACGCTTTATTCCCGTTGCTACCGCAGGTGCACGGCCATGTGCAGCTTGTGTCATATCACAATTAAAATATTCATACGATAACACTGAACAACCCACAGATGCGACACCAATCGTATCTTCAAGAATATCCATTTCTTCTAGTACCTCACCCACAAGGCGATGAATAACACCATGTGTGCATCCAGGGCAATAATGAGTAGGTTTATCAGTCAGTCCGTTTGTTTTCCTAAAAACCGTTTTCATTGTCATACGTTCACACCCCCGGCAACCGTCATAATCTTATCGTAAATTTCTTCTTGTGTCGGTACTACTCCTCCAGTCCTGCCAAAGAAGTCAACAGGTGCATGACCATTTACCGCTAGACGAACATCCTCAATCATTTGACCTGCGCTCATTTCTACTGAAATAAAAGCTTTCACCTGGTCTCTTGTTTCTATAAATGGCTTTTCAGGGAATGGCCAAAGGGAAATGGGTCTAATTAAACCAACTTTAACACCTTTTTGTCTTGCCTGATTAATGCTATTCATCGTAATCCTCGCAACGGTTCCATAGGCAACCATGATATAATCCGCATCGTCAACCTGATAAGTTTCATATCTGACTTCATTTTCTTTGATTGTGGCAAACTTCTTCTGAAGCTTCCAATTTCGCTGTTCGAGGCTTTCTGCATCCAGTTCAAGAGAAGTAATAATCCTTGGCCCTCCATCTCCACGTGTACCTGTTGTAGCCCACTCTTTTTCGTCTATAATTGCTTTTTCACGTTCTCTAAATTCCACTGGCTCCATCATTTGCCCTAGCATGCCATCACCCATTAAAATAACGGGAGTTCGGTAACGGTCAGCAATATCAAAGGCATCCTGTGTTAATTCAACAATTTCTTGCAGACTTGCTGGTGCCAACACAGGGATATTATAATCGCCATGTCCTCCACCTTTGGTCACTTGAAAATAATCGGATTGGGCAGGCTGGATATTCCCTAAACCAGGACCCCCGCGAACGATATTACAAATCACCGCAGGAAGCTCAGAACCGACTAAATAGGATATTCCTTCTTGTTTTAAACTGAAGCCAGGGCTGGAAGAGGAAGTCATCACCCTTACACCAGTCCCTGCTGCCCCATACACCATATTGATGGCCGCGATTTCACTCTCCGCTTGAAGAAACAACCCACCTACCTCGGGTAGTCTTCTTGCCATATAGGCAACAAGTTCACTTTGCGGTGTAATTGGATAGCCAAAAAAGTATTTACAACCAGCATGGACGGCTGCTTCCGCTATAACTTCATTCCCCTTCATTAACACTTTCCCCATGAAAAAAACTCCTTTCGAATCACACTGTTTGCAAGATTTTTACTGGTCTATACACGGCTATGACAGAATCAGGACATATTTGTGCACACTTCGCACAGCTAATACAATGCTCCTGGTCAACAACTGCAGCTGGCCGATATCCTTTTCCATTTAAATAGTCTGAAAGAAAAATAACGTTAGAGGGACAAACTTGCACACATAAGCTACAAGACTTACAAATTTCTTCATTAAAAACTACCCTTTTCTCCAAAGTCATTCACTCCTTTTAAATTCCCATGGTAATTTCAAAAATCGATTAATAAAAACAACATCGTGGGTTTTGGCGAACTCTTCAGCTTCTTTTTTCAAATGAGAAGATATGGTTGAATAGAGTAAAGGAATTTCGAGTTTCTCTGCTACGTTTTTACTAAGCTCATACCCTTTTTCTATGTCATTCATCGTGGTTTCCGCAGATAAATTTGAATTGTTAATAATCCCTGTCACTTTTAACCGTGAGACCTTTTCTATCTGTTCAACTGTATACAATGCTCCTTCTAACGTGCTGACATATGGTCGATTCCCATTTAGAACAAAGAGAAGTTCCGGGTTTAAGTCCTTCCATTCGTGATAATATTGCCCCAATGCTGTAGCACCGTCCTTATCACCACCTGCATCTACGATTAGCCTATATCTATAGTCATGCAATACACGATACATTTCTCCTGAAACGATTGGTAGGTCGGAGGTGGCCAAGTGACTCTTGGGAGAAATCAATTCAATGTCGTGCGCCTGAAAAATAGATGCAAGATCCCGGGAGCGATAATATGGATTTATGATATCTAAATCATTAATGGCCACCCTTCCATGGTTCCGCCTCTCGGTTAAAGCTAAATTGATAGCAATCTCGGTTTTCCCGCTGCCAAAATGGCCAGATACAATGGTTATTCTTGTGCTAGGATTCATTTAAAGAGTCCCACCCATCTTTTTGTTGTAAGCGTTTACAATGAGGTTAATATTGGAAAAATTTTCAACTACTTCACTTCTCATTATAAGCTACTTTTTTTCTACATCGCTTTGACCAATGTCACACTTCACAAGATTGTCATAAAGGGAAAAGAAGACTTGAATAAATTCTTCAAGGTATTAAACCTCATATTTCTAAAAAGAAAACAAATACTAAGTTTACTAAATACAATCAGAAATTTGAGGGAGGTCATCTTGGTGCAGATGAATAGGTTTACTTTTTTTCTTATAGTTTCTTTCTTTATGCTTACAAGTTCCTCATTAACTCACGCAGCTGAAGTCACTCCAACCAACCATGAAATTGTCCGTTTGAGAATCCTCGAAACCACTGACCTGCATGCTTCACTTCTCAATTATGACTATTATCAAACAAAAGTGGACAATCGGATTGGGCTCGTTAAAACTGCCACTCTCATCCGTAAAGCAAGGAAAGAAGTTGCTAATTCCTTATTATTTGATAACGGTGATCATTTAAAAGGAAATCCACTCGGTGAGTACCTTGCAAGAATAAGAGGAATTAACAAAGG
Organism: Neobacillus sp. PS2-9; assembly: GCF_030915525.1. Classification (NCBI taxonomy): domain Bacteria; kingdom Bacillati; phylum Bacillota; class Bacilli; order Caryophanales; family Bacillaceae; genus Neobacillus; species Neobacillus sp. PS2-9. The sequence continues at coordinate 4,145,459 of NZ_CP133269.1, forward strand.
GAAGACACACCCTGTTTACCGTGCTTTTAATTATCTTAAATATGATGCCATAGCCATCGGAAACCATGAATTTAATTATGGACTAAAATTTTTAAACGCTGCCTTAAAAGGGACAAAGATGCCTGTCTTAAATGCCAATGTTTATTCGGTTAAAAAAAATACACCTTACTTTACGCCATATGTAATATTAAAAAGAAATGTAGTGGATCAAAATGGATTACAGCATGAACTGAAGATTGGTGTTATTTCGTTCATGCCTACACAAATAATGAAGTGGGATAAAACTAACCTTGAGGGAAAAGTATTCGCAAAACCTATTGTTGATTCTGCTAAGGAATTTATTCCGATCATGAAAGCTGAGGGTGCTGATATCATCATTGCCTTGGCACACACCGGTATAAGTAATGAACCTTATAATCCCGAATCTGAAGATGCAGTCTACTACTTAACCAAAATATCGGGTATTGATGCGGTATTAGCTGGACATTCCCATAGTGTGTTCCCTGGACCAGTTTATAAGCATCTTCGCAATACGAACATGGAAACAGGAACAATTAATGGAAAGCCCGTTGTCATGGCAGGTGCTTTCGGTAACCGACTTGGGATTATTGACCTAAAATTAAAGAAAGCTGCAGGCAAATGGATTGTGATTGATGCAGAGTCCAAAACTATCCCCATTGCTGATGAAACGGGGAAATCACTTGTTCCTATTGATAAGGGCTTATATCATTTGATGAAACCAGAACATCAGGAAACAGTAGATTTTATTAAAAAGTTAGGGCTATAGAATGCCTTTTACGCAATTTTTAGACAAATCGTCCCTTTACTTTCATAGTATACTTTTATAAAATAAAGGTAATAATATATTCGGTGAATTTTAGGTGGAGTCTGTCAAATACGGGCTCCTTTTGTATTTTTTTCACCAATGTATAAAAATTTGGGAGAAGAGGTCGATCATGTCAACACAAGCAATAATCGCAATTGGCGTATTTCTCATCACCTACGCCTTCATAGTCACAGAAAAAATCCATCGAACAATCATTGCCATGGCCGGCGGTATCATGATGGTTTTACTGGGAATTATCGGTCAAGAAAAGGCCCTCCACCATATCGATTTTAATACTCTCGGATTACTGACAGGAATGATGATTATTGTCGCTATCACCTCCGAGACAGGTCTTTTCAAATACATAGCCATTTGGGCAGCAAAAAAAGTGAAAGGGGACCCATTAAAAATCCTTCTTGCACTTGGCACTATTACTGCCTTGGGATCTGCCTTTCTAGATAATGTAACTACGGTCCTTTTAATGGTACCAGTGACTTTTAGTATAACTAGACAATTACGGGTTAACCCGATACCTTTTTTAATCACTGAAATTATTGCTTCCAATATTGGTGGAACGTCGACTCTTATTGGGGATCCTCCGAATATCATGCTAGGAAGCGCAGTTAAAGAATTAACGTTTATGGCCTTTATCGATAATCTTACAGCGATTTCATTTTTTATCTTATTTGTGAACATTGCCATTTTAGCGCTAATCTATCGGAAACAGCTTCGGACAACAGCCGAATTAAAGGCAAGCTTAATGGACTTAGATGAAAAAGAAGAAATCACAGACAGAACTCTTTTAATTAAGTCGTTAGTTGCTCTTTCATTAACCATTTTGGGATTTTTCCTGCACCAGCTGTTTCATATCGAATCAGCAACAGTTGCCTTAGCAGGGGCCTTTCTGTTACTTCTCTTAACAGGAGAAAAATATTTAGACAAGTCTTTTGGAAAGGTTGAATGGACAACCATTTTCTTCTTTATCGGGCTATTTGTACTCGTTTCAGGGTTAATTGAAACAGGAGTTATTTCATTACTAGCAGATTACTCCGTTCATCTAACTGGGGGCGATGTAACCTCTACGTCAATCTTAATTCTTTGGGTCAGTGCGATTGCGTCTGCGTTTATTGATAATATCCCGTTTGTCGCAACGATGATTCCAATGATTAAAGATATGGGGGAACTTGGTATCAATAATTTAGAACCACTTTGGTGGAGCTTATCACTTGGAGCTTGTCTAGGGGGAAATGGAACATTAATCGGGGCAAGTGCCAATGTTATTGTAGCCGGACTTGCAGCAAAAGAAGGACATCACATTACATTTGGAAAATTCCTTTTAATTGCCTTTCCGCTAATGATCCTTTCTATCGTAATTTGTACCGTTTACATTTATTTAAGATATCTAATTTAGGGGGAGTATGATGAAAGTAGAGTATAAGTTTGATGCACAGCTTCTCGAGATAAAAGAAACTACTAACGGGGACGATCTTGAATTCACAATCACCTTATTGGATAACCAGTTAAAAAAAGGCCTTAAACTTGTTCGAGAATACTTTGAGGAAAATAAGATTTTAACAGATATCCATTATTACATACATCCTAATAACAGGTATCAAATCATCGTAAGAAAAGATTTCTATAATGAATTTTTAATTCAATTGTTTAGACAAGGATTATTGCAAGAAGTAAAATGGGCGTAAAGGAATGAGGCTGACTAATATTTGTCAGCCTCATTTTTTTATACTAATAAACAACTCCCTACCATCTCTCTAATTGAATTAATTTCCACAGGTTTACTAATGTAAAAACCCTGTGCAAGATCACAGGCACCCAATTGTAAAAAATCCAATTGATCTAAAGTCTCTACACCTTCAGCCACGACCTTTAATTTGAGTATATGTGCTAGTGCAATCACAGCTGTTACAATGGCGCTATTTTCTTCATCATAGCCAAGGTTCATAATGAAAGATTTATCTATTTTTAGAGTATCAATCGGAAAGTTCTTTAAATAGCTTAATGATGAAAAACCAGTACCAAAATCATCAATTGAAATGGAAATTCCAAGAGACTTAAGGTTCTTTAGTATTTTTGCTGCAAGTTCTGGTTCCTTCATCACAGTGCTCTCTGTTAATTCCAATTCTAATGCCCTTGGCGGCAATCCTGTCTCAGAAAGAATCACACTAATCACTTCTTCGAGATTCTGTTTTTGAAATTGTGCTGGCGATATGTTTACACTAACTGTCAGCTCGTCAAACCCAGCATCATGCCACATTTTACATTCAGAACATGCTTTGCGTAATACCCATTCCCCAATAGGAACGATTAATCCAGATTCCTCAGCAATTGATATAAATGTATCTGGATATAAGAGTTTGTTTTCATCACTTTTCCACCTGATTAATGCTTCCATACCGGAAATCCTGCCTGTTTTCAAATTCATTTTAGGTTGATAATGGAGAACGAACTCCTGTTTTTCAAGGGCTTGCCTTAAATTTATCTCCATATCCATACGTACCATTGCGTGGACTTTCATATTAGGTACAAACAATGAATAACAATTTCTCCCTTTTTCTTTTGAATGATACATTGCAAGGTCAGCATTTTTAATTAAATTATTCATATCACTCCCATGTTCTGGATGTAAACATATTCCAATACTGGGTGATATAGTAAACCTTTGTTTATTTATCCAAAATGGTTCTTTCATTACATCAAGAATGAAGTCACATAATTCATTAACCATGTCTAAACTATAAACATTAGGAATTATGAGTACAAATTCATCTCCACCAAATCTCGCTAGTATATTTTCTTTCCCGACTGTATCTCTTAATCGTTCTGCCACTGCCTGCAATAAAGCATCCCCTGCTTGATGTCCTAAACTATCATTAATGACTTTGAAATGATCTAAATCTAAGAGAACCACTCCTAGTATTTGGTTATTCCCCATAGGAAAATCATGTAGATATTTTTCAAGGTATGCCTTTATAAACCACCTATTCGGCAGACCGGTTAAAGCATCATGGTAAGCCATATGCTCTATCTTCTTTTCTGCCTTTTTCAAGTCAGTTATATCTAATCCAAAACCAAGGAGGAAGTCTTTTCCTGATTCAGGTAGCTCAATTATCGTTTTACCAGAAAACATAATTGATTCTTTCCCTTGAAATCCAACCTTTGCTTCCCTTGTTATAAGACGACGCTCTTCCCATACTTCGAGGTCAATTTCACGATTTAATTGGGCTATATGTTGCGGGAAAAAATCAAACACTGTTTTTCCTACCAGTTCTTCCAATGATAGACCATTTGCAAGACAAGCCTGTTTATTTGCAAATATTGTTCTGCCCTCAGGGTCCTCTAAAAAAACATTTATTGGCAGTGCATCTAAAACCCTGGAATGTAAGGATGTATGTAAACGCAATTGTTTTTGGAGCTCCACTTCCCTCTTCTCAAGCTCATCTATTCGTAATTGTAATTCCTTTAAGGTTTGGCCATTTTGGGAATGTTGGTTCACTTATTGCTCCCGCCTTTATCAACAAACTTTTTAATTAAAAATTACCATAACCATATTTTATATCTGTTTCTATTGCATTATTTTTTTATTTCTTACAATTTGATGAAAGAAATAATAAAAGGCGGAAGCGCCTCGTTCAGCCCCGACAGGCAAAGAGAAAGAGAAGAAGGTCGCATAGGAGCAGTCTACGGGCCCAAACTGGCTGGAAAAAAAAGAAGAAGGTCGCATAGGAGCAGTCTACGAGCCCAAACTGGCTGGAAAAAAAGAAGAAGGTCGCATAGAAGCAGTCTACAAGCCCAAACTGACTGGAAGAAAGAGAAGAAGGTCGCATAGAAGCAGTCTACGGATCCAAACTGGCTGGAAGAAGGAGAAGAAGGTCGCATAGGAGCAGTCTACGGATCCAAACTGGCTGGAAGAAGGAGAAGAAGGTCGCATAGGAGCAGTCTACACGCCCTAACTGGCTGGAAGAAGGAGAAGAAGGTCACATAGAAGCGCAGTCAACGGCCCAAACTGGCTGTAAAAAAGAAATTTGTACTCAATGGCAGATTGCATCAAGGCAGACCAAAAACCGAGTGTATACCCATTTCTGAATCAAGAAAATGGTGCCTTTTTCATAAAACTTGATTAATTGTTACTTGTGAAAAAAACAGTAAGTCTGTTTGAGTTACCCTAAAACTTGAAAAAAGCATTTGACATTGTACGCTAAACAAAAACAAAAGACCGCTAAATATTCTTAGCAGTCTTTTTGGCAGTTCAACATATCTCAATTGCAATCCAGAAGAATTACTCCATCCAGTTCGTATGAAACACTCCCTCTTTATCCACACGTTGATAGGTATGTGCGCCAAAATAGTCACGTTGGGCTTGCAACAGATTGGCAGGAAGAGTCTCTGTGCGATAGCTATCATAGTATGCGATCGCACTTGCAAAGGATGGCACAGGAATCCCGCGCTCAATTGCCATAGCAACCACTTTTCGTAACGATCCCTGATAGTTTTCAACAATTTCTTTAAAGTAAGGATCTAATAAAAGATTGGCTAGTTCAGGATTTTGGTCATAGGCATCTTTAATCTTTTGGAGGAACTGCGCTCGAATGATGCAGCCGCCTCTAAAAATCATGGCAATATCACCATAGCGAAGATTCCAATCATATTCTTCTGATGCTACACGCATTTGTGCAAATCCTTGTGCATAGGAGCAAATTTTGCTCATGTACAAAGCTTTACGGATTGCTTCAATTAGTTCCTCTTTGTCTCCCTCAAATGCACGAACTCCAGGTCCATTAAGAATTTTACTTGCTTTCACACGCTCGTCCTTCATTGCCGAAATAAACCGAGCAAATACGGATTCTGTAATAATTGGTAGTGGTACCCCTAAATCTAATGCATTTTGACTGGTCCATTTGCCGGTACCTTTTTGACCCGCTGTATCCAGAATCATATCAACTAGTGGTTTACCCGTTTCATCATCAACCTTTGTAAAAATATCTGCTGTTATTTCAATTAAATAACTGTCTAATTCTCCTTTATTCCATTCGGCAAATACCTTATGAAGTTCTTCCGCGCTTAAACCAAGGACATTCTTTAGAATATAATAGGCCTCGGAAATTAATTGCATATCTCCATATTCGATCCCATTATGTACCATTTTTACATAATGCCCCGCTCCATTTGGACCAATATATGTACAGCATGGGTCACCTTTTACTTTAGCTGAAATGGCTTCGAAGATTGGCTGAACTAGTTCATATGCCTCTTTTTTCCCACCTGGCATAATTGCCGGACCTTTTAATGCACCTTCTTCACCACCAGAAACACCTGTCCCTATAAAATGGAACCCAGCTGACTCGAGTTCTTTGTTTCGTCTGATTGTATCTTGAAAAAATGTATTCCCACCATCAATAAGAATGTCGCCTTCTTCTAAATATGGTTTTAAGGAATCAATTGTTGCATCTGTTGCGGTTCCTGCTTTCACCATTAATAAAATTTTTCTTGGTTTCTCTAATAAATTTACAAATTCTTCAACTGATTGAGCACCCGCAAAATTTTTCCCTTCAGCTTCATTCTTTAAAAATGCTTCTGTTTTATCATAAGAACGATTAAAAACAGCCACAGAATATCCTCGACTTTCAATGTTTAACGCAAGGTTTTTCCCCATAACAGCTAAACCAATTACTCCAATTTGTTGTTTTGTCATTCTAACGCCCTCTTTCTATTCGTTCTATTTTAATAATTACATTCTACCCTCTATAGTTTGGCTTTCTTTAAAAAGTATAACACTTATTAAATTTTTATATAAAAGAAACAGCCTCATTGAGCTTTTATTTACTAAGGCTTTGTTAAAATTGTATGTTGATTTCCGCTCTAGGCACGAGCGGTTCGTGGGTGTTTCGGCGAGCCTCCTCGGAGAAAAGCGCCTGCGGGGTCTCCCCTGAACCATACTCCCACAGGAGTCTTCGTGCCTTCCGCTCTAATCAACAGGGTGTAAAAATCAACACTGTTCTTTAACCCAGACTAAAGTTGACACTTAATGTTCATGAACGTCACTGTTTGTTCAATGTTGAGCAAAGATATTTTTTCTATAATGAGAGTAAGAAATTAAATACTTTCAGATAGGTCGTGTTTTAGTGAAAAAATTACTTTATGTAACAGCAAACCCCAAAGGACTTGAAAAATCAAAGGGATTGCAAATCGGTGAAGCCTTCCTCGAGGTCTATCAACAACAGCGTCCGGACGTTGAAATTAAAAGAATGGATTTATTTTCATTAGATTTTGCTCAAATGGATGCAGACTTGGTGTTTGCTAGAGGGAAATTAGCTGGGTATGGATATTCATTAGATCAATTGTCCGAAGTGGAAAGAGAGAAAATCTTAAAAATGCACGCCCTTGCGGATGAATTTATCTCTTATGACTATTACGTTTTTGTGTCACCCATGTGGAATTTAAATTCCCCCGCGGTAGTAAAAGCCTTTTTAGATAACCTATTTATTGCAGGCAAAACCTTTGCCCATACAGCAAACGGACCAAAAGGACTTTTAACAGATAAAAAAGCCATTCATATTCAGACAAGGGGTGGACAATATACAGGAACCCCACTTCAAGATATGGAATCTGGTGACCGTTATTTAAGAATTGCCCTTACCTTCCTTGGCATAAACGTCATGGATACTGTCGTTGCTGAAGGTTTTGATCTTTATCCCCAAAGGGTACCTGAAATCTTAGCAAAAGCAAAGGAAAGTGCAAAACTGGCTGCCATAGAATTTAGCCGTGAACCAGTCACTGCACAAAACTAGGAGGCCTCCTTAAGAGGCCTTTTTTGTATAACTTTCTAAAAATTTCGCGAATATTGTTGTATAATAAGGGAAATACCTGTAAAATTTTCCTATGAGCCCTAATGGACGGTGATGTTTATGGAAATTACGAAACACCTTTTCTTAAATCTCTCCCTTTTAATTATATTGCTTTTCTTTGGTTTGCTAATTCTTGAAAAAAGTAAAAAATTCACCTTTTCTAAACCCTCTTTAGTCTTAATATTTAGTTTCTTGATATTGTTATGTATTCAATTCTCCTATAATCCAGTTCCCTATGCTAGGTACGATTTAAGAATTATTCCATTAGTACTTGGCGGCCTTTATGTAGGAATTGGACCCATCCTTGTATTATCACTAATAATCCTAAGAAGTTTCTACGGATTAAATTTAGGTTTTCTTCAAACATCCGTTCTTTATGCACCACTTATTATTATTTTTTGGCGTATGTATCCATGGTTTTGGAAGCAGGTTCCCGTTCGACGAATATTTACCACAGTTTGTATGGGTATGACCCTTTCCATCATTACAGTCCTGGGCATGAGCTTCAGCAATACTCAAACAAACTGGTTCGATGCTTGGTTTGCCTATTTGGTCATACCTTCCCTCGGAATTGGCATTCTTTCTTACTCGATAGAATTTGTTATAAAAAATACAGAGATGCGCCAACAACTGATAAAGGCAGAAAAATTAAAAGCCGTTGAACAAATGGGGGCTGCAATTTCCCATGAGATCCGCAATCCGCTAACTGCAGCCAGCGGTTTTGTTCAACTTCTACAGGATGATTATCTACCTAGACAAAAAAGGAAGGAGTATTTATCCATCGTAAAGGAAGAATTACATTCTGCCGAAAGGGTCATCCAAGATTATTTAACCTTTGCTAAACCAGACTTAGAAACCTTTGAAGAACTGAATGTAAAAAGTGAACTCCGACAAATTATAAATATTCTTCAGCCTTTGGCCAATCAAAATTCGGTTGAGATTATTACCGATTTCTCAGTAATCGGATTCATAAAAGGGGACAGACAAAAATTTCGACAATGCTTTATTAATGTCCTAAAAAATGCGATTGAATCAATGTCTCATGGCGGCCATCTAACGTTATCAACTGAATATAGCCAAAACTGTATCACCATTAGAGTGACAGACACGGGAGTTGGCATGACAAAGGAGCAGCTTGATCGATTAGGAGAACCTTTTTACTCCACAAAAGGTAAAAATGGTACCGGTTTAGGCATGATGGTGGTGTATAGCATTGTGCGTGCCCTTGATGGTGAAATTTGGGTTGATAGTGAAGTAGGCAAAGGAACAATCTTTCAATTCGAATTCCCTGCTCTAACGAATTTCTTGAATATGACTGATTCAAAAGCGAATGAAGGCTGACTCAATGAGTCAGCCTTCTTTTACAGGTTTATTTGCCAATAAACATTTGTGTCCAATGCTTCCCAGTCTGTTCAAATCCAACTCCAATGTGAGTGAAATTTGGACTGAGGATGTTTTTACGATGCCCTTCGCTGTTCATCCAAGCAGTTACTACTTCTTGTGGTGTTTGTTGTCCTTGTGCAATATTTTCACCAGCAGACTTATAAGTTATACCAAAATCCCTCATCATGTCGAAAGGAGATCCATACGTTGGACTAGTATGTGAAAAGTAATGATTTTGCTGCATATCTTGTGATTTTTTCTGAGCTACCCCACTTAATTGAGTATCAGCTTTCAATGCCGGAAGTCCGTTTTTGCTTCTTTGAGCGTTTGTTAAGTTAATGACTTGTTGTACATATTGGCTAACCGCTCCACTAGTAGGCGCATTGGTTGCTGGCTGTTTTTGTGCTGGTTGTGCAGGCTGTGCCTGTTGTGGTGCAGGTGTTGGAGCAGGAGCTGTTGGTGCCGGCTGTGCCTGCTTCGGTGCCATCGGTGTTGTCTGCTTAGGCGCAGGTTGAGCCTGCTGTGGTGCCGGCTGACCCGCAGGTGTTTGACCAGTTGGAAGCTGCTGATTGATATACGGCTGGATTTGATTCATAATTCCTGCCCAACCCTGTTTTGGGTCCATTTGAACAAATTGATACTTGGCGTCGCGAATCAATACTGCCCTAGTATGAGGATATTGATTACTGTCCAAATTGGTTTGGTAAGCAGAAATCATATCATCATTATTTCTATTTATTTTCCGTTTATTATTAAACCAATTACGATCTGTATCACTTTGGCTGTTGTTAGTATTTGTATAATCCTCTGTAAGCGGACCATTATGGTCAATCCCATCATCCCGTCCATTCCGAACATCAAGAATGTGGTCATTTCGGTTTGTGTTCATTCCCACTCGGTCACGATCGTTGAGATCATTACGAGCATTGTTATTACAAGCTGCTAACCCCATTGTGAGGACCGCTGTTAGAAGGATTCCTGCTGGTTTTTTTATCAATCGAAAAACCCCCTTTTTCTCAAAAAGTTTTCTTGCCTTCTTATTCTTTATTTTTTGTGAAGAACTATGAATGGTAATAAACGTCTGAATGAAAAGAAAAAGGATTTTAGGGTAAAAAAAAACAACAGATGAAAGTTCCATCTGTTGTTCTACCAGTTCAATTATTTACTGACAACTCCGTGTCCGCCAAATTCATTTCTTAAAGCAGATACCACTTTTCCTGAGAAAGTGTCTTCTTCCAACGAGCGATATCTCATCATAAGAGATAGAGCAATTACAGGGGAAGCAGTTTGAAGGTCTAAGGCTGTTTCTACAGTCCATTTTCCTTCACCTGAAGAATGCATGATTCCTTTAATTCCTTCTAGCTTTGCATCCTTTGAAAAAGCATTTTGTGTCAATTCCATTAACCAAGAACGGATAACAGACCCGTTACTCCACACCCTTGCAACCTGCTCAAAATCATAATCATATGGACTTTTATCAAGCAGTTCAAAACCTTCAGCAATCGACTGCATCATTCCATACTCAATTCCATTATGTATCATTTTTAAGTAATGGCCGCTTCCACTTTCTCCTGCATAAAGGTAGCCGTTTTCTACACAAATATGTTCAAAAATTTGTTCCACATGCTGGAATGCTTCTTTGTTTCCACCAATCATAGTACAAGCACCATTTCTTGCGCCTTCCACTCCTCCACTCGTACCAACATCAAGGAAATGGACGCCCTTTTCGGCAAATTCTTTTCCACGAGCGATTGATTCTTTATAGTGAGAATTTCCACCTTCGATAACAATATCTCCAGCGTCAAGTAATTCTTTAAGCTCTTGAAGTACATTATTTGTAATTTGGCCCGCTGGTACCATTACCCAAACGGCTTTCGGAGATGGAAGAGATGAAACTAATTCTGTTAATGAACTAACACCTTGTCCACCTTTTTCAGAGATTTCTGCAACAGCCTTTGCATTTACATCAAATGCTGCAACCTCGTGTTTATGATCTAATAAGTTTAAAGCTAAACTATATCCCATTTTTCCTAAGCCAATTAATCCAATTTTCATTTATATGTCTCCTTCATGAAATATTTTTTCATCTTCTACTACTATAGTCAAAAAAATTTCTTTCCGCAATTGATTTGATGAAATTTTTTTTCATAAACTGTTTTTATGCTATAATTTATTTATCAATTGCTCTGTTAAACTTGTCTGTTGATTTCCGCTGCAGGCGCGAGCGGTTCGTGGGCGTTTCGGCGAGCCTCCTCGGCGCTTGCGCCTGCGGGGTCTCCCCTGAACCGTACTCCCACAGGAGTCTTCGCGCCTTCCGCTCCAATCAACAGGTTATAAAAATCATCAATGTTCATTAACAAAGCAAATCAATAAAAAATGAGGGTTGCGGATGAGCTGCATTAGTAAAATACGCTCTTACTATGCCAGATTTAGTGAAAAGGAAAAGCAAATTGCTAATTTTATATTAGACAATCCTGAAAAAATTCTTCACAGCACGATTAATGAAGTCGCTGAAGATCTCGGGATGGCCGACGCCACGGTTTTCCGCTTTTGTAAACGGATCGGATTTAAAGGATACCAGGCAATGAAGATTGCACTGGCTTCAGAAATCATTACTCCCATCCAGCAAATTCATGAGGAAATTACTGAGGGTGATACTGAAAAGGCTGTCACTGAAAAAGTATTTCAATCAAATATAAGAACCTTAGAAAATACCCTACAGCTCCAGGACAGCGATTCGATTCAAAGGGCAGTTAAGATGATTCATACGGCTGAACGGGTTCATTTTTACGGAACTGGTGGGTCAGCTGTTATTGCAATGGACGCATTCCATAAGTTTATTCGAACAGGTATTAAAGTGTTTGCATTTATTGACTCCCACTTTCAACTCATGTCAGCTTCACAGTTAACAGAAAAAGATTTGGCCGTTGTCATCTCTCATTCTGGAGCAAATAAAGATACAATTGATATTTTGAATGTGGCCAGTGAAAATGGAGCTAAATCCATCGGGATCACCAGTTTTCCAAAATCACCAATAAGTCAAAAGGTAGATATTGCGCTCTTTACAAGTTCAGAAGAAACTGAATACCGATCTGAAGCGTTAGCATCACGGATTGCACAATTAAGTCTCATCGATGCCTTATACGTAAATATCATGGTCTTAAATAAAGAACATGCCAAAACATCTCTTGGTAAAATAAGGTCTGCCATATCAGACACTAGAATTGAATCATAAACAACGTTTTTATGTTCCTATAATTATTATTCACATTTTTTCATTTTACATTACGGTCTTTTACACAAACAAAGAGGCTGATCATTTTGCTTTTGAGTCAGCCTCTTTAACGATTATGCGTATTGTTTGGATTCTTCTTGTTGAAAAAAGCTCTTCATGGCATGGAATACATCTGCTTTTTGTTTGAGGATATAATGTCTGAAATGTTCATCCTTGATATTCTTGTATGCGGACATGAGAGTTGAATGTCGGTTATACTGATTAACCTCACCATATCCAAACATGTTGGATACCTTCATTAACTCTTCTACAAGCTTCACACAACGAGCGTTATCCGATGTGAGATTATCACCGTCTGAAAAATGGAATGGATAGATGTTGAACTTTCGTGGATTATACTTACTGTCAATGATCTCTAATGCCTTTCGGTAAGCAGAAGAACAAATAGTTCCACCACTTTCACCTTTTGAAAAAAAGTCTTCTTCCGTCACAATTTTTGCTTCGGTATGATGTGCAATAAACTCAATTTCAACTGTTTCATACTTGGTTCTTAAAAAGCGTGTCATCCAGAAGAAAAAGCTGCGGGCCATATACTTTTCCCAAATTCCCATGGAACCGCTCGTGTCCATCATAGCAATAACGACGGCTTTTGAATCTGGTTTCACCACTTCATTCCAAGTCTTAAACTTTAAATCGTCCTTATAAATAGGATGAAACGCCGGTTTCCCACTCATGGCATTACGTTTAAAAGCAGACATCATGGTACGTTTTTTATCAATATTACCCATTAAACCTGTTTTTCTAATATCGTTGAACTCAATATTTTCAACGAGATGTTCCTGCTCTTCTTTTCTTTTTAAATTCGGAAGCTCCAATTGTTTAAATAATGCTTCCTCGAGCTCCATTAATGACACTTCTGCTTCAAAATAGTCTTCTCCGGCCTGATCCCCTGCTCCTTGGCCTTTGCCTGGACCTTTTTGCCCACTAGAACCGTCACGTGCTACAACATCACCGACTTGACTGTCACCGTCACCTTGGCCCACGTGTTTGTTTTTGTCATAATTATAGCGAATTTTATATTCGTCCAACGAACGAATTGGAATTTTTACCACATCTCGACCATTCGACATGATTATGCTCTCTTCTGTAATGAGATCGGGAAGATTGTTGCGAATTGCCTCCTGGACTTTTTCCTGATGCCGCTGCTGGTCATCGTGGCCTTTACGGTGGAGGGACCAATCTTCTCTTGAAATGACAAATTGATGATTGTTAACAGACAATGTAAACCCCTCCTTATGAAATTATTTAAATCCGTTTTGCACACTTTTTCCTACAAAAACATAAAATAATCCGATTAAAAGTTCAATTAAAATATGGATTACTTTATCCTATGCAAGAGTGAAGAATAATTTACTAATAATTTTGACAATTGGGCTTTCTACTAAGAAATTGGACGAGTTACAAGTTGGAAAAAAAGAGACTGACAGATTCTCTCTGCCAGTCCTTCCTATTTTAATCCTAGTTATCTGTTTAATAAGCTTCCAACATAACGTAGTAATTCATTAGCTGATGTTGAATTATATCCATGTTCATCTACTAAACGGGCCACTACATCATTTATTTTCTTCAACTGCTGCTCATCTGGAGTTTTTGAGGAAGTAGTAATTTTTACAACATCCTTTAAATCAGCAAAGAGCTTCTTCTGAATAGCTTCTCGTAGTCGGTCATGCGAATTATAGTCAAACCGTTTTCCTTTTCTTGCGAAAGCAGAAATACGGATTAATACTTCTTCTCTGAAGGCTTTCTTCGCATTTTCCGAAATCCCTATTTGTTCTTCTATTGAACGCATAAGCTTTTCGTCCGGATTGATTTCTTCTCCAGTTAATTGATCGCGGAGCTTATTCTTATTGCAGTATGCTTCTACATTATCCAAATAATTGTCCATGAGTGTTTTTGCAGACTCTTCATACGAATACACAAACGCTTTTTGAACTTCTTTCTTCGCAATATTATCATACTCTTTTCTAGCTAAAGAAATATAATTCATATAGCGTTCACGCAGTTCTGCTGTAATAGATGGGTGTTGGTCCAACCCATCCTTTAACGACCTTAACACGTCTAAGGCATTAATTGAAGGTACTTCTTTTCTAATAATCGTAGAAGAAATTCTATTGATCACGTAACGTGGGTCAATACCGCTCATGCCCTCATCAGGATATTCCTTTTTGAGTTCATCTATATCGGCAGTGTTAAAACCTTCCACGTTTTCTCCATCATAAAGGCGCATTTTCTTCAGTAAATCAATATCCCCTTTTTTAGGCTCCTTTAAGCGGGTTAAAATAGTGAACATCGCTGCTACCTTTAACGTATGCGGCGCAATATGAACATCGGAAACATCACTTTCATTTATCATTTTTTCATAAATTCTTTCTTCTTGAGAAACCTTAAGGTTATATGGAATTGGCATAACGATAATCCGTGAATGCAATGCCTCATTCTTTTTATTGGAGATAAAGGATCGGTACTCGGTTTCGTTCGTGTGAGCCACAATTAATTCATCAGCAGAAATTAACGCAAACCTTCCAGCTTTAAAGTTCCCCTCTTGTGTCAAGGAAAGTAAATGCCAAAGGAATTTCTCATCACATTTTAGCATCTCTTGGAATTCCATCATCCCTCGATTTGCTTTATTCAGTTCACCATCGAAACGATAGGCTCTAGGGTCAGACTCGGAACCAAATTCGGCAATCGTTGAAAAATCAATACTTCCTGTTAAATCGGCAATATCCTGCGATTTTGGATCGGATGGACTAAAGGTTCCGATTCCTGTTCTCTTATCCTCTGAGAAAAAGATTCTTTCTACTTGAACATCTTCAATCCTGCCGCCATACTCCTTCTCAAGGCGCATCATATTGAGCGGTGAAAGATTTCCTTCAATTCTTATACCATATTCCTCAAAGAAATCTTTACGTAGATGATGTGGAATTAAATGCAGCGGGTCTTCATGCATCGGACAGCCTTTAATGGCAAATACAGAACCCCTATTGGTATGTGAGTAGGCTTCTAATCCTCTTTTTAACATAGTAACTAGTGTTGATTTCCCGCCACTTACTGGACCCATCAACAGTAAAATCCGCTTTCTTACATCCAGTCTTTTAGCTGCAGGATGGAAATATTCTTCCACTAGACGTTCCAAAGACTCTTCTAAACCAAATAATTGATTGCTGAAAAAGTTGTACCTTTTCGTCCCTTTTACCTCTTCAATCCCTGCATCTTTAAGCATATTATAAACTCGAGAATGTGCAGATTGTGCTACCCATGGCTTTTCCTTTAGCAACAGTAAATAATCAGCGAATGTTCCTTCCCAACGAAGTTTTTCCTCTTCTTCTCGATACATCTCGATTTTTTTTAAAATATCCATAAGGCCCTCCCCCTGTAGCTTAATCAGAGACGATTAATATACTCTATGCGCCAATGAACTTGAACATGCGTATGTGAGTAACTCTTTATCTTTTTTATTCGTTACAGGAAATCTTACACTTTTCATTTTTTAAAGTTAGGATATAATAAAATCATATGGGTAAAAAATGAAAATAGCAAAACGAAGGGGGCAATACATAACATGAACACTTTCATCGTTGTTTTAGTAATGATCACATTTTTGTCAGCAATCTTCACTGCAGGTTATAATGACAAGCCCGGTTCAACAAAATAATTTTTCATGTAAAAAGGCTGCCATGTGGCAGCCTTTTATCGTAGATCTAATTTATTTTTTTGAATAAACTCCTTCATATACATCCTACTTTGGTTTTCCAGCATCTGGGCCATTTGCGCTGTCCAGTGATCCTTTCTTTTCCCGCCAGTTCTTTGTTCATAATAGTCTGAGATGAGTTCATCATACTCCCTTAGCTGTTGTAAATAAATAGCCATATCCTGTTCATATTCATTTTCATGATAGATATGCTCAAAAGACAATCTTGGCTTTTGCTCCGTCATTTTTGCTGGATATCCCACCGCAAGTCCAAACAAAGGAATGACACGGTCTGGTGTTTTTAAGAGCTTCTTTACCTCTTCTAAGTTGTTTCGAATCCCTCCTATGTAACAAATCCCTAGCCCAAGTGATTCAGCCGCAATAGCAGCGTTTTGTGCCGCTAAGGAAGCATCAATGAGACCCACCATAAATTTCTCAGTGCTTTCTATTGATGGATTGACTTCTTTTTGTTCTTCTTTCCCTATGATGCTATGACGATAAAGATCTGCACAAAAAACAAAAAAATGGCCATTTTTTTCAACATATTCCTGATTGCCTGCTAGTTCCGCCAACTTTTTCTTTTTCTCTTGATCCTTCACACCAATAATGGAATAGGCTTGAATATAGCTTGACGTTGAAGCCGCCTGAGCACTCAATACAATTGTTTTAATTTGCTCATCTGTTAAGGGCTTATCCTCAAAATGCCTTATGGAGCGATGGTTTAGAATCGTTGTGATGATATCATTCATTGTAGGTTCCCTTCCTTTTACAAAAAGAGGCCCATGAACCTGGGCCTCCTTCATTTAATCGAGATTTGGATAGTTTTGCTGACGAAGTGCTTCATAAATAAGTATAGCTGCAGTATTAGAAAGATTTAATGAACGAATATTATTGGTCATCGGAATCCTTAGGCTTACGTCCTTATTATTTTCAATGACGTCCTTCGGTAAACCTGTTGTTTCTCTTCCGAAAATAAAATAAAATTCCTTTTCAGGGTTACTGTAATCAAAACTGCTATGAGGCTTTTGCCCGAATTTTGTTAAGTAAAAAAATTCACCGCCAGCATTTTTTTCGTAAAATTCTTCTAAGGAATCATAATACGTAATATTTACATGCTCCCAATAATCCAGCCCTGCTCTTTTCAACATCTTATCATCAGTTGAAAAACCTAACGGCCGAATTAAATGTAAATGAGTATCAGTGCCTGCACATGTCCTTGCGATGTTTCCTGTATTAGAAGGTATTTGTGGTTGATATAGTACTACGTGTATAGCCAAAAAACTCACCCCAATTGAAAAAACTATAGCTGTGTTAAAGAACATTGTTGATTTTAATATCCAGTTGATTGGAGCGGAAGGCACGAAGACTCCTGTGGGAGTACGGTTCAGGGGAGACCCCGCAGGCGCGTTTCTCCGAGGAGGCTCGCCGAAACGCCCACGAACCGCTCGCGCCTGGAGCGTAAATCAACAGACAAGTTTAACAAAGCCAAAACTATAAAAGAAATTATACCACTCTCATTCCTTCTTTTAAAGAATCACACTCCCAAGAAAAGAGCAGACAAAGAAGTAGAATAGTGTGGTCTTATAAATCGATAATACTAAAGAACTTATACTTAATATTCGGGGTATAAGCTGAGGAATCCTCATATGCCCAATAACGCTTACGACTATTATAGGTATGAGCATTCACTAAAGGCATTCCATTAGCATCTTTTCCGGTTACTATGGTGTTGTGATTATAACGGCCGTCCCCCTCAAAATCATAGCAAATGACGTCTCCCAGTAATAATTGGTCCGGACTGCTAACTTCTCTAGCCCTTAGACCCGCCCTTGAATTACCTAAGTATAGCCTTAGTGAATTGGCTACAGCCCAGCTATAGCTCCAGTTGCTGCTCTGCAGCCACCAACCAGTCCCGCGATTGGGATACCCTCTCATGGGGGCTCCCCCTGTATGAAGGCATTGTGAAATAAAGTTAGTACAATCTACTTCAAATTTCTTGTAAGCAGGGTTGTAGGTATTCCACCAGCGCTCCGCATATTGTACTGCTTTCAAGCGATCGTATTGATAGCTTAACCGTTCATCTGTTTCATCAATCACTTCTTCTATTGTCTCTTGATGAGAGTATACATCTTCCTTTGGGATTCTTTCCTCATCCATAACTAAAGCACCTTTGTAGAACTTCGCCAGTCTTTCTTCCATCTCTTCTTCCAAGTAGAAGATTCCTTTTTGCTTAATTAAGTATTGATAGTGTGCAAGGTATTTTACCGTTTGAAATTCTTCTTCTGAAACTTCCTCCATAATTTTTCCTGTAGCTTTCACCTTTACAATTTCTGCTGACCGTTTGGCTAATGCTTCTTGTTTTTTCTCAGCCTTCGGAAAAAATATCCTATGGCTTCTTTTATCGGTAACAAATTGATTCACTCTTTTTTCAAACAAATCCTGGAGCAATTCAAACATTATTTCTTCACCCCTTTCTTTCATACATATGAAGGAAAGTTGGTTTTAATATAAAAAAGAACGAAACCAATTTGTTTCGCTTTTCATTTATTTAAATTGAGTTAGACTTTTTTCAATTTCTAGTTGAACTTCTCTCTCGATTTCTTTCTCTTTTGCCCTTAAAAGAGCAACGCGAACGGATTCACCACCTATTTTCCCAAGCGCCCACGCAGCCGTTCCTCTCAATACCGGACTTGCTTCCCTTTCTAATACTTCGATTAAGTCAGGAATAGCTGTATTATCTTTAAAATGAGCAAGGGCTATGATTGCATTTCGCTGGATCGGCTTCTTTCCTCTCCAAGAGCCAGCCACCGAACCAAATTGTTTTTTAAACTCTCGGTTACTCAATTTTAATATCGGCTTTAGTAGCGGCTTGGCCACTTCTGGATTGGCTTCCATTTCTTCGTGGAAATGATAGTTTTTCCCCTTATTCACCGGGCAAGCGGTTTGGCAGGAATCACATCCATAAATACGGTTTCCTATCTTATCGCGAAATTCATCCGGAATTAGCTCTTTTGTTTGTGTTAAAAAGGAAATGCAATGCTGTGCATTAATCTGTCCTCCTTGGACTAATGCACCCGTAGGACAAGCATCTAGGCACTTTCTACAAGAACCACACTGGTCCTCAATAGGTGTATCCGGTTCAAATGGTATACTTGTAATCATTTCACCTAAATAGACATAAGAGCCAAAC
Organism: Neobacillus sp. PS2-9; assembly: GCF_030915525.1. Lineage (NCBI taxonomy): Bacteria > Bacillati > Bacillota > Bacilli > Caryophanales > Bacillaceae > Neobacillus > Neobacillus sp. PS2-9. The sequence continues at coordinate 4,164,701 of NZ_CP133269.1, forward strand.
TCTGGAGTAATGATGGCACAGTTCTTCCCGCTCCAACCGATACCTGCTCGCTCGGCAACGGCCCTGTCAGAAAGTTCTCCCGTATCGACCATTGATTTTAACCTTGCCTCCGGGACCATTGTTAAAATAAACTCTTCAAGCTTCTTTAGCCGGTCACGTAAAACATGGTGGTAATCGAGCCCCCAAGAAGCCCTGCTGAAAAATCCTCTTCGTTCACCCATCCTTCCTTCTACACGTTCATTCATCTTTGATGGATAAGCAAGAGCAATCGCAATAATGGAACGTGGCTCCTCCATCAAAAGGGCGGGTGTCACACGTTTCTCTATGTCTGGCTCCTCAAAACCAGATTGATAGCCAAGTTCTTGTTGTCTGATTAATCTATTTTTCAATTCACTGAACATGTCTGAAGTGGTAAAACCGATCTTATCGATTCCAATTTCCTTGCTGTAAGCAATGAGCTCTTTTTTTAATTGTTTGACATCCATATTGGTCCTCCTTCCCCAAAAGATTGTTTATATTAGTTGTGGTTTGGTTGTTTTAATTATTGGTTGCACATCTATTTATGATAAACTATTTTAAATGAAATTTGGAGGTGGAATCGTTGGAAATTCAACTCTCACAAGAAATAAAGGGACAAGTTCCTGACTTTAAACTAGGTGTTATCGAATATAAAAATATATTGGTCGGAGATTCACCGCAAATGCTAAGAGGCAGACTCCAGCTCTTCCAGGAGTCTATTTATTTTGATTTAGAAAATACACCTGTTACAGAGCTTCCTGGAGTTCAGGAATGGCGAACTATTTTTAAAAAGAATGGTAAGGACCCCAACCGGTACCGTCCATCTGTCGAAGCTATATACAGAAGGGTACAGAAACAGAATTATCTTTCGTCTGTACAAAGTGCAATCGATATTAATAATTTTTTCTCTCTACAATATCAAGTACCTATCGGAATCTACGACCTAGAATGTTTGAATGGTCCCGTTAGTATTCGATTTGGGGACGAAGGAGAGGAATATGTGGGCTTAAATGGGCGTTTAAATTCTTTGGAGCGCCTTATTTTATCAGCCGATGAGAACGGCCCATTTGGAAGTCCTTTTGTAGACTCTGATAGAGCCCCTGTTTCTTTAGAAACAAAACATGCTCTTCAACTCATCTATTTAAGACCATCCACTGATCTTCATAACGCAGAAAAGCTAACAGAATCTCTAATGAACATGTTTGTTCAAATACACGGCGGTGAAGCAACCTACCACATTCTAAAATGATGCCAGTTTGGCATCTTTTTTCTATATAAAGAAAAAACGCAATGCATCGTTCTCTATGTAACGATACACTGCGTTAGTTATGTATGGAGCGGGTGATGGGAATCGAACCCACTACATCAGCTTGGAAGGCTGAGGTTTTACCAGTAAACTACACCCGCATATATTTTGTGACAACTCATTGAACGAGTTGACCCTTACAATAATACACACTTTTTTTGGACACGTCAAGAGAGTTATGCAATTTTTGTCGAATAACATCAAAAAACATATGGCTGATTTATTCCCTTTTTAAATGACATCAATAAAAATATTTGCTACTCTATATTAAAATCTTTAACTACTAATCTAGTGGGGTGAACTTTATTCGAAGGAAACCGATCATTTTCTCTACAATCTTATTCATAGCTATTGTGGTTGGTTCCGCTGTTACGATTTATTTCAAGTCTTACCGAGCTGCCTCAAATGAATTGCCTGTTCAGCAGCTAGTACAAGTAAATGTAAACGAAGCGGATATTGGAGAATACATTAAAATTAATCATAATTATTGGAATGAAGAGTTATGCTGGGGAAGAAGTAAAGATTTTAATTTTACTCTTTTTCATAACAAATACAAAGACTACATAGTGAATTTGAATAAAATGATTGACGCAGTTGATGATTTAGATTTAAAAGCGGATTTTATGCTAATACATGATTTATTGGAACAGGCTGATGAAACGAAGGATGTTTCTTATTTAATAGATGTACATCGGATGTTTCATGATTTAGATGTTAAATATAATAATTATGCAACAAGTGATTATTTCGGCGTAACCAATTATGGAAAAAACAATTAACGAGCAATGCTCGTTTTTTTGTATTATGGTTATTTATTGTGAGTTTACATTGAGAGGCTGACATAATTGCCTAGAGGTGGAGGGCAAGCAAGGTGATTTTGTTTCTCCATTAGACAGTTCGGCTCGTAGAACCCTTCTATGCGACCGGAACCCTTCTCTTTCAGGCAATTCGGGCTCATAGAGTCTGTCTATGCGACCGTAATCCTTCTACATCAAGTAATTCGGGCTCATAGAGTCTGTCTATGCGACCGGAACCCTTCTACATTAGGCAATTCGGGCTCATAGAGTCTGTCTATGCGACCTTAATCCTTCTACATCAAGTAATTCGGGCTCATAGAGTCTGTCTATGCGATCGGAACCCTTCTACATTAGGCAATTCGGGCTCGTAGAGTCTGTCTATGCGACCGTAATCCTTCTACATCAAGTAATTCGGGCTCATAGAGTCTGTCTATGCGACCGTACCCCTTCTACATTAGGCAATTCGGGCTCATAGAGCCTGTCTATGCGACCGTAATCCTTCTACATCAAGTAATTCGGGCTCATAGAGTCTGTCTATGCGACCGTACCCCTTCTACATTAGGCAATTCGGGCTCATAGAGCCTGTCTATGCGACCGTAATCCTTCTACATCAGGCAATTCGGGCTCGTAGATAGCATTTCGTTTCCCTTTTTTTTGTTTATCACTTATTTGCAGCACA